>DATNLN010000200.1:0-10424 GCA_035602855.1 Candidatus Acidiferrales bacterium
GGCGCAATCCACCTTGATGACCGCGCGCGGATCTCCAAACAGCACTTCCGCCGTAGCCTCGACGACGCGCGTTTTGCCCGCGCCCGTCGGCCCCAAAAACAGCAAATTTCCCACCGGCCGCCCCGGCGAATTCAATCCGGCGCGAAACACCTGGTACAAGTCCACTACCGCTTGTACCGCTTCGTCCTGCCCCACGATCTTCCGCCGCAACCCTGCCTCAAAATCGCGCGACTCAATACTCCGGCGTGCCGGATCTAACTGGCGTTCGACTGACGCGTTCATTTGCCGTACCTCCCGCCGGCCTTCCGGCACTCCTCAATGGCGGGTCCCATACCTCGAACCGTTCCACCAATAACCAAGCAGACGCGTGGCCAAAGTGCATCCCTTGAATCCACACCAACATCCCTGTAATCAGTGGGATGGCAGGGCCATCGCATCGTCGTCCGCAATCCGAAAGCGGAATTGATGTTTCATCCGGGACCGAGCGTCCCGTTATGGCACCTTGTTACTACTGTGTTAAAAAATCCACGCGCAGCTTGCTACTCCTTGCTTCCGAGCCCCGCTTTCCCGTATCTTGTTTCGGTTCACCGAGAAATAACCCAAATGAAACGCATTCTGGTTATTGAAGACGACAAAGACATCGTGGAGTTGGTGCGCTATAACCTGGAGAAAGACGGCTACCAGGTCTCCTCGAGCGGCGATGGTTCGACAGGCCTTGCGCAAATCCGCAAAGCCGCGCCGGATCTGTTAGTGCTCGACTTGATGCTTCCGAAACTTTCTGGGCTGGAAATCTGCAAGGAGGTCCGGAAAGAAGTCACGCTCAACCGACTCCCCATCCTCATTCTCACCGCGAAAGGCGAAGAAGCGGATCGCGTCGTGGGCCTGGAACTGGGCGCCGACGACTACGTCACCAAACCATTCAGCCCGCGCGAACTGGTGGCGCGCGTAAAAGCCTTGCTCCGCCGCGCCGAACCCGGCACGCCCTCGGAAAAACCCGTCGAAATCGGCGCCTTGCGAATCGATCCCGCCGCCTACCGCGTCACGCGCACCGGTAAGCCCGTACCGATGAGCACCCTGGAATTTCGCCTGCTCTATTTCCTCGCGGCCCGTCCCAATCGCGTCTTCACGCGCGATCAATTGCTCGATGCCGTCTGGGGCACCGAGCGTTTCGTCACCCCGCGCAGTGTGGACGTCTACGTCCGCCGTCTGCGCGAAAAAATCGAAGCCGACCCGCAGCACCCCGTCTTCATGAAAACCATCCGTGGCGCTGGGTACCTGTTCGAAACCCGTGCGAGCTAGACTTTTCTGGAAGCTCGGGCTCACCTACGGCGCCCTGCTCCTGGTAGTTCTACTTGCCGTGCAGCTTTATTCCGCGCGCGTCATCCGCAGCCAGGCAATACGCTCTGCCAACGACCAGCTCGCCTCTCTTCTCAGCCTCACGCTCGCCAACCCTCCGCAATCCGACGATCCCGCCGAACTCCGCGACTGGACGAGCCGCGCCTCCCGCAGCGGCGCCCGCGTCACCATCGTTGACAATAGCGGCCGCGTCCTTGCTGATTCCGAAGCCGACGCCGAAAAAATGGAAAACCACGCGGATCGCCCCGAAGTTCAGCAGGCCGTTGCGAGCGGCACCGGTCACTCCGTGCGCCGCAGCGCCACACTCGACCGCGAACTGGTTTACCGCGCGCAGCGTTATGAACGTCCCGGGGGCGCGCCGCTCGTCATCCGCCTCGCCTTGCCGCTTTCGCAAATTGATCTCTCGGTCGTCGAACTTCGCCAGCGCCTGCTCATCGCCACTCTGGTCGCGCTGCTCAGCGGCGGCCTGGTCTCCTTCGCCTTCGCGCGTATGTTTGCCGCCCGCATCGAACGCTTGCAGCGCTTTTCGCAACGCATCGCCGAAGGTGATTTCCGTCCGCTGCTCCGCGAAGGCCCGCGCGACGAACTCTCCGACCTCGCCGACTCCCTCAACCAAACCGCCGCCCGCCTCGACCGCGAAATCCGCCTGCTCAGTGGGGAACGAAACCGCTCCAGCGCCATCCTGCGCAGCATGGTCGAAGGCGTCGCCGTCATTGACGCCGAAGAGCGCCTGGTTTTCTACAATCGCGCGTTTTCTGAAATATTAAATGTGGATCCCGCCAGCGCCGAAGGCCGTCCGCTCATCGAAGTCGTCCGCAATTCCGAGCTGGTCGGCCTGATCCGTCGCGCCCTGCGCGGCGAGGAAGGCCTGCAGAGCGACATCACCATGGGCATCACCCAAACCCAAAGCTTCTCCATCACCGCCGCGCCCGTAAAAGCTTTGGACGTCTCCGCATCGGGGCGCGCGCCGGATGGAAAACCTTCCGGAGCCGTCGTCGTCCTGCACGATGTCACCGAACTCCGCCGCCTCGAGCGCGTCCGTCAGGATTTCGTCGCCAACGTCTCCCACGAATTCAAAACTCCGCTCACCGCCATCCAGGGCTTCGCTGAAACCCTGCTCGCCGGCGCCCTGGACGATCCTGAAAATAATCGCCGCTTCCTGGAAATCATCCGCAACCACGCCATGCGGCTTGCCCGCCTCACCAACGATCTGCTCAAACTCGCCCGCATCGAAGCCGGAAAATTGGAACTGGAATTTTCCTCCGTCGGGCTGCTCGAACTCATCGAAGCCTGCACCGAAACGACTCTGCTCAAAGCCAATCGCAAGGAAATCACCCTGGAAATTTCCGTCCCGCCGCAACTTCCCTCCGTCCGCGGCGATGCCGCCCTCCTCCGCGACGTCCTGCAAAATCTTCTGGACAATGCCATCCAATACACTCCCGCCCGCGGCCACATCTCGGTCGCCGCAACCGCCGGCCCCCGCGAGGCTGTCGTCACCGTCGCCGACACCGGCCTGGGCATCCCCCTAGCCGATTCCGAACGCATCTTCGAACGCTTCTACCGCGTGGACGCCGCCCGCTCGCGCGAAGCCGGCGGCACCGGCCTAGGACTGAGCATCGCCAAACACATCGTTGAAGCCCATGGCGGCAAACTCTGGGTGGAAAGCACGGTAGGCCAAGGGTCGAAATTCTCCTTCTCCCTTCCGCTGGACGCCTAGCTCCCCTCGCCAGGCCAATCTCGCGGTTTGCGCATTGTCAAATCTTTTGCCTTTCCGTGCGCCCCGCCGCCCCCTTCTTGTACTATTCGAATATTCACGTTCGATTCACGCCCTTGCAACGTCCCCCACCCACCCTGTAAATGCCGGTACCAAAGCATCGCAACATGTCTTCGGGAGGCTCAAGCAAGTGGCGTCCACCAAAACAAGCGCGGAAGGTGTCTTCCAAAGCGTGCTCGTGAATTACCTGATCTCCCAAGCCCGCACAGTCGAAGCCTCGGTCAACCGCGCTCTCTGGGCCTTGCTCGAACGCAACGAACGTCTGGCGAGCGAAGTCTTCCTCACCGAGCCGCGCATCAACGAAATGGAAATTCTCATCGATGAGCACGCCATCCGCATGCTCCGCCAGGGCGAAATGCTCGATACCGATGTCCGTCTCATCGTGGCCACCCTGAAAATCAATAACGATCTGGAGCGTATGGGTGATCTCGCCGTCAATCTGAGCGAACGCGCCATCTCTCTGTCCCAAATGGGTGAAGTCCACATCCCCGTCCAACTCGAGCCTATGACCACCGCCGTCCGCGCCATGGTTTCCAAATGCCTGGGCGCGCTCATTTATCAAAACGTGGATTTAGCCACCCAGGTGCTCGAAAGCGACGACGTAGTTGACCAATATCGCGACCAGGTTTTCGAAGCTCTGCTCGCCGGCATGACCGAAAATCCCGCGCTCGCCGCTCCCCATCTTCACTACGTCCTCGCCTCGCGCCATCTGGAGCGCATCGCCGACCACGCCACCAACATCGCTGAAGACATTTTGTTCTGGGTGCGCGGCCTGGAAGTCCGCCACGGCCGCGCCCGGCAGATGGAACTCAACGCGAGCGGCGCCTCCGCGAAAGCGGCGGCGGAGTAATTAATATTTCACAGCCCGGTCATCTGCGATTCAACTGTTCGCTCTACGATACCCGCGGTTTGCAAGACATTGCGCCGCTCCGTTGCACCGGCTGCTTGCTCGCGCTCGAGCAAACGTCCGACGGCGAACCCGGCATCCACAAGTTCCTGCGCTCCTGCAGTTGGCGCCGGAAGCAGCACACCTCGTGCCACCAACCCGCGAGGCGCGGCTCGACCACACCCCCGGGGCCGCGCCTCCCCTGTTCCGCAACACGCGCGCTTATTTCACCCCCAATTCGCGCCGATGTAACACGCCCGTAACATTGCACCCAAAAAATGGTAGCGAGGAGATTCCCTGAAAATGAAAAAGACCCTACTGGTTGTGTGGCTCATGATGCTCCCCCTGGCGCTCACGGCGGTCATCGCCGCAGCGCAGGGCGGAACGGTGCTCCTCAATGCGGCTGGCGCCACCTTTCCTTACCCGATCTATTCGAAATGGTTCGACGTTTACCACACCGCGCATTCCAATGTTCAGATCAATTACCAATCCATCGGCTCGGGCGGCGGCATCCGCCAACTGCAAGCTGGCACCGTTGATTTCGGCGCCTCCGACGGCCCCATGACGGACGACCAACTGGCGCAATCCAAATTTAAAATTTTGCATTTTCCCACGGTCCTGGGCGCCGTCGTACCCACCTACAACATCGCCAGCGGCGCCGCCGAACTGAACTTCACTCAAAAAGCCCTCGCCGGCATTTACCTGGGCACCATCACCAAGTGGAACGATCCCGAAATCGCGAAAGCCAATCCCGGCGCGAGTCTCCCCAATGCCGATATCGTCGTCGTGCATCGCTCCGACGGCAGCGGCACCAGCTACATCTGGACCGATTTTCTCGCCAAGGTCAGCGATGACTGGAAAAATAAAGTCGGCAAAGCGGCCACATCGGTAAACTGGCCCGTAGGCCTCGGCGGCAAAGGCAACGAAGGCGTCACCGGCCTGGTGAAACAAACGCCCAACTCCATCGGCTACATCGAGCTGATTTACGCCGTGCAAAATAATATTCCGTACGGCAAAGTCCAAAATGCCGCCGGAAAATTCGTAAAAGCCGATCTGGCAGGCGTCACCGCCGCGGCCTCGGCCGATGCCAAAAACATTCCGGATGATTTCCGCGTCTCCATCACCAATGCGCCCGGCCCCAACGTCTATCCCATCTCCAGCTTCACCTGGCTGCTGATTCCCGCGCAAATCCAAGACGCCGCCAAACGCGAAGCCATCAAAGATTTCCTCAAGTGGATGCTCAGCGACGGACAGAAATTCAACGAAGGCCTGTCCTATGCGCAGCTACCCAAAGAAGTCATCGCCAGGGAGACCAAAGCAATCGCGCTGATCCAGTAACCAGAATCGAAATCAACATGTCCGCAGCCGCCACCATCGCGCACGAGGTTCCTCCGCAAACAGGGCCTCGTGCGTTTCTGCATCGCCTCCGCCAGGGCGATCAGATCGCGCACCTCATCACCCTCACCTTCGCCGCCGTCATTCTCCTGCTCACTTCCATGCTGGTCTACGAGCTTTGGATCAATTCCCATCTCTCGCGCACCCAATTCGGTTGGGCCTTCTTCTGGACCAAAGTCTGGGACCCCAACTTCGACAATTTCGGCGCCGCTCCTTTTATCTACGGCACCCTGGTCACCTCCGCCGTCGCGCTCGTCCTCGCCGTGCCCCTCGGCCTGGCCAGCGCAATTTTTCTCTCCGAGCTGGCTCCCCGAAAAATCAGCGACATCATTTCGTTTCTGATCGATCTTCTCGCCGCCGTCCCCAGCGTCATCTACGGCTTGCTCGGCATCTTCATCGTCGTCCCGCTGATGCGCACCACCCTGGGTCCGCTGCTCATCAATACCCTCGGCAACGTTCCCTCGCTCGGCGTGCTCTTCCGCGGTCCCAATTACGGCGTAGGCTTTCTCACCGCCGGAATCGTTCTCGCCATCATGGTCGTGCCCTTCATCATCTCCGTCTCGCGCGAGGTTCTCCTCACCGTCCCGCGCGAACAGCGCGAAGCCGCCTTGGCCCTGGGCGCAACGCGCTGGGAATCCACCTGGCAGGTCGTCGTCCCCTGGGCCCGCGCCGGCATCATGGGCTCGGTGTTCCTGGCTCTGGCGCGCGCACTGGGTGAAACCATGGCCGTCACCATGGTGATCGGCAACGCCGCCGCCATCAAAGCCTCGCTGCTTTCTCCCGGCGACACGATCGCCTCGACCATCGCCAATCAATTCACCGAAGCCACCGGCGATTTGTACTTAAGTTCCCTGATCGAACTGGGCCTGGTCCTGTTCCTGATCACTTTCATCCTCAACGGCCTGGCGCGAATCCTCATCGTCGCTACCGAACGCGGCGGAGGACGTCCCGCATGAGCACTGTCCGCATCCTCTGGCGCAAGTCGCTAAACTTCGTGATGCTCACCTTGACCGGCGTGGCTGCCTTTGCGGTCGTCTCCGTGCTCTTCCTGATCCTGGGATACTTGATTTGGAACGGCGGCACTTCGCTCAGCTGGAATTTCTTCACGCAGCTTCCCAAACCGGTCGGTGAATCCGGCGGCGGCATGGCCAACGCCATCGTCGGCAGCCTCAAACTGTTATTCCTCGCCGCCGTGATGGGCTTGCCCATAGGCTTGCTTACCGGCGTGTATCTGGCCGAATTCGGCGGTAAAAGTTTTTCCTTCGTCGTGCGTTACACCACCGATCTGCTCAACGGCGTGCCGTCCATCGTGATCGGCATCTTCGCTTATTCGCTCGTGGTCCTGCCCGTAAAACATTTTTCCGCCCTGGCAGGCGGCGTCGCCCTGGGCATCATGGTCATCCCCATCACCGTGCGCAGCACCGAAGAATTCCTGCGCGCCGTCCCCGGCAATATGCGCGAAGCCGCCATGGCCCTGGGTGCCAGCAAATGGAAAACGATCGTAACCGTCGTGTTACCTGCGGCCAGCGGCGGCATTCTCACTGGCATGCTGCTGGCTCTGGCGCGCGTCGCTGGAGAGACCGCCCCGCTGCTCTTCACGGCATTCGGCAATCGCTTCTGGAGCCAAGGCTGGGGCCAGCCCATCGCCTCTCTCCCGGTTATGATTTACACCTACGCCGTTGCACCGTACGATGATTGGCATAGGCAAGCGTGGGCTGCAGGGTTGGTTCTGTTGGCGTTGGTTTTGGTTTCAAATCTAGGCGCCCGCTTTATCCTGGCGCGCAGCAAAGCGGTTTAGCAGCCATCGTGGCAACGAAGGAAAAAATTGTGAGTGGAGCACCTCAACCCGCGCTATCAGCGAAAGCCTTCAGAGATCCGGTGCCTATGGAAAAAACGACGTCACCAACGATCGAGCCGAAGCAGCGCTTGACGATTTCGAATCTGAATTTTTATTACGGCCCCAAGCAGGCCGTCTTTGGCCTCAACCTGAAAATTCCCACCAACCGCGTCACCGCTCTCATCGGCCCTTCCGGCTGCGGCAAATCGACATTCCTGCGCACTCTGAACCGCATGAACGAAACCATCCGCAACACCCGCGTCGAAGGCGAAGTCCTCCTCGATGGCCAGGACATTCACTCTCTGGACGTAGTCGGCCTGCGCCGCCGCGTCGGTATGGTCTTTCAACGGCCCAATCCATTTCCGAAATCAATTTATGACAATGTCGCCTACGGCCTGCGCATCAATGGCTACAAAGGCCGCCTCGACGATCTCGTCGAACACAGCCTCCGCCGCGCCGCCCTCTGGGACGAAGTGAAGGACTACCTGAAAAAATCCGCCTTCGCCCTCTCCGGCGGACAGCAACAGCGCCTCTGCATCGCCCGCGCTCTGGCAGTTGATCCCGAAGTGCTTTTGCTCGATGAGCCGTGCTCCGCGCTCGATCCCGTCACCACCGCGAAAATCGAAGAGCTCATGTTTCAACTAAAGGACAGCTGCACCATGGCCATCGTCACCCACAACATGCAGCAAGCGGCCCGCGCCAGCGACTTCACCGCTTTCATGCTCGACGGCCACCTAATCGAGCACAGCGAAACATCCAAACTTTTCACCACGCCGACGGATCCGCGCACAGAAGCCTACATCACCGGCCGGTTCGGTTAACCGAGCAGGTCGCGTGGGGGCCAGGCCATGCAGGTTTACAAGAATTGAGGAACCATGGAACGACATTTCGATCACGATCTCGAAGAACTAAAACAACGTCTCCTCTGGATGGGCAGCCTCGCCGAGCGCGCCGTCCATCAAGCCGTCCACGCCGTCCTGGACGCCGAAGAACATCTCGCCGAAGTCGTCCTCTCTGAAGAAGACGCCATCAACGAAATGCAAATCGAAATTGACGAGCGCGTCCAGCGCCTGCTCGCCACCCAGCAACCCATGGCCGCGGATCTGCGCTTTCTGCTCGCCGTCTCGCGCATCAATGGCGACCTGGAACGCATCGGCGACCAAGCCGTCAACATCGCCCAATCCGCTACGCGCATCCTCCGCCACCCGCAGGTGAAACCTTATGTGGACCTGCCCCGCATGAGCGAGCTAGCCGAAGCCATGGTCCGTGACAGCCTCAACGCCCTGGTCCGTGGTGATCAAGAGCTGGCCCAAAGCGTTCTCCGCCGCGACGATCAGGTTGACCGTCTCCGCGACCAGCTTTTCCGCGAGCTCCTAACCTACATGATGGAAGACAGCGCCCAAGTCTTCGCGGCCTTCGAGCTAATCCTGGTAGCCAAAAATCTGGAACGCATAGGCGACCACGCCACCAACATAGCCGAAGACGTAATCTATTTCGTAGCCGGCCGCGACGTCCGCCACCCAGCGCTGGATAGACGCTAAGTAGCGCAATCGAACAAATCGGAGTTCACAACGGGAAGGCTTACATCAAAACAGAAGAAACCACTAAATCCGTGTCAAAGCCGTAGCCTCATCCTCCGCCAAATCCAAAATCGAATCCAACCGCACCATCTTCAAAAGCATCATCACTCGCTTATTCGCCGCAAAATAAGTAGCCTTGCCCCCAGCCCTCTTCAAAGTCGTAAAAGCCCGCACCAAAGCCCCAATCCCGGAGCTATCCAATTCCGTCACGCCCGCCAGATTAACCGCCACGTGCAACGACCCCGCTTCAATCAATTGCTGCACCTGATTCCGAAAGGCTTCCTCCGCGTCGCCCAATTTCAGCGGCCCATCCAGATCCAAAATCGTCGCCCGCCCCGCTTTGCGAATGCCAATATTCACGATACCCCTCGTTCAGCCCAGCAAAGCTAACCGAATTGCGCTCGCCAATCAAGGGGACACCACAAACTACTCCGCCCGCAAAGCATCCACCGGATCCACACCAGCCGCCCTCCGCGACGGCAAATAACAAGCCAAATAAGCCGTAACCAGCACCCCCAAAGTCACCGCCCCATAAGTCACCGGATCCACCGGGCTAACCTTGAACAACAGCGAAGCCATCAACCGCATCACCGCAAACGCCGTCACCAACCCGCACAAAATCCCCACGCCCGTCAGCCACAATCCCTGCCGCACAAACATCCCCACCAGCGCCTTCCTCTGCGCGCCCAGCGCCATGCGTATCCCGATCTCCCGCGTCCGCTGCGACACCGAATACGCGATCACTCCGTAAATCCCCACGATCCCCAACAGCAACGCCATCCCTCCCGCCACTCCCAGCATCACCAAAGTAAAAGAAGTCCGCGCCATGGACATCGTATAGAAATATCCGAGCGTGTGTGCATTCGCCAACGGAATATTCGGATCCACCGACCACACCGTCTCCCGCACCTCATTCAAAAATGCCTGCGACCCCGCCCGCGGGCTGCGTATCGCAAAAGCAATCCCGCGATGCAGAGCCTCTTTTTGACCCTCAAACCGGTCCATCATCACCGGCCAATAAACCGAGGTCCCTGCCGGTTTGTCCACTCCATTCTCATACACGTCGCCCACCACGCCCACAATCTCGCGCCAGTCGTCCGTATTCCCCACGCGGATTCGCTTCCCCAACGCATTCCGCGCGTCGTGCCAATATTCCTTCGCGAAGTTTTCAGAAATCATCGCCACGGGAATTTTCTGATAAGTGTCTTCCCACGTGATGTCGCGTCCCGCAATCAGCGCTGTCCCCATCGTCGCCAGAAATCCCGGCGATACGAATTTGAATCGCCGCACCGGCGGCAGTTCTCCCTCCGCATACGCGCGATCTTCCGCGAACAGGAGGTCCATCGAGTTCCGCCCGTCCATCGGAATGTCACTCGAAAAACTCGCTGACGAAACTCCCGGAATCGCCCCCAGCTTCCCCGCAATTTCCTGCTCCATGCGCACCAGCCGCTCGCGATCGCTATCCGGAATCTCCGTCTCCGGCACGTAGAACCGGAAAGTCTGCAGCAAGTCCGGCTCGTTGAATCCCGGCGGCACGTGCATCAACGCGCGGAACGTCCGGATCATCAGCCCCGAACAAATCAGCAGCACCAGCGC
>DATNLN010000041.1:0-5531 GCA_035602855.1 Candidatus Acidiferrales bacterium
GTCCTGCGGAGGGTGCTCGATCGCCTGGTAGACACGGGTGCCGGCCTCGCGCCGCGCCACGCGCAGCAGACCGCGATAGTGCAGGCCCTCCAGCAGATGCGTGCTGACATTCAGGTCGCCACCCCAGCGCTTGATGCGGCCATGATCGAAATGCGTCTGAACGTCCCGGGGATGGGTGCGGCCATGCTGGCGCACAAAGGCCAGCACCTCCTGGGCGCGCGCCTGCATCCTGGCGTCCCAGGCGCGCGGTGCCCCGCGCGGATGCAGCAGGGCCAAGGTCTCGCGAGGCAGGAAACCGTAGTTGAAGAAGAAGGCCTCTTCGATCGCCAGGCGCGGGTAGCGGCGCTCCAGTTCGCCGGCGCGATAGTGCTTAACGCGCTGCGCGAGGATCAGATCCTGGGCGCGAGCGGGCGCCCGCATCGGGTCGGCCTGGACAAAGCCCAGGCGCGCAATGGCCCGTAGCAGGCTGGTGGCCTTGAAAAGGCTGCGCTCGATCGCGTAGCGGCGAAGCTGCCGGAGACTGGGGGCTCGGAGAGTGTTCACAACTTTTGCAGGGTTTCTGGATCGCGGGGCAGTGTGTGCACTTCGAGCGGCACCGCTCAAGTGTAAAGGGGAACCGTCTTCGGCTCCAAGCAAGAATTGCGGAACGAACCGTTTACTCTAATTTGCGATCACGGCCGGCTGCGGATCCATCTGCTGCTGCGGCGCGCTCTCACCCTGCAGAGACGCCTTTCCACACTGCAACAACAGTTTCCGCAGCTTGGTGCGTTCCTCGAATTCGATGTCCACGATCTCGAACGACGCTGCCTGCGAAGTCGCATTGCGGATAACCGCTTGAAAGCGAATCGCTTTTCTGCCCGGGTTCAACCGCAGCTCCACGATCGCGCCGGGATGGAGAATCTGCTGCGGTTCGCCCATTCCGCCGGACAAGCTGAGGGCCTGCACCGCGATTTTGCATTTCTTCTTCGACGCGATCGCTTCACCGGACACGGGCGGGTCCATGCGGAATCGCACGTAGCGCCGCTGGCAAGTTGTCAGCGAATCCGGATCGGCAGCCAGCGGCTCGATCATCAAATCCGCCACGTTCAGTTCGCTACGCGGAGTGAAACTTTGCACCCATTCCGGATTGATGCGGTTCATCGCCTGCACCGCCGCCAGCCGCATTTCGTAAGAATGCGCCCAGCGCAAAGTCTTGCGCGATTCCGCCACTTTCCGCAGCACTGCCTCGGCCTGCGAAGTTTCCAGCCGGCCGAGCGCTTCGATAGCTTTCAGCCGCAGATATTCGCTGCCGTTCTTGGGCAGGTCTCCCTCGACCAAGCGCAGCAAGCTCATGTCCGCAGCGGTTTCACCGCTCATGCCGATTTCGTCGAGCAACGCTGGACGCACCAGCGGGTCAACGTGCGGGAACAGATCGAGCAGCAGCCGTCCGCGCTCCGACGCGCGGCTCACGGCGATTTGCCGCACCACCCGGTCGTGTGCGGCGCGTTTCCATTCCTTCATGCGCCGCGGCAAGACCCGTTCCACGGTCTCGATGTCTATGCGCGTGAGCAACCCGATAGTATCGATCGCCGCACTGGCCTCTCCGTGCTCCAGGCGTTCCCGCAAGTGCTCGATCACCTCCGGACCTAGCACCTCCATAATCCACAAAAGGCTTTCCGAATCTTCGACAAGCGCCGCGCGCCCAAACCGCGTCGCGATGTGCTCGACGGCCGCCAGCGGCATGCGCCGCAACAATTCTGCCAGTTTCTCCGGCACATCCCCGGTTTTTAGCGCTGCTTCAATGAAGTCCGGCACGCGGAGCTCCAGGCCAATCCTGGCCCGCAAATTCTTGGCCGCGTCCGGACTTTCGGATTCGATGAAGCTCGTCATTTCCGAGGCATGCTGGACCACTGGATATAAGCGCTTGTTGGCCGCTTCTTGCGCCAGTCGAACGAATGCCGCCCCCACCACGCTCTGCAAATTCGGATCGCTCGCCTGCGCGAACTGCAGCCCGGTCAGGCGGATCACATCCAGGAAAAGCGGCTCGCTGGCGTTGGCATATACCGGCGCGAGTTCGATCAATCCCGTGGCGGTGTGCCGCCGTTGCTCGGGGTTATTGCTCGCGATGCAATTTGCGTAATTCCGCAGAACCTTCTCTGCGGCTTCGCCTTGTCCGCTCCGACGCAGGCCTTCCACATACTCCTGCACCCTCGCCCCGGGCACGCACCAGGCCTCGCCGGACTCCAGCACGCTCTTCTTCTTCGCTTCCGTCACCTGGCTCCAGAATCGGTGTGCGAGCACTTCGTTTTCCGATTGCAGCTCAATCCCCGCTTCGCTCATCTTTTCTTCGTACACGCCCAGCGTCTTGCGCAGGACATCCAGCTCCCGCTCCATCTCCTGGAGCGTCTGTTGTACCGCGTTCACTTTCGTGTCGCCCCGTTCGTAACTTTCCAGAGCAAAGCGCACTGCGATGTGCTCGGCGAGTTTCATGAGTTGCGCAGGATCCGGTGCTTGCCCCGGAGAGTGCGCTGCCAGCGTCGCTAGCACCTGGCTGGCCGTGAATTCGGCGTTCTGCGGTAGCTCCGCCAACTGGGATTCGATGGCGCGCGTGCGCTGTTTCCTGTTCGCGTCGTCAGCGCCGCGCCCAATTTGCGCCAGCACCTGCAAAATCCCTCTCAGCTCACCGGCTTTCAGCGCGATTGACCCAGTCTTCAGCGTCTCCGAGCCGGGCTGCTGGGTGCTGCTCAGCGGTCGAGCGCTTGCGGCTTGCTCGTCGCTTCCATCCCCGGCGTCCCACTTGGCAAAATCGCCGGCCTTTGATTCGAATCCCGCGGGGCCGCCGGTATTTTGCCAGTTGCACGGCGCTTCGTTTCTGACGACCAGGCCTGGATCCTGGCTGACGTAGTGGACGTTTGGGTCGTAGTCTTGCCGCGGCGCCGCGGTTTGTGGATCGAGGCCAGATCCGCATGTTGCTCCCGAGTTAGAGCCCGCGTCCGCTCCCGGGTTACCGGATCTTTTCGTTCCCTCCGCCGCCATGATCAGTTGCAGCAGTTTCTCGGGATCGCCAAACAAGTGGTCCGTTCTTTCCGGACTGAATCCCAGCGTGCGCGCAGCCAATTGTGCCGCCATCGTGGATTTCGCGATCGCTGAATCCGCCGCGACGAAGCACACTTCATTCACCTGGATGTGCGCATCATTTTGCAGCGCCGCCTTGAATTGCTCCGCCACTTGCGCGGCGTTCGTGTTTGTTCCGGTCGGGAAGGCTTTCACGAATTTTGCGAGGCTGGCTTTGGTGACCTTGGGAGAAAAATGAAGGCTGGCGATCCCGGCATTGGAAAACACGCGCGCGAAGCTTTTTTCCGCCGCTCCGCCTTCCAGAGGCCTTCCATCCAGCAGGAGTTGGTCGCCCGAGACTGCCAGCAGCAGGCTGGCTTGTTCTTCCCTGGGTCCCAGCGCCGTGCGCAGCTCGGCCCAGGCGGTTTCATATTGCGTCGTCGTTCGCGGATGGCCGAAGTCATACATCTTGGCGAATTTCAGCAGGATGTTAAGGCTGCGCACGAAGGCGCGCGCCGCGGTCATTCGGACATTTGCTTGATCTTCCACGAAGTCCCGCCGTGTCTACCGAGATGTGTTCAGTATTGGTACAGGCCCTCCACCCGGGCAATAGTACGTACGTGCATTTGCACGTGTTCGTTGCCGTGAGAGTTACCGAAAGCCGCCTCTCCAAACCGTGGCAATGGCCGAGAGCGCGCCCGCTAAGGCAGCGGCGAAGGATCTGCGCGCGCCGCGTTCCCGAAGTCGGGACTTCCTACGTTGGCGACGGGCGGCGACAACGCGGTAGGAGGATCTGAAGCGCCACTGCACAAATGCAGAAAGCTTGACGTTATGCGGTCAAAGGGGAGAGACGATATGCCAAAAAGGCGCGACGGGAACGAATGAAAGCAGTCAGCGACGAGGTAACGAATCTTGTCCGGCCCGACGAGCTACCCTGCGGCGATGGTGTAAACAGCTCGTCGAGTGAAACCAACAGGGAATTCTTCGGAATTCTGCGCGGATGTTTACTGTTACAAAACATTTTGGATTTTTTCTGCAACGCAGGGACTAGCGCTGCGAGTGGTTTCGGCCGCGTCCCCTAGTAATTGTGGTTTGCGCTGTAGCGACCACAAGAAGTCTTCGCGAGCCTCCGTATTTCCACAAATATTTTCCATTTTCAGAACAATTCCGCTTGACATGTTTGCGAAGCTATCTACAATCAGGGCACAAAGTGGGAAGAAGTGGCGCAGAGTGGTAGCAAGTGTAGTGCAGTGGGGCGCTAGAAGCAAACGTCGAACCCAGCAACAAGTAGTGGCGAATCCAGAATCAAGCAGTTTCATTGCGGAACGCGACAGCAGGGGCGATCCAGCGAGTGATTTTCAAGAAACACACGCCGGGCGGGCTGTTCGAGGGTTTTCATGCTGCGGGGCAACTATCTAGCGACGGTGGACGAGAAAGGCCGGCTGAAGATTCCCGCCGACTTTTTGGCCGACTTGCGCAAGAGCGGCACGAAGTTCTACGTCACCTCAACCAAGGGCGATCGCGCCGCCATCTATCCTCTGAAAGCTTGGGAAGAAATCGAAAAGAAACTGGCGAAGCTTTCCACGCACAATGTGGCGAAACAAAAATTTCTATCGCGCACGAATTATTACGGCCAGGTGGTCGAGGTGGACGGCTCGGGGCGCATTCTGATTCCACCCGTACTTAGAGAATCGGCGGAAATGAAAGGGGAAGTGGACGTCCAGGGGCAGCTGACCTACCTGGAAGTCTGGAATCACAGCCGGTTCCTGGATCAAATGAACCGTAATCCGATGACGGCGGAAGACGAAAAGGCACTGGACGATCTGGGCATTTAAGTTTTGAGCGTACTGCATACGCCGGTTCTGTTGGCTGAGATTCTGGAGTGGTTGCGAATCCGGCCTGAAGGAACCTACGGGGATGCGACGGTCGGCACGGGCGGCCATATTTTACAGATCGCCAGGCAGTTGACCAGCGGACGAGTTTTGGGGTTGGATCGCGACCCGCGAGCACTGGAAATTGCGCGGGAGCGGTTGGGGCCGCACGAGCGGCAGGTGATTCTGGTGCACGCGGAATTTTCGAAGATCGGCGAAGTGGCGGCAGCGAATCAATTGCCGCCGTTCGACGGGGTGCTCGCCGATCTGGGGATTTCGAGCCTCGAGCTGGACAGCCCTGAACGCGGATTTTCCTTCCGCTGGGCCGGGCCTCTCGACATGCGCATGAATCCCGATAACCCGCTGACAGCGGACGAAATTGTGAATCAGTGGCCGGAGAAACAGCTGGCCGATCTCCTCTACAACAACGCGGAGGAGAGAGATTCACGCAGAATCGCCAGGGCGATCCTACGGGCGCGGCCCATTCGCGACACCGAACACCTGGCAACGATTGTGGCAGGGGGACGAAAAGCAAGGGGAAGGCAGAGACTGCATCCCGCGACAAAAACGTTTCTGGCGCTGCGGACAGCGGTGAATCGAGAAGAGGAGGAACTCGGGCAGTTTCTT
>DATNLN010000048.1:0-13027 GCA_035602855.1 Candidatus Acidiferrales bacterium
CGGCTGCGGCCTGTTGATTTGGAGATTCAAACTACAGTCTTTGCAGATTCAGGTTCACCGGTTCCGATCAGTTTCGGTTTCCATCCCTATTTCGGCCTTCCGGAAATCCCGCGGGCAGAGTGGACGCTGAACGCTCCTGCCGTGCGCAAGCTGGCTCTGGATGCGCAAGGGATTCCCACCGGCCAAGAAACTCCGCCGACGCCCATCGCTGCGCGGCTTGGAAACACCGGCTACGACGATGGCTTTGCGCTTTCAGGTGAGCAGGCCACGTTCTCGATCGCCGGTAACGGCTACTCCATCGCCATCGAATTCAAAAGCGGTTTCCCGTTCGCCCAGATCTTTGCTCCGAAGGATAAGGAGTTCATCGCCATTGAACCGATGACTGCGGCCACAAACGCACTTTGCTCGGGTGAGGGTCTGCGCGTGATTGCGCCAGGCGAGAAGTTTATCGCCGCATTCCGAATCGAGGTCCACCACCACAGATGATCGGCGTGTGGGGTTTCTGGAGATCGAGGAAAGCGGGCAAGTAAAATTGCCTTGCGGCAGCAAGACCTGGCAATGCGGGCCGGAGGCAGGGGCCTGGAGGACGGCCGTTGGGACTTCACAAATTAGGGATTTCTATTCGGTCTTGGATGGCTCCCAAAGCTCGATCGGATTGCCATCTGGATCTTTAAGCCACGCAAAGGTCCCCATGGGGGGATATTCCTCGGTCTTTTCGATTACCACGCCTTTACTCTTGAGATGGCTGAGGACTTCTCCCATGTTCTTCACTGTGTAATTAATCTTACCCGTTCGTGGCTTATCCTTGATGTCTTGATCGGTGGGCATGATCGCCCACGCTATCGTTCGCTTAATCTCCGGGTTTGCAAGATCCCTATATTCGAACGATGCATAGATTGAACTGCACTCAGCATCTTCGCCCTCGGGAACTATTCCGAGGCAGTCGCGATACCAAGCTGCTAGTCTCTTTGTATCGTTAGAAAACAGAAAAGCGCCGCCAATTCCGTCGATCATAAGTTCCTCCGTTACGCAGAGACTCGTTTATTGCCCTTTATTCCGATCATCCCAGATTTTCGGCTGCCAGAGTTCAAACTTCTCATCGCTGCCAGCTTCCGAACCGGCAGGCAAAGTTCCAATTCAAAATGCGACCAATCCGTCGCGTTTTCTTTGTCTAAGAAAACCTCAAGCGCCGGCGCATGCTCGGGCTCGTGGACACTATGGATAAGCCAATCTCTGTAAAGGTAGTCCCAAGCCGTTGCTACCTTGTGAATATCGCCGGACACCTTTACGACGGCGTACCGCATGGCTGGCATTTTCAATTTCGACATTCCTTCCATGCACTGGAAAGGAAAAGACGACGCAAGACAGACTTCATATCGATAAAGATGCTTTGGGGTCACGTGTGGATCGTCTACCGTCATTCCGAAAAGAGTTCCTTGCGAAAAAATATGTTGGGATTTGGCCCATTCGATCACTGTCTTGAGGGCGGCAAGTACTCTGTCCAGTTCGAAGGCATTCGTAACCCGAATATAGGCGACTTGCCTTTCGGGAATGTCGATCAATCTCACTGGAAAAGCAGCTCTCTTTTCTTCCGCGGTCATGGGGAGACCATATTCCTGTTCCGGGAAGAGTTCTTTGCAAATCTTGCTCTTTTTGATCTCGCCGCTTTTTCGAAACTGACTAGGCGAAGTGTCGTAGCCGGATCGGAAGGCACGTGAAAACGCGGCCGACGACGAAAAGCCGCAATCTAAGGCTATATCGGTGAGGCTTTGGTCGGAATAACGAAGAAGACGAGCGGCCTTTTCAAGACGAAGCCGATTCGTAAAATTATTCAGGGTTTCGCCGGAAACCGCTCCAAAAATCCGATGGAAGTGAAATTCCGAGAAGCAAGCAACCTGCGCAAGCTCACCTAGCTTCACCGGGCGATGCAGATTCTCGCGAAGATGGTCAATGACCCGATCAATTCTTCGGGAATATTCGCTGCTGCCCTGGGTCTTTTTATTTGGCACGGACTCTACTGGCATTGTGGCATAGAAATACCACAATTGGTCCTAACCTTAACAGTCGAGTCGGATCTTGCGGATTCTGGCTTATCGACGACAGCCGATTCCGGGCCCGCACGTCGCAGCGGTGTCTCGCGGGCGACCGCCGCGGGAACCGAAGCGGATGCCTGGGAAACGAACCTGGATATCCACGGCCAGGGTCGCCAGGCGTTTGCCCGCCTCTTCCGCGCGACGAACAAGATCGCCCACCTCGCGGACGACCTGTCAATGTGATGCTTGTCTTCGCCGCGCCGTTAATACCAGCTCTGGATCGTTGATCGTCATTACGATGTTGCCTTTGTCTTCGGTAAAACGAATACGGACAGACTGGGCTCCTGCTGGATAAAAAACAAGATCGCCGAGATGAATGAGAGGACGGCCCATCATACCGTTGCGCGTCCACGTCAGCGGACTGTAGATGGACAACGCTCCTGGACGCTCATCAACCGTCAATTCGATTTGCTGGCTCACGCCCAAACCAAACACGTATGTTCCCGCTAGAGCGGCGATCTCCTTATCACTGAGCGGCGCCGGCGGCTCGGCGTCGGCGTCTCCCAATGACTGCAAGAACTCGAATACTGGGCGGGCGGTTTCGCCGCCTGCTTTTGCATGAGCCAGTAGACTGATGCTGTGCGGTCCGCGGATTCGTTGGACATGCGGCTGTGCGGCTACGAATGCTTTGACGACGTTCAATTGCCCGAGCATGGTTGCGGAAAATAGCGAGGGACGCGCCCCCTTTGAGATGAGGTACTCGGCAATGGGTCGGTTGCCCATGTGGGACGCGGCACCCAGTGACGTTTCCCAATCACCAAAGCCCCAGTCCCAAGCTGCGCGAGCGAGCGATGGACGCGCATCAACAAGCTCCTGGACGCGCTTGAGATCGTAGTGCGCGACGGTAACCATTTCGCGCACAAGTTCCGCTGGTTGCGTAGGGAAGATATCCGCCATCGGCGCAGAGAGGTCTGGCTCCCCAGAAAGCGCGGTAGGTTCGCCCCGGAATCCCATCCGCTTCGGCGGCTGCGCCGTCGCTCCGATTGGAACGATGATTGAGACCAGCTGCAACAGGCTTCGCCGTGAACAGATGCTGGTCAACTCGAGCTCCTCAGAATTCCTAAACTAGACGCGAGGATGCTCCGGGGCGGTTGAGAAGCGCAAGTGAGATCAAAGCGTCCGCCGCCCAGAAAAATGTAAGGCCCGATCTGTTGTGGAGTCAGTGACTTGCAGTCGGGAGTAAGTCAGTTCGTTGAGAGCTCTCCGGCAGGCGCACCGAAAACTCAGCGGCAATCTTGTGGGCCACGTCGAACTCAACGCCCAGCGGATCCCCCAGCGTACGATCCGACCGTACCACCCAAACGTGAGTCTGGTCCGGCAGCCGAATCAGGTGCGCGAGAATACGGATTTCAGCACCGTTCGACTGCACTTGGCCAAGCACCACGTAAGCGGCATGGAGCGAAGTTGCGATGGCGTTCAGGTCGCGATGTTCGCGCGGCCCTCGCAGGATGAGCGCGTTGCCGATCACCTGGTAGCGACCGTCACTCTGCGATGTCAGCTGTTCCACAACCGTGTCGGTGAGTGCGTCGCTGAAATGGTCCATGGCCGCATTGCCGGTCTCGTTGTCGAACCGCAGGACGGCGACGACCGGTATATGCGATGAGCTTTTCCCTTGCAGGAGCCGATAAGCTGCCGTCAGTGTGAGCAACGCGAGAATGACGACGGCGCATGCCAGCAAAACCGCTCGTACGTTAACACCCCGCGCAGGGGTCACACCTTCTGGATGATCCGGCGCGCTCGGAAAAATCTGCGCGATCGGTGCGATGAACTGGTATCCGCGCTTCGGAATCGTCCGAATGTAGACGGGCTCCGCGGAATCATCGTTGAGCGCCGAGCGAATCTGCGAAATGCAGAAATTCAGGCCGCGCTCGAAATCTACGAAAGTCTCACAGCCCCACAGAATTTTGCGCAATTCTTCTCGCGAGACGACTTGACCGGCTTGCCGGATGAGACAAGCGAGAACTTGCGCCGGTTGCGACTGCAAACGGACGAGCGCTCCCTCGCGCCGCAACTCCTGGGTTGCGGTGTCAAATTCAAACAGACCAAATCGAAAACGTGTAGACTCCATTTTATTGATCACGCATTGTCGCACGATGCCGCCCGAGTGAAGGGCGACTCAAGACGATTGATGCGATCTCCTCGGAAAGACGCCCTGATGCCATACCAGTGGCCTGGGAATATCCGCGAACTGAAAACGTGGTCGAGCGTGCGGTGATCCTGTCGCCCGGGTCTGCTCTACCTCGATGAGTGCTCGATCTCCACTGCCCCAGCAAAGGCCGCAGCCACAGGTCGTTTCTGCGCGAGTGTCAATGATGATTCGTCATTCAGTCATAATTTGGATGGTGGTGTTTGCGTTGACTTCTGCTGCGGCGTAGAGTTCAAGCATGGGCCAGATTTCGCCGGCGGAGTTTTGCACCCTGCCGCTTCGCGCGCATACGCTGCTCGCCGACGTCCCGCTGCACGACGTGTGGGCGGTTGACCTACCTAGACACCGCGATGGCGTCACCCTTACTAAGGTTCTTCGGCGGGCAAATCAAGTCGGAATCAACAAGCTTCCGCCAGTGGCGCGAGCGCTTTTCCGTCTTCGGTTTTTTCTGGGACGCATTTTTCGACTGGAGGCTGAACCGAAGGATGCGTTGGCAACATCGTTTGTAAGCCGCCTGACGGCGGAAGATCGCGTTCGTTCTTTGGTGGCGCCGGGAACGCCAGAAGGAATGTTCCGCGTTGTCTATCGCTTCGACAACGAACAGCTGCTTGAAATGCAGAATCGAACCGCCCATGCCGCGGCCCTCAGTGTCCTTACGGAAAAGTCCGATGGCTATCGATTCTACTTTGCGGTGTACGTATGCAAGAGAACGTGGATTACGCGGTTCTACATGGGATTAATCGATCCGTTCCGAAGATGGATCGTCTATCCTGCGTTGCTAGACAAAATTCGAACAAGCTGGGATCAGAATATCTGACATAAATTCGCCGAGCTGTGAAAGTAGAACAGTCGAAGCCATTTCGGCCGCCTGTCGTCCGCGCGCAAACCCTCCTTGGAAAGATGATTTTATGGAGGTCTGCGGTTCGAGCCCGCACGGGCCCTACCACCCCTTTCCGTTCAACACACGCAAGTTAATTCACCAGAACTTCATTCTTCGCGTCAGTCTTGGCGAAGCGCCCCGGCGGGGTCGATAAGCAAGACTCGAGCGGCGGGGATAGCACTTGCGATCGCTGCGATTGCGAGCAAGAAGAACGCCGCACCCGTGAAGGTGCCCGGGTCAACCGGTGAAACGCCGAACAGCAGGCCTCTTGTAAGTCTCTGCGATGCCCATGCGCCAAACAGTCCTGTGACCGCGCCAAACGCTGCCATTCCCATGGCTTGCTTCAATACAAGCCAGAGAACATTGAAACGGCTCGCACCGAGTGCCATCCGCACCGCCATCTCCTGCTTGCGTTGCGCGACGAGAAAGGAGACCACGCCATAGATGCCCACGACTGCGAGCGCCAATCCTGCCACCGCGAACGACGCCAACAAAACGGTGGTGAAGCGTTGCCCGCCGGTCTGGCGTTCGACCAGTTCGTCTATCGTCTGTACCTGGGCGAAAGGCATGTCGGAATCCAGCGTACGAAGTTGACTACGTATTTCGGATTCCACTAAATGCGGTTCCGAAGCCGTGCGAACCAGAATATCCTTGAACCCGCCATTCACCAGAGGACTCTGGGAATACAGCACCGCAATCTGTGGTTGCGGCGCGACAGCCAGACCAGCATTTTTGAAATCGCCCATAACGCCAATGATTGTTACGTCCACGTCATCCGTTATATTCTCTTCAACAGCGATTCCCATAAATTGCGGAGGCCCGATGTGAATCTTGCGGCCGATGGGATCTTCTGTTGCGAAATAGCGCCGCTTGAATTCCTCGCTAATCAGTGCCACCGGAGGGCTCGTGGCGCCGTCCGACTCCGCGAAATCCCTTCCGCGAACCAGCGGAATTCCCAAAGTTCGAAGGAAATGTTGGTCTACAACTCCAAACTGGGCCGACGGAATATCTTGAATTCGTGTGACGGGATGCCCGGGAATAACCAACATCTGAGTCCACCCGTTATTGGGCGGGTAGACAGTGGTCACCGTCGCCTCAATCACACCTGGCAATGCCCGGACCCTCGTTGCAAAATCATCGCAGAAGCGCGTTCTTACGCCGGGATTTGTATAGCGGACAGGCGGCAAAAAGATGCGGCCCCTCAATAAATGGTCCTGACGGATCCCCAGATTCTGGCCCTGCAAACGCAGGATGCTTTGAACCAGCAGGCTCGCTCCCACCAGAAGCATCAAGCACATCGCCATTTCCGTTATCACTAGCAGGCTGCGCACATGCTGACTGGAACGTCCGGCCGTCGCGGATCGCCCGCCTTGCTTCAATGCATCCATGAGGTTCAACCGCGTGCCCATGAACGCCGGCGCGAGCCCAAAAAGCAAACTTGTGACAAGAGACACCAATAAAGTGAACGTCAGCACTCGCCCATCGATTCCCACCGAACCAAGCTGGGGTAGATTTTCCGGGTGCATCCTTGCCAGAGTTCTCAGTCCAATCTCCGCACAAGCAAATCCAACGGCTCCGCCGAGGAGCGACAGCAATAGCGTTTCCGCAAGCAATTGCCGGACAAGGCCGCCTCGTCCCGCGCCCAAAGCCGCACGCACCGCCAGCTCCCGTTGACGCGCCGAGTTGCGCGCCAAGAGCAGATTGGCCAGATTCACGCAGGCTATCAGCAGGATCAGGCTCACGGCTGCCATCAACATGTACAGCATCGGCCGCAGCGCTCCTACCCGGGAGTCGGCCAATCTCTTCACGGCTACACCGACACCTTGATCCAAGGGATGTTCGGCTGCGAGCGCAGCGGCGATCACCGAGAGATCTGCCTGAGCCTGTTCGAGCGACACTCCAGGCTTTAGCCGTGCCAACACTGCGTAGCCGCGCTCTGCTCTCCCACTTTCCGACCACATGTCGGGCGAATAGGGAAAGGGAGTCCAAATTTCGCTGTGCCGCCCAGGCTCCACCCATGCCGGAATCGTGTCCGGCATCACGGCGACAATGTTGTAGGCCTCCCCATTGATACGAATCTTGCGGCCCAGTACGGACGGGTCGGCATCGAACCGGTTTCTCCACAGCTGCGCGCTGATTGCGGCCACGTAGTTTTTGCCTTCCCGATTTTCCTCCTCGGAGAAGAGCCGGCCGATGATGGGTCGAATATCGAGGATTTCGAAATACGCTGCTGGGACCAATCCGACCTCCATCTGCTCCGGTTGGCCCGCGGACTCACCGAAACTCACGTTCTTGGCCCAGGTGTCATAAGCCACCATGTTCTGGAAGCTGCGACTTCTCTGCGCGAAGTCGCGAACGTCCAATGCCGAAGGTCCATCCGGATTTGCAAAGGTATTAAACATGCCTTTCTGAATGGAGTAGATACGCACGAGTTGGTCCGCAGCAGTGAAAGGCAGCGGCCGGAGCATCAGCGCATCAATGGCGCTGAAAATTGCGGTGTTGGCGCCAATGCCCAACGCGAGCGTGAGAACGGCAACCGCGGCAAAACCGGGGCTTTTGCGTAGGGAGCGGGCGGCGTACCGCACATCGCGCGCAAACCGCTCCAGCCAAACGGCATTCCAAACCGCGCGAACGTCCTCGCTCACGATTGCCTTGTTTCCAAAGGCTCGCCGGGCAGCAAATTGTGCCTCGTCGGGCTGCAATCCAGATTCCTCTCGTTCCTCCGCTTCCAGTTCGAGATGCGCCTCCATCTCCCGGTCAAATTCGTTCCCCCGGTTGTGCCGTTCGCGGAACCAAATGCGTCGCGAGCGAAGCCAGTTCCAGAGATTCACGACCGCTCTTCCTGAACGGGCGCCATAACCATCGTCACAGCGGCCGCCACTTGTTTCCACCTGGATTCTTCTCGAACAAGTTGTTTCCTGCCGGCAGGCGTAAGCCTGTAATACTTGAGTTCGCGCTTCCGTTCCTTCGCCATCTCCCACTTCGCGACGACCCAGCCCTTGCGCTCCATGCGATGCAGAGCCGGATACAGCGATCCGTGCTCTACCTGCAGCACGTCTTCGGTAGTACGCTGTATGTGTTTTGCGATTTGATGGCCGTGAGCCGGCCCGAAGAGCAGCGTGCGCAGAATCAGCATATCCAGAGTGCCCTGCAACAGTTCGGCTCGGCTGGGTGAGTTCTTAGGTGTCATGATAGTAGGCATTCTACCCTAATGAGGGTAGACGCGCTACCCTTATTCAAGTTAGCAGACGCCTCGCTGCCGCTCCCATTTCCGAACCTAAAGATCCCGCTTGCAACTCGCCGCAGCGAGTCTTCTGGCCGCGCCCCAGTGCCGGCCTCGTCGGAAGTAATTCACATGCCTAATCGTGATGTGAAAGTTACAAGTGTTGTGTAAGGCGGCCTCCTCGGCTGTTAACCGGCAGGCTGCAGGTTCTTGTCCTGTCCGGAGAGACAGCTTCTCAGCGAATTTAACTGTGCAGGGAGATTCGGTTCTGAGCTGAAGGATTGTTAGGCCGATCATGAATCGTTGGGGAGCCCAAACCGTTTGCCTTATCTCATACGACATCACCTTCACAGAGAAGAACTATATCCGGAGGTGTTGCGTCGACCTATTGAGACCACACGCTGGTCGGGCAAGCGGATAGGACCGCGGGCTCGCATTCAAGCGTCGCCCGTTGACTTCGAGTTCAGAACCCTCCTAAGATGACGCCAAATGCAGGATTCGCAGACTCTGATCGGTCGCACGATCTCGCGCTACCGCATTATTGAAAAGCTCGGTAGCGGCGGGATGGGTGTCGTCTACAAGGCTGAAGATACCCGGCTGCGCCGCTTTGTTGCATTGAAATTCCTTCCCGAGGAAGAGTCCAAGGATCGCGAGACGCTCAAACGTTTTGAAGGCGAAGCCCGCGCCGCCTCTGCCTTGAATCATCCGAATATCTGCACTATCTATGAAATTGATGAGCATGATGGCCAGCCATTCATCGCCATGGAATTTCTCGACGGCGAGACGTTGCACACCTTGCTTGCGAATCACCTGCCACTGGAACTCCCGCGAGCCTTCCAAATCGCAATCGAAGCCGCCGACGCTGTCGCTGCGGCACATGCAGAAGGCATCATTCACCGCGACTTAAAGCCCGCCAACATTTTTATCACCCGCCGGAAACAGGTCAAAGTGCTTGATTTCGGTTTAGCCAAGATGGAGACCCAGCTCGCCTTGGACGACGCAACCGCCGCCCGGTCGATCAACCCATTGACCGGAGCGGGTGTAATTCTCGGCACGATTGCCTACATGTCGCCAGAACAAACACGCGGCGAACCGCTCGACGCGCGTTCCGACGTTTTCTCGCTTGGTGTCGTGCTCTACGAACTCTTCACGACGCAGCATCCCTTTCGTGCCAGCAGCTCTCTGGCTTCGATGCACGAAATCGCCACCTTGAATCCGCCGTTGCCCAGCACCCTCCGGCCTGAACTCCCGCCGGAGCTTGATTTAATCATTGAGCGAGCCTTGGCAAAGGATAAACTCCGGCGCTATTCCTCCGCCTCAGAGCTAAGCGTCGCCCTGCGTGAAATTGACGGGTTGGCCTTTTCCAGTTCATCCGGTTTCGGCACGCGACCGGTGGCAGCCGAAGAGGCTCTCGAATCAGAGGTATTGTTTGGCCGTGAAAAGGAAATTGCGAGGCTCGAAGAATCACTTCGCCAAGCGGCGGCTGGATCCGGCAAGATCATTTTCGTCACGGGCGAACCCGGAATCGGAAAGACAGCGCTTGCGGATGCATTTTTGGCCCGGGCTACCCGCGATTTTCCCGGCCTGCTGGTGAGCCGCGGCCGCTGTATAGAACAGTACGGTCCCGGCGAGGCCTATCTTCCTTTCCTCAACGCGCTCGGCGCTCTGTTAAGTCGGCCTGGCCGCGAGCGGGTAGCAGTCGTGCTGCGCTCCTTCGCACCCACTTGGTCGCTTCAGTTTCCTGTTGCCTCCGATTCCAGCGGCGCACTGCAACAATTGCAGCGCGAGACGATCGGTGCAAGCAAGGAGCGCATGCTCCGCGAAATGGGCGACGCCCTAGAGACTTTGGCGTCCGCTTCGCCTGTTGTCGTGCTACTCGAGGACCTCCATTGGGCCGATCCCTCTAGCATTGATCTTCTGCGGCATCTTTGCCAGCGCATCGGACGCCTGCGCTTGCTCATCGTTGGAACATATCGCGCTGCCGAAGTCGAAAGCAGTAAGCATTCTTTGAAGGGATACAAGCTGGAAATGCTGGCACACAATCTTTTTGAGGAGGTCGCCCTCAGCCTTCTGAAAGAAGAACATGTCGCCAATTACCTGAACGCCCGCTTCGCCCCCAACGATTTCCCCGGCGAGCTGGCGGCTCTGATCCAGCGCAAGACGGAAGGCCATCCCCTTTTTGTCACTGGGCTTCTGCAATTCTTGAACGAACGCGGCGACATCCGGCGCGTTAACAGCCACTGGTCATTGGCGCGTCCGCTTTCCGAAATGGACCTCGAGGTGCCGGAAAGCGTGCGCAGCATGATCCTGAAAAAAATGGAGGCGCTCAGTGACGACGACCGCCGTGCCCTGCAATTTGCCAGCATCGAAGGCGAGGAATTCACTTCCACGTTACTGGCGGATATTCTCGGAGTGGACGAAGTTGCGCTTGAAGAACGTTTGGATCGCCTCGACAGGATACACCGTTGGATTCAGAGCTATGGCGAAGAGGAACTCCCCGATGGTTCTCTTGCTACGCGATATCGCTTCAATCACGCCCTCTACCAGAATGTGTTGTACGGTGAGCTAGTGAGCAAGCGCCGTATCGCGCTTCATCGCCAGCTGGGAGAACGATTGGCCGAGCATTATCGGGGGCAGACCACGCGCATCGCGGCGCAGCTTGCCGTCCATTTCGAGCGTGGCCGAGATTTCGCGCGCGCGGTGACGTGCCTCCTCGAGGCCGGGGGCAATGCCACACATGTGCATGCGAATTCTGAAGCTGCAGCGCACTATTCCCATGCCCTGACGCTGGTTGAGAAACTTCCACAAGGAGAACAGCTGCAGCAATACCTGATACTTTTTCAGAAGCGCGGCTCCGTCAACATTGCACTCAGCAGGTTTGAGCAATCGGCTGCGGATTTCCGGCAGATGCTGGAACGCGCCCGTGAAGCCGAATCGCCATCGCTGGAATGCGCGGCGTTGATCGCACTCTCCACTACGCTTTTTTGGTCGCACAAGATGGAGGAAATGCCGCTCCGAGCTGAAGAAGCCCTTCGGGCAGCGGACCGCGCCGGCAGCGCCACCCTCCGCATCGAAACCTCCGCGCTTATTGCCCTGAAACACCTTTGCTACGGCGAATTGAGCGAAGCAAGCGCCGGCATGGAAGAGAATATTCGCAGCGCCCGTGCCATCGGCCACAATCCGGGCTTGCTGGGTTCCCTCGCCTGGCGCGGAGCACTCCACTTTTTTCAGTCTGAATACGAGCGGGGAGAATCGTTGCTCACGGAATCCCTCAAGCTGGCTTCGGAGCTGCGGGATGGTTTCTCTATACTCGTCTCCTTATTCTTCCTCGGGCTCATCCGTGGAAACCTTGGCCGTATGTCGGAAGCTCTGACCACACTCGAGGAAGCTATCGCTATGGCCGGGCGAAACGGTGATCATTTCTGGTTTCCGCGCCTTCCCAATTGCATCGGATGGATTCATCGCGAACTCGGGGATTTTAGCGGCGCCTTCCGGCACGACCAGCACGGCGTGGACGTCGCCCGAGAGCTTCACGTTCTTGAGGCCGAAGCCAATTCGCTCATCAATATCGGAATTGATTACACCCACGAGCGGGCTAGCGAAAAATCAGTCGCCGCCTTCGAGCGGGTTGAGGACATCTTCCATAGTGATGCCTGGTTCCGCTGGCGTTACAACATTCGGCATCAGGCGGCTCGCTCCGAACATTGGCTTTCTCAAGGTGACCTGAAGCAAGCGTCCGAGTACACCAGCCGACTGTTCGAGACGGCCGGCCAGTACAAGGCGCGCAAGTACATCGCCGTCGCACACAAACTTCGCGCCCAAATCGCTCTCTTAAGGGGCTCGGCCGTCGAAGCGGAAACCGAACTGCACTCCGCGCTCGAACTGCTTCGCAGCTATCCCGTCCCGGTAGTCGAATGGAAGATTCTTGCCGCGCTCGGTCGTCTGCATTCCGTCGGGAACGATCCTGCGCGCGCACGCCACGCCTTCTCCCGATCGGCCGCTATTGTGCAAAGGATTGCGGGCAACTCCCCCGATGAGAAGCTTCGCGCGACTTTCTTGCATTCCGACGAAGTACGCGAGGTTTTTGCAGGTTCAGCCCTATAGCTTCTGGCAATGCCTTTTGATTCGTCGCGCCTCTCTCTGAAAAACTCAAGAGACTCTCATTTCATCGAATTGAACCAAGAACGAGCTTGAGATGCCCCAACCGGAACTCGGCTTGTTCCGCCGGTCCAGAACCGAGTCCCACAGCCCGGCTCGTCGTCGGTTCGGACGTGGTGTCCACAAACGCGCGCGAGCGATGCGGCGAGGCCTCTGAGAATGGGGAGTAAGCGTTTGCTGCCTTTCGTATTTGGCATTCCGAAGATACCGCGATCGTTCGCTTGCCCCATTCTGATCTGACCGGAAAGAAAATCCACGTCCGTCCGCCGCAGGCCGAGACTCTCTCCCACCCGGATCCCCGTCAGTATGGGTTAGCAAAATACCGCTCGCGGAGGTGAGATTGCGGAGATGGCTGGCGGATTCCTAGCTCAGACGCTTTGCATCTTCTGTAGTACAAACCGTTGCAGGTCGATCGTGCCCTGCATGGAAGACGCATGGTAAATATGCAGCGCGTCTTCCGAACCTCCTAGATAAACAACTAGACAAATATGTATGTACAACAGCTTATTATTGATTTATAATCCATT
>DATNLN010000077.1:0-59324 GCA_035602855.1 Candidatus Acidiferrales bacterium
CCCGGCACGGACATTTCGATCAAATCCACCAGCGCCAGAGCCACAAAAATGGCTCGAGCCAGGGTGACCTGGCGGTCCAGATACAATCGTTCGGCGGTATCAAGAGGCATCGTGGCGGGCAACTGCCTATCAAAGTCTAACAAGCCCCGCACGCCGCGCAACCGCCTGTCCTCTTCTGGTTATCGGCGCGCACCTAGGCAAAGCGCTTGCGGCTCGGATGCCAGCCACCTGGCGCCGCTTTTGAGTTCCCATTTTCAATTTTCGCTTTTCTAATTTCGCTTTTGAGTTTCGCTTTGGCCTTTCCGCGCCAAGTTATGCACAGCCGAGTACCATAGGCAAGAGTTGACACCAGGTGCATAATCAATCGTAGCAAGCACCACCAGGGCGAGCGAGGGGACGAGCGGATTGGCGCAGCGATATACGCGAAATGAAGTTGGGCGCATCCTGGGTCTTGAGCCGAACCGTCTTCGCTATTGGGAACGGCTGCGCTTGGTGCGTCCCGAAGCCCGCTGGGGCGAGCGGTTTTACAGCTTCGGCGATCTGGTAGCCCTGCGCTCCATCCAACGCATCACCCAAAATCGCGTCCCCGCCAATCGTGTCCGCCGCGCCGTCGCTTTGATGGAAAAGCAGTTTGGCGCCACGCCCGTGCCAATCCAGGAACTCCGCCTGGTCGAATTCGGCCGCGAAGTCCACATCGTTCCTCCCGGCTCCGAACGTCCCTTCAATCCCTTTCTGCGCCAGTGGGCTTTCCCGTTTGACCTGATCTCGCAGCCCGCGAAATTACGTGCCATGGTTGGCCCCACTCCCGAAGATTTCTTTCAATCCGCCCTCGACTGCGAATCTCACCCTGAAACTCTGCCCGAGGCGATCGAAAATTATCAGCGTGTCGTGGATCTGGCGCCGAACTGGATCGAAGCGCACATCAATCTGGGCGTCGCATACTACCAAATGGGCCAGCTCAGCGACGCGCGCAATTGCTTTCTCGCCGCCGTACAGATTGATCCGCTCAACGGCATCTCGCGCTACAACCTCGGCTGCACTCTCGAAGAACTCGGCGAGCTCGACCAAGCCGTGGAACATCTGCGCCGCGCCGCGCGTGCCATGCCCGCTCACGCGGACGTTCATTTCAATCTCGCGCTCGCCTACGAAAAACGCGGCGAACGCAAAGCCGCCCACGAACAATGGGCGCTCTATCTGCGCTACGCCCCCAACGGCCCCTGGGCTGACCAGGCCCGCGAGCGCATGCAGCAATCCTCCGGCAAGCGTAAACGCAGCGCCCCCATTCCTTTCCGTCGGCCCAGCTGAATGCGCCGCCACGATCGAAAGGACTCCTGATGTCATCGCGATGGATTTTCCCATCCGCCGCAATTCTCTGGACGCTTATGACCTTGCAACCTTCAAACTCGCAGCAGCAGCGCCAGCTGTCCGACGCCTCTCAGGCGGCATCTCGAAAATTTGCTGCGCTCAGTGATCAGTTCATGAAGGATTCGCTCGCGCTTTCTCCCTCGAGCGCTTCCGCCGCGGGCTACCACACGCATCGGGACGCCAAGACCGGCAAGACCATCGCTCTCGACGCCGTCCTCGACGACCTCAGCCTGGAATCCATCGCGCAGCAGCGTGCTTTCTACGCCGACTGGCGCGAACGTTTCCACAAAGAGACGCCTGCTGCGGCCCTCGATCCGGAAGACGCCGCCGACTGGCAGCTCGTGGACGATCAGATCGGCAACAACCTCCTTGAGTTCGATCGCATTCAAAGCTACAAACACAATCCCACCGTCGTCGTGGAACTGATCGGCAACGCGCTGTTCCTTCCGCTGACGCAAAACTACGCAGCGCACGACGTGCGCGTGGGCCACGTCCTCGCGCGCGTCGGCCAGATTCCGCGCCTCCTCGCGCAGGTTCAGCCCTACCTGTCAGACTCCGATCCCGTGTGGATTTCCACCGCCGTCCAGGAAAACGCCGGAAACATTGACCTCATCGAACATATGCTCGCTGCGGAAATTCCCGCCGGCTCGCCCCGCAAGGCCGAATACGATGCCGTAGCCCCACCCGCCGTAAAAGCCTTGCATGATTTCTCCGCGTGGCTGCAGAACTCGCTCGCCAAGCGACCTTCGAATCTCACCTGGCGCCTGGGCAAGGAACTCTACGATCAGAAATTCGCGCTGGTGATGGAAACGCCAGTCACGCCCGCCGAAGTGCTAGCCAGCGCCGAGCAGGACATGAAATCCGTGCGCGCTGAAATGCTGCAAATCGCGCTGCCGCTGCACGCGCAGATGTATCCGGACCACAACGATCACTCCGATCTCGCCGAACACGACCGGCAAAACCTGATCATCCAGGAAGTGCTGCAGAAAATATCAGATCATCACTCCAGCCGCGATCAGTTGCAACCGGCTATCGAGGCGGACCTCGCCGGCATCACCAAATTCATTCGCGAGAAGCAAATCGTCTCGCTCAGCTCACGTGACAATTTGAAAGTAATCCCCACGCCGCCTTTCGAACGCGGCATCTACTCCGTCGCCGGATTCCACAGCGCGCCTCCGCTGGAACCGCAAGCCGAAGCGCAATACTGGGTCACTCCCATTGATCCGCAGATGCCGGAGGCCAAAGCCGAATCAAAACTGCGCGAGTACAACGATTTCGCTTTGCAATGGCTCAGTATTCACGAAGCCCTGCCCGGCCATTACATTCAGTTCGAACATCTCAATAATATCGAGCCCGAACGCCGCCGCCTGCTGCGCTCGCTCTATGCTAACGGCGCTTACGTCGAAGGCTGGGCCGAATACATCGCGCAAGTAATGATGGACGAGGGCTTCCTCGACAACGACCCGCGCTTCCGCATGGTCATGCGCAAAATTCGCCTGCGCGTGATTTCCAATGCGGTCCTGGACATCAAGATGCACACCATGAACATGAGCGACCAGCAAGCCATGGATTTAATGACCAAGGAATCGTTTCAAACACAGGCTGAAGCCGATGGAAAATTGCAACGCGCTAAACTAAGCTCGACGCAGCTACCCACTTACTACGTCGGCATTCGCGAATGGTTCGCGCTGCGTGAAAAATATCAGGCAGCGGCTGGCAAAACTTTCGACTTGCTAAAATTTCACGACCTCGTCCTCGACGAAGGCCCTCTCCCGGTCCCAGTAGTAGAAAAACTTTTACTGGCCTCGGCCCAGTAGTGAACTTGCCGTTGAATTTGTAGCGGGAAGTTTCAGATGGGCGCCGTTGCTCTGCCGTTGCTCTGCCGTTGCTCTGCCGTTGCTCTGCCGTTGCTCTGCCCTTGCCTCTCGTGTTGCCGTGGCCCTCCGTCGCCGTCCTGATCGCGCCGAAGGATCATCCGGAGCGCCGTAGGTGCGAGACAAGCCACGCGCGCGCGCTCCGTCGCATCGCATGCGCGAGCGCAACGCACTCAACCCTCTTGGACCGAACCCTGTAGGCGCGAACAGCCGCCCCTATCCATCTATGAATGAATCCCTAGTTTTTGCCGTGTCTCAAAACGAAAACCCTGCCTGCAAATAGACCTGCCGATTCGCCGCGCCAGAAGAAAATGGTCCACCCGCCAATTGATTGGGCACACCGAAAAACGCTGCGTTGAAAGACGCATTCCCTCCGGCAACGGGCGGCGGGTTCAACACCGCGCTCGGATTCATCAGGTTCACGTCGTTGAACACGTTGCGCGCATTGATGCTTAGCGTAATGCTGTAGCGTCTGGTAGCAGGGGCACCACCCAAACCTTGCGGCCCCCCGCCGCCGAACGGATTCGCGCCGCCTCCGCGTCCTCCCCCGCCGCGTCCTCCGCCACCGCCGCCACCTCCACCACCACCGCCGCCACCTCCTCCTCCACTCCTGTTTTCCGGGCCAAAATTAAACGTCTTCGCGAGGCGCACGTTCAACGTGAAATGGTTCGGCCCCGTAAACGCGTTCACCGGAATGGGCGTCGCATTCACGCCCGGCTGCGTGTTGAAAGTACCGAATCCCGGGACAGCGATGATTGCACCGGTGGACGGGCCGGTCGCAAACGATGGCCGCTGGTTCAATTGCGAACTTCCAATCAAGTCCTGGCTCAAAGTAATGTTGTACGGCGAGCCGGAACTGGCAACAAGGAACGGGCTGAAGCGCAGCCCCCACCTCAAGCCCACGGATCCGCCCAGAAAAAAACGATTGCGAATGTCGAACGACGCGCGTCCGTAGTCCTGCATCAAATTCGCAGGATTCGAAGGAAAGCTATTCGCGCCCGAAGTGTCGCTGTTCGCATAATTCAAAACGTAGTAGGCAAACAGGGTCAGCTTCTGCCCCGCCTGCACCCTGCTTTGCACGAACAATTGGTTCTGCCGGAAAATCGCCCCCGATTCGTACTGGTAGATGTTCTCAAACGGAATGTTGCGAGTCGCCAAAGCCGGATTCAGATAATAGGGGTAGATTGCGGAAAGATTGGTCGGCGCGTTGATATTGTTGGTCAGCAATTGGTCGTTGCCCACGGAATTTAGGTACGAAACACTCAGGTTCGCAGCTTTCGTCAGTTGTCGTTCCACGCTCACCGCCGTCTGCGCTACGTACGGCGCGTGCAAATTCGGGTTCGGCTTATACGAAGTGAACAACTCCGTCGGACCCGGCGTAAGCAGCGGCGGTGCGCCGGGATTCGGATTGAAAAAGTTCGGGCTGGGCACCACATATTCCGCCAAGTTCGCACCGCTCAAGCGGTCCTCTTCCAACACATAGGGCAATGTAAACCGGTCGTAGAACACCCCGAAACCGGCGCGCAGAATCGTCTTGGGCGCGCTCTTTCCTCCGCCCCCAATTCCCCACGCAAATCCCAGCCGCGGCGCCCAGTCCGCATGGTTGCTGATATTATTCTGCGACTCAAACCGCAGCCCGTAGCTCAGCGTAATGTTCGGCCGGATGCGCCAGTCGTCTTCCACGTACAAGCCCACGTCCACCTGCGACACGCGCACGAACGGATTCGCCGCGAGCGTTGTGTTCGCGGGGTTCGCCGTCACTGTGAATTGGTTCGCCGAAGGGATACTCTGCAAGGTGGCGATGTACGCAGCGACGGACGGAAATATAAATGTCCCGTTGAATCCACCGGTCGAGCTGTTTCCATCGGTCGCACCGCGCAGCCGCGCCCCAAATTTCAGAAAATGCTTGGTGTACTGCACCGAAGTGTAGTTCTGAAATTCGTACTGGTTCGTGTTGTCGTTGATCAACCCGCCGCTGTACCCGCCTCCGGTGAATGCCAGCGGAACGATGACGGTGGGCGCGTCGCTTTGCGGGGTCTGGGTGCTCTCGTCGCGCAAATATTGGAAGCGCGTTTCGTTCACTACTTTCGTGCCAAAAATCTGCGTGTCGCCCACTTGCAGCGTCTGCTCGGTGCTCAGGGCATTGTATCCCTGCGACGGCAGCGCGAAGCCGCTAACGCCTTCATTGGTCTCGCTATCCCGGTAATATTGATAGCGCACTGTCAGCGTGTTGTTCTTCGTCAGCGCGTAATCCAGCCGCGGCCCGATGTTGTAGCGCGTTCTGGGATTGGGCACCGCCGCGCTGAATGGCGTCACCGCGAACGTCGTCGGATTCACCATCTGCGCGTTCACGATGCCCAGGTCATGAATGTCGCGAATGTCCTCGGTGAAAAAAAACGACGCTTTCTTGCTCAGCGGCCCGCCGATGTTTCCGCTGTATTGCACTGAATAATAGCTGGGATATGGTGTGCCCGACGCTTCCGAGGAATTGAAAAACGGGTTGCGCGTGTTAAGCGCCGAATCATTTCCGTTAACCGAAAACCCGCCGTGCCATTTGTCCGTGCCGGGTTTCGTGAAAATCTCAATGCGGCCGTAGCCCACTTTGTCGTACTGCGCCGAGAACGGATTCTGGTTGATGCGAATCTCGCGAATCGCCGATTTCGGCGGCAACTGCCCCGCCGTGAATCCGTCAATATAGAATTGCCCGCCGTTCGGCCCCGCGGAAGGTCCGGCCAGCGCGGTTAAGTCTGTCTGCAACTCGTCGGGATCGTCCGGCAACGCGTCCAGCGCCGCGCCATTGATCACAATCGCGCCGGCGTTGTTCGTCGGGCTTACGTCCACCGCCCCGGCCTGGTCGGTCACTGTCACCTGTTGCTGCTCCGCTTCGATCGTGAGCGTCACGTTGAGCTGTTGAATCTGGCCCGCCGCCACCTGCACCGCGTCGTTCTTGTACAGCGCAAAATCCTTGGCGATCACTTCCACCGTGTACTTTCCCGGCGCCACGCCTTTCAATTCGAAAACGCCATCCCGGTTCGTAGTCGCGGCCAGGCTGGTTCCATCTGCCGCCGTGGCAATGATCGAGGCGCCCACCACGGCTGCGGCCGAAGGGTCTGTCACCTGCCCGCGAATTGTTCCAGTGGCGCCAGGGGTTGTCGTTTGTGCGGCGGTCTGTGCGGTGGTCTGTGCAAACACGGAACCGCTGCAGTAGAAAACCAACGCGATGATTAGTGCAAGGGATGGTGAAAATAAAAAGACCCGGGCTTTCATTCCGTCTCCTGAAAGACTAACAATCGGTGAGCTGATCGTGATTTATTGAATTCCGCCCGAGGCGTCACCCGTCGGTGCGCCGCCGCCTAGGCTCCAGGGTGAGAGCGTCATCGCTTGCGCGGCGTTGCCGGCGGGCGCTGCAGCCAGAATTGCTTCCACGCCTCCCAGTATGGTGATAGCAGTGACGCCGCCTGCATCAGTGCCCTGCGTGGATACCACCATCACGGCGTCACCCTTCTGAAAATCCGCCAGCGTGCTGGCCGGCAAACGGTTCACAATTTGTTGGAAGTCTCCGCGCCCGCCGCCGCCCGCCGCGCCGTTTCCGCCCGCGCCGCCGCTCCGCTGCCCGCCATTCGAACTTCCGCCATTGGAAGCCCCGCCGCCCTCGGCAGCAGATGTGCCTCCCTGACCAGATGCTCCGCCACCACCCGCCGCGCCGGCGCCAGCGCCTGCGCCCTTCAATCGGAACGCGATCAGCTGCGCCATCTGCGCGGGAATTTTGCGCAGTTGCGACTGCGTCGTGATTTTCACCACCACCGGCTTCTTGCTGATCAGGTCCGTCAAACTGATCGTCTGCGCGCTCGCGTCCATCACGGTAATAATTCCAGCCAAATTTCGGAAAGTTCCGGAAACTATTTCGTCGGCCGCAAATTCGGATCCGTCCGCACTCTTCGTGCCTCGTGCGCGCACCTGATCGCCGGGCTTGATCTGATCCAGCGGTGCGGGCTTCGCATCATCGAACTGCACCGAGTCCGGCGCATATCGGCGCAACACCGTATTTTTAGATGTGTGGATCGCCACAGTTTTCGCCGCGGCTCCAGCGCCGGCGGAAATCGTGATCGTGCCGGTCGCCGGGTCCACAGCGCTCACCAAGCCGCCGATGCCGCGCTTCTGCCAGTCGTCGCGGTCCTGCGTCTTTTTCGCTTCCAGGTCCGTGCGCTTCATCGCGATCACGCCGACGGCCGTCATCGTCTTTGCATCATCCGACGCGCGCCCGCGCACCAGAATCCGGTCGCCCACCTGCAAATCCGTCAAAGCGATGGGCGTCGCGGACTTCAGATCCTTTTCTCCCGGTGCCACCTGCACGATTTTCGCATTGCTCGCCACAGTGACACTCACTTCTGTTCCGCCATCCGCCGCGAGCACCAACGCATTGCCGTTAATGGATTTTACCGTGCCCACTTTCTGCGTCAGAGGCGTCTGCGCCGGGGCTTGACCCGAGGTCTGACCGGACGCCTGCTGCCCCGGAGTAGGCCGTGCCGTGGTCGGCTGAACCGCAGCCCGCTCGTCCGCCAGCCCCACATCAACGCGCGCACTGCAAGGAACCGCCACGAAAACCGCACCCGCTAGCACGATCAGCGCACTTCGAGGCGCCGTCCTGAAATCTCTCTTCATCGTCCGCACCGCACGCTTCAAATCCATTGCACGATCCCCCAAAAATGCCGCCTCTTTCGCACCGACTGCGCTACGACACCAGCGACAAGGCACCAGCAATGCCCGGGCCACTGCTACCCATTGTATACGCACACCCAGCTGCAAATATTCCTCGCAATTTAGACGTAACGCCCCACGGAAAACGTTTCCGGATTCTTACAAAATAATCGCGTCCGTAAGCCCAAGCCCGATTCTCACTCCGGGGACGAAAGTCACGAACACACGGATGCCGTTGCAGGACCCTTCAGATGGTGTAAACTACTGGCTTCCACGGTGGTGAGCGTAGCTCAGCTGGTAGAGCATCGGTCTGTGGCACCGAGGGTCGCGGGTTCAAACCCCGTCGCTCACCCCAACTAATCTATTGAATCCACTCCTCGTCAGGCTTCAACAGGGTGCGCTTTGGGGCGCAATATCGCGGCCGACTTTTCAACCGCGTCGCGCTGTGATTTCCAGTTAGGCATGAGCCTTAAAAAACGTTGCGGCCTGTTCAGCAGAGACGGGGCGGCTGAAGTAATATCCCTGCCCCTCGTCGCACTCGTGGAGCCGCAGGAAATCGAGTTGCGCCCCGGTTTCCACTCCCTCCGCTATGACTCGTTGCTTCAAGCTCTTGCCAAGGTCAATCATGGCGTTGAGGATGGTCGTATCTTGCATTCCCGACGTTATTTGTTGCACGAATGATTGGTCAAGTTTGAGTGCGTCCGTCGGAAACCGCTGTAGGTACGCAAAACTGGAATAGCCGGTACCAAAGTCGTCGATCGCCAGCCGGACGCCCATTGCCTTCAGAGCGACCATCTTCGCCAGCGCGTTGTCCGCATCCCGCATCAACACGGTCTCGGTGAGTTCCAGCTCCAGATTCTGAGGCTCCACTTTCGTTGCGATCAACGCAGCCCGAACCCCGGACAGAAAATCCCCAGCCTCAAATTCAGCGGCCGACACGTTTACTGCGACCGGAACGATCCCAAGCCCGAGATCGTTCCATTCCCGGGCCTGACGGCAGGCCTCCCGCAGCACCCACTGGCCAATCGGCAGAATTAATCTGGACTCTTCCGCGATGGGCACGAAGTCCGACGGAAGTATCATTCCCCGCTGCGGATGCAACCACCGGATCAGAGCTTCTACCCCTGTGATCTCACCGTTTCCTAGCTTGAATTTAGGCTGATAGTGCAATAAAAACTCGTTACGACCCAGCGCGCAACGCAACTCCGATTCCAGCGATTGGCGCTCGGCAAGCTGTGCGTGCATCTCCGGCCGGAATAACCGATAGCTGTTCCGGCCCCCTTGCTTGGCTTCGTACATCGCATCATCCGCTCGATTCATCAAACTTTCGGCGGTCAGCCCATCCGCTGGGTACGCGCTCACACCGATACTCGCGTTGACGTCCAGACTTCGGTTATCGATGATGTGCGGTCTCGCAAACGCCCGTAGGACCTTTCGGGCGCTGAAGGCTGCGTCCGCGGCATTCTCCATTTGGGACAGAAGTATGATGAATTCGTCTCCGCCCAGACGGCTTACGGTGTCCGAGCGTCGCACACAAGCCAACAACCGGGCCGCTACCGACTGTAGGATTTGATCGCCAACCTCATGACCGAGAGAGTCATTAATTCTCTTGAAGCGATCTATATCGATGAACATTACAGCCAGTTGCGTGCCTTGGCGCTCCGCCAGTGAAATTGCTTGCGTCAGCCGGTCATTGAACAACACTCGGTTTGGCAAATCGGTCAGCGGATCATGTTGGGCCAAGTGAGACATTTGCATCGCGGTAGCGTGCGCCCGGCTCACATCGCGAAAAGTCACCACTCGCCCCGTTACGTTCCCACCTTCGTCTCGAACCAGCGTTACTTTACAATCTACGCCGAGTTCTTGCTCGTCCCGTCGAACCAACACGCAGTTTACGCAGGCGTCGACCATTTCTAGGACCGTCATCATTTCTCGTGTTCCCGTGACTGGGACTATTTCACCCTCCGCCGTTCTACCGCGCTCAATAAGCTTTAGTACCTCCGCCACAGGCCTGCCGTACGCCTCGGCTCGCTTCCACCCCGTCGCGGCCTCCCCGGCTCGATTCAGATACGTGACATCGCCGTGTACATCCGTGCGCAGGACAGCCTCCTCGATCGCATCGAGCATCGTGCGGGCACTTTCATTTTCCTGCGCGATTTTCTCTGGCAGGTGTCGAACCATCATTTCGCGCACCGTTCGGCTCAGCCGGTAGCCGTCGGATTGTTCCTTCACCAGATATCCGCGGGCTCCCCGCCGAACTGCTGTTTTGGCCATTTCTTCCACGTCGGCGTTACTGAGAATCAAAATGGGCACGTGAGGTGCTGCTTGAAATATTTTGTCAAACTCCTCTACGCCATCGCTACCCCGCTCTGAAAGGTCAAGAAGAACGGCGCCGATGCCTCCTGCATGCAAGCGTTCGATTCCCGGGGAAATGTTGCTAAGCCATTCCACGCGGAATCCGTCATCTGTCGAACCGAGTTCGCCCGGATTCTGGCGGCATCCGTTGCTGCGGGTCCGATCAGCAGGACGCAATCGCCACCCTCTTTGGTGTTCGTTGGCTTTGCCGCTTTAAGTTGCGTGCCTGCCACTTGACGATCTCCTCCCCGAGGTCTTTACGTGCCGGCAGTCGTCTTCTCAGCATCGGCAGCCATGAACCGCAGCATCTGTTGCTTGAGTTGGGCATCCACCTCATCAGCTATGGTCACAATGTCGGGCAGCAGTGCCTCGAAAGCCAATCGCTTCACGTTTTTGTGCAGCATGTCGAAGATGCTGACCTGCAATAGCCGCGACTCTTCCACCGCCATCGCGACTGTGTAACCCTGTTTGTGTCGCAAGTCCCCGTGTGTGCTGGCGGTCTGCGAAATGGGAGCTTTCGTCCCTGCGTCCAGTCGCAACCGGGCCACCACATCACGTAGGAGTTGCGGCAGATGGCCTGTGCGTTCCTCATAACTCAGCGGGATACTTGTCAGGTCTGATTCCTTTTCCACCCGAGAAAGCCAATCTTGAATCACCGCCTGGAGTTCGCGTTCGAGAACATCAGCCACACTCTCTATAGACAACGCACCGCCGTTCTCTTTCGGGACTTTCGCGACCTTTGTCGCTTGCTTCATCACGCCCTCCGCGCTCGTTCCTTTGGAGTTAGTCGTCCGGCTGACCGGAACGTCGATCCGTTTCGGTTCTGTGACCAACCCCTCTGAGGCAGTGTGCAATAACTGTTCCAAAGAAGCTGAAGCGCCTATTATTAGATCTTTATAATGCGGCACAGCGGACATCTACCGTCCTGTTACCCACTTCTATGGTAACGGCTGCGAGATCAGCCAACGGATAGGTTGCGATAAGCGTTACCGCAGGAGTGGTCTTGCCCCGATTTCACGTCTACCGGGACTTGGAAAACATGATTGGTCCTACGTAGCGACAGGTTGCATTAGACGATCGGCGCACTGTGCGGAACGACCAAGGCTATGTAGACCGGTGTTCGCTCCTCGTATCCCCAATTAGGAGGTAGCAGCGTTGAGTCGATCGGCTTTGAGTCTCTTAATGCTCTGCCTCTTGCCACTGCTCGCGGTTCCGGCAGGCGCCTGCTCGCTGGTCGGGTGCCAGGACAGAGGTATCGAAGTGCGTAACGCCTTCGCCGTGAAGATCCGTCATGCAGATAAACCTCTTCCAGGTGCGACGGTCGAGATCACAGGACCGCAAGGCACTAGCGCTGCGAAAAAGTTCACTGTGAAGACGGATAAGGACGGTATGGCCCGCATCAACAACCTTGCGCCGGGCGATTATTGGCTAAATGCCGAGTACCTCGACATCGGCGCGGCTTACCACTGCTTCCACGTTAACGAAAGACCGTCCAGAATGGCAAAACGCAACCTGGCATACGACTGGGGCGACCTAGCTCCTGGCACTCGCCGCATTGCAGGCAAGCTGCTGGATTCGCAGCCGGGCAAGGGCGGTACTCCTATTTGGAATCTTTTGCACCGTGTTGATGTGCCGATTGTCGCTGCAAAACTCACATTGCAGAATGCGACCACAAGAGCTGTGTACCGTACGACATCAGAAGCCGACGGCGCTTTCGCCTTCGATGGGATTCCATACGGCACGTACGTACTGCACATCGACGCCGGTAAGGTTGAGTCTGATCGCGACTATAAAGCGAGTGATCACTTGGTCAGTCTTCGTTCGACCGCTAAACGCAGTTCACTTCTATTGAAGCGCCAGGAGGCCAGTGGTGGCAGTTGCGGAGGGACGAGTTTGGAACTGCAGGAATCCAGCGACAACTCCTGATTTTAGTCGCGTTACCGGGCATTCAGCACGGCAGACTAATCCAGGGGTTTACCAAAGAAAGGGAATAGCTAGCATGCAGAGCAGAACCGCAACAAATGCGAGGAGGAATTGTCGACCCCACTCCCATGCGCGCTGTTCGTCCGGGTCACTCGGCCGTGGACCCGAAAATAGTTGCTTTCTCCCTTCTCCGCTCAACCCAAGTTGCCGTAGCGTGCGATGGCACTGAAACATTGATACAACGCCCCAGGTAAATGCCACGCAGAAAAAAGTCTGCACCACCGATTCGGCCAGATTGAGGCGATGCTTCCACATGAACCATGCGCTGAGCGATACCGGGAGGAGCAGCCACGCAAGAGCCAGTGTCCAGAAGACGCGGCCAAACTTTCCGACACGCGTTTGAAATGGCCCGATGGATTGTTGATCCATGCACTTAGTTTACTGAACCGGTTTACGTGTAAATTCCCAGACTTCAATCGTGATGCCTAACCACTATCACTATGCCAGCTAAGAGCGCCGCAAAACTGTGCCAGTGCCTGGCGTCGTGACCGGACGGTGATTGCTAGTTCTTTGGTCAAGGCTCCGAGCGAATTGAGCGCGCGCCTGCGAGTTCGCCCCAACATTCTCCCTTCGGCGTAGCGAAGGGAATTCGTAGGGGCCTTACTGCACCTTAAACACCAACGCCCCGTCAGCGTCGCGCGGGCTGACGGGGCGTGCACTAGGCTGGGCTAACTCTACTACGAGATCGGCAGCCGTTCGGTCCGGGCATGACTTCCGTTCGGATTCGTGTCCGGATACAGCATCGCATTGAGGCCTTCCACATACACCCCTTCAAGCCGGCGACCTTCGCTCGACTTCCCCACCAGCAAAGCGCTCTGGTTGGCCCATCGATTCGTTAACACTTCGCGCATGTGGATGTTCACGTTCTCCCCACTTCCGTTGATCGTAACCACTCGGGCTCCCTCCTCAGACTTCACTGAGAGCGAATACTGTCCGGCCTTCAAATTCTTGCTGCCACACTTCACGTTGTAAGGCAGCGAAACTTTGCCCTCAAATTCGGCCTTCGTTAATTTCGTTCTGGCAGCGTGCACCGGCTGCGCAGTAGCCGTTTCGGTGCCTGAAAATGCGAATTCGTCGGGGGACACGTCGCTCTGCGCGCGCGCCGTGGCCGGCAGCAAACACGCAAATCCCAGCGCCACTGTAATCATCGCAGTCTTCACAGCAGTCATAATCGTCATTTTCTTCTCCTCTGCTCCTCTAATCTTTGCACTTGAATTTTTCATCTTGTTCCTCAGTGCGTGCGCAGTTTCATTCGAAACCGCGATTCGTTCAATGCAAAGGAGACCCTTTGATGGTAAAACGGAGATAAAGCGGTAACAGCTTGACGCCAAGGCGCTTATGCCGCTCTGCGTCGTTGTGGCTCGCTAACTCCCGATCAGTCGCCTTAGCGGACCATGCCATACCGGTCCGAAAGGGGTGATTCCTACGGGTTTGCAAACCGCGGATTTCACTGAGGTGAAAATGACCGGCTGAGGTGGTCCACCGGATACAGAGACTGTTGAAGAAGAGGTCGATCAAAACGCCTGTCGTGAATTCGATCGGTTCCTCTCGCAGTCATCTGGCTTTTTTCTCTCTTCTAATGATGCTTTCTCTTGCGGGTGGCGTGGTTTCGTTTCAATGGCTGTGGCGCTGGTGCAGCGTCGCGATTGTCGATGTCGGCGGCTACCTTCCACGTTCCATCGGCCTGCTTCTTCCACACGACCACGTACTTTCCTTTCTCATCGATGATTTTGCCCATCTTGTCTTCCGTCGCGAAATCGTACGTGCCATATTCGTAGGCCATGTCGCCCGCGCGCGCCACTTCCACTCCCGTCGTTGCGAACGTCAGACCTGGGCCGGGCAGCGCCAGCATCTGTTCCCATCCTGTGCGGATATTGTCCTTCCCTTGAACGAGCGGGCCTTTATCGGCGAACCGCATCGCGTCGTCAGCATAGAACGAGACCGCCTTGTTCAGGTCCTTGGCCTGCGCCGCTTTGCTCCACTCGATTACAGCGGCACGTATCGCGGCTTCGTCCACTGCGCGTGTGTCCGGCGGCTGCGCCGGAGTTTTCGTATTGGAGTTCGAGCAGGCCCCGACAAAACTCATGACGAAAAGTGCGACAAGCAAGGACGAAATCGATAGGAGACGTCGCATCAAACCTCCACAGAAATGGGATTAGCGCCAAAGATGCCTTGCCGCCGAGGCCGTTGTCAACCCGAAGCACAGACGGGCAGTCTTCGACAGTCTTCGACAAGCCGACTATGCCTTCGGCAATCCGAGCACCTCGTCATCATGCCGCTGCGTACGTGCTGCCAGGCTGCCCTGCCAGTTCAGTCGAACGATGCGGTGAGCCGAATTCATGCGCCAACCGTACGACAACCCCGTCGTTAGGAGGTTCGGGTCTCAGAGATCATGTCAGCGGTCCGGCTTACGAGATAACATGATACCTTGTGTTCGCGATGGATGAAGGCCGAAAGAAATTGATCTTATCTTGTCGCCGGCGGTGATCGGTTCAAAACAGTGCCCGTCGCCGTCAATGTAGGTTGTTGGCCGGTTATTCGCGAAGCTGTAGAGGTTCAGGGTCTGAGGGTCACCAAAATCAGCGTAGGGCACCCTTGTTGGCCCTGCGGACCAATCTGGCGACATGAAGCGCCCAATGTTGCCGGACGCGTATCGGGCTTCGAAATTATCGAGCTTGGATTCTAATTCGCGTTCTTTGCCGGTGAAGTCGTAAGTATTGCCGCCGAATGCAGTGATAACGCGCTCGCTAGCGAATTGATGCACGTTTTCAGCGGACCGAGTCTGTTTGGCCTTTTATCCTAGGGTCATTGGCCGGCGCCCCCCGTGGTTGTGTTCCTTTCCGGCAAATGTTGCCGTTCCGAAATCGTTCAGTTGCTCGGAAGAGTTCAGGCCATATAGCGAACTTCGTTGAGACATGTTCGAGATGGATTGATGACGAAAGCTTTACACCCATTTCTGTTACGCGGAGGCCGATCAGCGCGTCCAATTCTCGTAGGCGGCGGCTTCGTGGAATGAACGGAGAGGATCTGAGCCCCGGATATGAAACCGTATTCACGGTGACGGACTACTCTGGCTGGCCGCGCAAAGGAATCGCAAATTATCGCGGCACACCACATCTCTATGAATACGTTTCGAGCGAAGCAAAGAACCCCGACTCCAAGCTCTTTCGACTAACGCCCCTGAACGCAGAAATCTTTCAGTTGGCCATGGAGGACTGGGAGATTTGGCGAAAGTGGTTGGTTGCCTTTTACGAAAAAAAGGCCGACATCAGCACGAGTCCCGCGCTTCCCGTCGACAGCGGCAGACATGAGGAACTGAAGCGAATCCTGGACGAATTTCTGATCTTTGATCCGCTGGAAACCATTCTGCGAGTCGGTCGATTCGAGGTTCTCGCGGAGCCGAGTATGCCGGAGCGCGTGATTCGACAATTGCAAGTCAAATGGATTCAGCCTGTTTAGCCGGCCCGCCGCTTCCACTCCGAGACTGCGAAGGCATTAGTAAAATAGTACTTGACTGCCGCGCGACCGAGTGGGACACTCCACACCCATCGGCATCATAGCTTCCGATACTCGCAGACCAATCCCAATCCTCTGCTGCAATAAAACTGAACGAAGCGAAATATCGGTCAGAAGCAGGGGTGTGGCCGCGACTACCTGAACCATCCTGCTCGAATTTCGCGGGTGCGTCTTACTGTAGCGGAACGATTTCCAGATTTTCAAGACGAAAACCGATCCGAGATGCTAAGGCTTCGTCGAATGCGAACGACCGTGTCGGCTGTGCTCGCAACAGAATTTAAAGAATGGAGCAAGTTTCTTGCCCGGTGATCTAGGGAGGAATGGACAGATTGCGATTCGTTATTGGAAACAATCTAAAAGCTGGCTTCCTTCAAACGGAAGCTTCACAGGCCGAGATCCTCAATGCCGGACGAAATTTGGCATCGTCCTTCTCAGCTCAGGGGAGCGAGTATGCCGATTCAGATCGAGCACGCAGAGCATCTGCAGAAGATCCTGCAAAAGGTGGAGTCCGGCACGCCTTGTACTACGCGCGACCTGGCGCGCGAATTCGGTTTAAGCCCCTCTCGACTTCAACATCTGTTCAAAGAACGGACCGGAGTTCGCCTGGGCCAGTGGTTGGCGGAACTTAGGTTGCAGCGAGCCGCTCGTCTGCTGGCCGAGAGCAACATGAGCGTCAAGGAAGTTGCCAGCGCGGTTGGATACGGTCACTCCTCAAGCTTCGTGCGAGCGTTCGAAAGGGTTTTTCACCAGGCGCCGGGGCGATTCCAGCGAAAAAAGCTAAACAAAAGCATATTTAGCTAACCACTTTCGCTTGAACCACGGCGCGGCGAAATGTATAACTTGCGCAGCGATTGATTTTCTGATGTTCCCAGCGAAACAGTCATTCTCGGAATCAGTACGGGTGTGTCGCGACGATTGATTTTCTGAGGTTCCCAGCGACACGGTCATTTACTGAATGAGTACGGGTGTGGAGCGACGAATAACCAGGCCGCGTTTTGAGAGGAGGGAACCGTCTCCTTGTCCGCCACCAAGGCGCAAAGCCAACGTTGATCCGAGAAATCGCCCATCGTTCTTGCGGGTTGCGCGGCGTGCGCGACGCGAAGTTCTGCGGCAGCGAGGGTCGCTTCAGATTCCGGCGCTCACCCCAATTTTCTTTTGCGGTTTGTTGCCCGACGAGCGGCGGCTTCTTCCTCTCGGCGCGCCGATTCCACAAAACGCGGTCGCCCCATCTCTTGCGCCACGGCGTCCAGCGCGGCCTTGTCCCGCTCTTTTTTTGATTCCTTGCCTTTCACTGCTTCATGCTGACACCCTGCAGAAACTGATTCTGTTTCCTTTAGCACACTCGCGCAGCAAACCCGCCCGCTCCGCGCCGTGCGCCGTATTTCATAGCTATCCGCGCGGTTAACGAGTATGGTCGAGGTAGTCTTACTAGCATCCTGCCGTCGCCTTCCCAAAATCTGCGGCTCCTTGCGAAATCAGACGGATTCCGTCGCGCACAGGAGCCTTATGGCTACCCCAAAACTACCTCGCCAAGTCATCGCCAGCCTCACCGGCACCGATGGCAACCGCAATCATATTTTGAATTTGATCTTGCTCGGCCTGCCCGCCGACGAATTGAGCGCCGCCACCAGGAAGCTCGAGTTCGTGGAGTTGCCTACCCACACCGTCCTGCATGAAGCCGGTGAACCTCTCACGCGCGTCTACTTCATCAACAGCGGCCTCGCTTCGGTGCTCACCGTCATGAGCGACGGAAAGAGCGTGGAAGTCGGTTTGGCAGGCAAGGAAGGATTCATCGGCCTGCCGCTCGTCGTCGGACTCAACAGCAGCCCCACGCAAGTCATCATGCAAGTCGGCGGCAGCGCCCACCAGGTGTCGGCGGCAGGCTTCAAAGAACTTCTCTCGCACTCACCAGCGCTGGAAAAAAGTTTGAACCGTTACGCACAGATCCTAGGGATGCAGGCCACCCATGTGGCTGCCTGCAATCGCCTGCACGAAGTGGACGAGCGCCTCGCGCGCTGGCTCCTGATGAGCCAGGATCGGCTCGGCGGAGACGTCGTGCCGTTGACGCAGGAATTTCTCGCGCACATGCTCGGCACGCGGCGCGCCAGCGTCACTGTCGCCGCCGGCATCCTGCAGAAGGCCGGGTTGATCACTTACAATCGCGGCAGCGTCCGGATTGACGACCGCAGCGGCCTGGAAGACGCCGCCTGCGAATGCTACACATCGATCAAACAGCAAACCGAAAAGTGGGAAAAAGAACTTGATCGCCTCGGTACGCTACCGCGCTGACTTTACGCGCACACGAACATAGAATCCGGCCCCGCAGGAGGACCCCATGGTCGGGAATAACTGGCGCGCGCTGTACAAAGCCGCCATTCTCGAGACCGATCCGGTCAAACTGGAGCTTCGCGTAAAAGCCGTCGAGGACGCCATTCGCGCGCGTCAGGCTCTCGACGGACAGGTTTCTAGCGGGGAACGTGCGGAAATGAAAGAGGCGCTGGATTCTCTGGGCATACTAAAAATAGAGTGGAAGCACTGCAAGAAAGCAGCAGCCCGCCAACGAACCGTTGAAGCCTGATGTCCTTTGCACAAAACATTTAGCCGAGCACCCACCTGTTTGGTACGCTAGCGCACGCAGTTGGGTGCTCTCCAGCGATCGGCTGTCACCCCTGAGGTTCCGGAGGGTGGCATGCTATACCGCGTTTTCATTGTTGACGATAATGCCGCCGTTCGCACCGCAGTCCGCAATATGCTGCAAACCTCGGGCTTTGAAATTTGCGGTGAGGCGTTTGACGGACTCGATGCAGTCGAACGCGCACCCGAGATAAGTCCCGATCTGATAATTCTCGACGTTTCCATGCCGCGTCTGAACGGCCTAGACGCCGCGTGCAAACTGCGCGACATCCACCCAAAGGTCCCGATTTTATTGTATACCTCGCATGCGGCCGTAATTCGCTCGGACGCAAGCCTGCCTGTAGGCGTTAGCGCGGTGGTGGACAAACGTGAAAATCTTTTGCCTCGCGTTTTGCAGTTACTGCCAAAATCAGATGCCGGCAGCGCCGCACCGCGCGCTGATCAATAAGAGATATCCACCTTGATTTCGCCTTTGAATCGCGGCGGAATTGTCACCATTTCCTGCTCGGCAGAAAAGCCCGTCCACTTCTCCCCCTTGATGGTCACGGCGCGTATTTTTTTGCCGCTCGGCGTGCGGGAGCGCAGCTTGATCGTCGCGGTGCGCTCATCCGGCATGCGAATTACCGCTGCAATTTTATCGTGCTGCACATCCGAGCGCAGTTCGTAGGAAATTTTCCCGAAGCGCGTCGGCGCATCCGTCACGGCGATCTTCTTTCCCTGTCCCAGCCACTCCCGCGGGGTCGCCCGCGCCAGCCACACCACCTGGTCGTCCGGCTCTTCAAACACCAGCATCCACTTCGTAAGAATCGGAATCGTAACCTGCGCGGGCGTGCAGTAAGGCCCGCCGAGCGTGCCGTCAATTTTAGAACTCTCCACCGCAGTCCATGTTCCCGGCGAATAGAGGTGCGCCATGTGGGCGTAATACAGCAGCAGAAATTCGCGCACCCAGTCGAATTGCAGCCGTGCATACGCCGGGCCGAAATCCAGAAACCCATCAATGCTAACGCCGTAGCGCAGCAGCCCGAACATCGAGCCGCCGTTCGCCGCCAGGTTCTTCACGATCATGTCCGCTTGCTGTGCCGTCAGCTCCCCGGAATCCAGCATCTCGGAATAGGCTCGTCCTTTTCCATATGTCGGCACGTCTCCCGCCACCGCCGGCAGGTATGCAGGCGTCTGCGCGCGGTCCAGCGACTTCGCGATCGCCGCGTTCAGGTCCTTCATCATGTCCTCGGATTCTCGCAGCATCCCGCGCCCCTGCAATTCCAGGTTTTCATCGGAATCTTGGCGGGCTATTTCGATCCACACCTGCCCTAGGTCGTGAAATCCCCGCGCTGCCTCCGCGTTATTCGAAAAATGCGGCTGCATGAACCGGTAAGGATGCACTTTCAAGCTGCTGTCGTGTTCCGACCAGCCGCGCACGATGCCGTAGGAAATATCGCTGGCAGGCACTTGCTTTGCTTCCTTGCGCAGCGCGTAAAACAGATCCACGATCGCCTGAATTTTCGCCTGATGCTTGCGCAGCAGCGCTTCCTGTTTCGTATAGCTGTAATACCGCGCTATCACCTCCAGCATTTTCCCGTATTGGCCGATCTCCGGCCCGCGGGTATCAATCGAACCATCGGCGCGCACCGAATTGGTGAAGTAATCATCGATGTAGCGCGCCGCAATATCGAAAAGCCCCCACTCTAGAAACGCCGTCACATCCGCGTTGAACGTATCCTGGAACGTGTCCACATTGTTGTACCCATATCCGCCGAACACGTTGATTCCGCCCAGCGGCGGATATCCGTATTTCGGATGGGCTTCCACGCGCGTGATCATTTCCAGCGAAAGTGACCGCCTGCAAAAATCCAGAATGCGCGCGTCCGGCACATCCACTTTCATCGGAGGATCCAGATCGCGTTTCCACACGGCATGCACGTTCAGCAGCGCCTGATAAAAATCCGCCGCGGCCGGCTCTCCCCGCGGCGGAAAAGGAAGATGATGATAAAAATAGTGCGCTTCCTTCAGCTGGCCGCCATCGACCAGCAAAACTCGGTACCACACCGGCTGCGTCCAGAAATGTCCCGGCTCCTCATCCGCGAAAATCGTTTCCTCCCAGTATCGTTGCTCGCCGGCTGGAAAAACGAAACGCACCACGGGAAGCCATCCGCCTACGAGCCCTTCCCACACATCGCGCTTGTCCCGCGCGTCCTGTATTTCCGTAAAAATCTTTCCGGCATCCACGTAAATTTCATCGCTAAAGCCGCCGTAATCATAAGTCGGCTTTTCATCGGAGTGTCGCGTGCCGACGAACGTCGGCACGCGCAGAGGAGGCAGTGCTGCCGCAACGTCCGCATAACTAGGATCAGAATTCCCCGCCAGCAATTCGGCGCCGAGCACGTCCGCACGCGCCTTGCCGATCTCATCCATCGTTTTCCCGCGATACAGCGAGGTTGGCGCGACGCTGGTTGGCTCCAAACTTTTAGGCAGCGTCAAAATCACACCCTGCTGACCCAGGTAAACAATGTCGCCCTTGCGCTCTTCCACGTTTTCGAACACTGCGGCGCCGCCCTGCGGTTCACGCAGTACAGCCATCAGCGTCCACTCACCGAATTTCCCGTGCTGAGCGACCCTCACCTCTTTCTGGCTTAGTCCCCCGATCATCACGACGCTCTGCGCGCTAAAATCCAGGCTCTGGACGCGCAGATCAGCGGCGAGAGCATGACTCTGGGCGGCGCTCGGCGGCGAAGGATGCGCGAAAGAATCTAGGGCCGCACATAAAATGCCGATGGCGACACACCACCAGAAGGGGGATCTACGAATCATTCGTATCCTCTTTGAATTTTCTGCGCTCTATCGAGCTGACGTTAGGAATCAAACTTTCAGCAGTGGCGTCCACACCTGCATCGGAGTCGCTTCGCGATTCGCCCACGCATAATATGGAATGAACGTCAGCGCCACCGGCTTGTTCTTCGGCGTATCCGGCGCGTACGTCGAATACAACGCTTCGTGCGCGCTTCCGAATTCCAAGCTCGCACCCGGATGCTCGAGCACCACCACGCCGCCCAGCAAATCGGGCTTGAACTCGCTGCGGAATTCACCAGTCGTCTTGCGTCCCAGATCCAGCGCCACGTCGTCGAGCTTCACTCCACTGGGTTGATCGAGTTGCTCCATGCAATACACCAGCGGACCGCGCTGCACCGCGACGCGTCCGGCATCTTCCACCACGTGAGGATTCGCTTCGATCACCTGCGGCACGATTTCCAGCTTCAGATGCAACACGTCTCCCGCCGCCCACGTCCGGCGTATGGGCAGATATTCGCCCGGCTTCGCGCCTGCCACAGGTTTGCCATTCAAGGAAACCTGTGCGCGCTCCGCCCATCCCGGAATCCGCACGTAAAACGTAAATTCCGAAGCTTGCGCCGGCGTCACGCCGATTTCAACGTCGCCCTCCCACGGATAATTTGTTTTCTGCGTGATCTTTAGGCCCGTTCCGTTCTCCAGGTGCCAGTCGAGCTCGGAATTGTCGTACAGATGCACATAAATCCCGTCACTGCTCGTGCTGTAGAAATATCCCGGCAGCGCCGCAAACGTCCGCTCCAGATTCGGCGGGCAGCATGTCGTGTCATACCAGGTGTTGCGAATCTTGTCGCCCGTCGCAGGATCAAACGCCAGCGGATTTCGGTAACAATAGAGAGTGCCATCCAAAGACATCCCCGAATTGATCCCGTTGTACAACGCTCGCTCGATCACATCGGTGAACTTCGCATCTCCTGTCACCGCCAGCATCCGCCAATTCCACATCATGTTCCCGATCGCCGCGCAACTTTCGCCATACGCCCGCGCATTGGGCAATTCGTAAGCATCGCCGAAAGCTTCGCCCGCCGCGCGCGATCCCACTCCTCCGGTGACGTACATTTTCGTGCTGGTCATGTCGTTCCACAGATGGTTCAGCGTTTTCAGGAAAGTCGCGTCGCCTGTCTCCATGTAATAGTCCGTCGCCCCGCAGCACGCGTACATGGCGCGCACCGCGTGTCCTTCCAACTTGGTGCGCGCCGTGAACGGAGTACCGCTGAACATGTAGACCGTGCGCCGTGCGTCCAGCTGCGCTCGGTCATCGCCTGACAAAATGTATCCTGCTAGCTCCAGTTGCCGCTTGTCGCCCGTGGTGCGGTACAGCTCGATCAGGGCCATCTCGATTTCCGGATGCCCCGAAACAATCGGCTTCAGCGGCGCAGGCCCGTAGCTTGGCAATAGGAAATCGTCCACGAAGCGGATCCCCGCATCGAGCATCTTGGGATCGCCCGTGCCGCGATAGAACGCGATCGCGCCCTGCAGATAATGTCCCATGTTGTAAAGCTCGTGGCCGGTCGTTTGCGTTTGCACCGTCATGCTCAGCGCCGCTTTGTCCCCCACGTAATACGTGTTCAAGTAACCGTTCGGCTGTTGCGCCGCCACCACATCGTCAATAAATTTTTGCGCGGAAGCGCGCAACTCCGGATAAGACCCGGACTGCAGTGTGAAACCCACCGCCTCCGTCCATTTATAAATATCGGAGTCGGAGTAAACCGGCCCGCTTTGCGCCGCCGTGCTCTTGCCGATCAGCCGCCGGAAATTGTTCATGCGTCCGTTCGCTTCCAGCAAATCGTGCATGCTGGGAATGCTCTTCTGCACATTAATTACGCGTCGCTTCTCCCAGAATCCGCTCTCGATGGTCACCGCGTGCACGGGAATATTTTTCAGCTTCGCATACGGAGACCTGCTGAGATTTTCGATGCCTTGATCTTTCCAGGAGGGCTGGTCAAAAAGCACAGGCGCCGCAGACTGCGGGCCCAACCCACTCGACTGGCCCGCATCGCCACGCGCGCCTGCAAATAATCCTTTCCTCGGCAATAAAAACGCCGCCGCACTCGCCGATACTGCCGAAGTCATAAACCGCCGGCGCGAAATATCCTTTCTCTTGTTCATGCCAGTCTCCCCGAACAATTCCCACCAGACCTCGCGGCAGGAGGTCCGGAGTTCCGCAGTCGCCAAACCATGTTCAAGTCAAATCCAAGCCGCGACGCGTCCACCGCCGAGTATATCCGAAGCGAAGTAAACGTTTGCTTCCGTTTTCCTTGCAGCTTGACACACACTGTTCCGGCCGTTCTCCTGCGCCCACAGTATCGGCGACCTTGTGCTGGATAATCAATACAATATACTATCAGCCCTCGCCTCGCAGAATTTCTCCAAGGAGATCCGCATGCCGTCTCGATTTCTCATCATTACTACTCTCGTCCTCGCGTCGTACCCCGGCGCCGTCCGCGCGCAACAACCATCCTCCCGCTCCATGGACGATCTAAACTGGCAGGAATTTCGCCAACTCGTCCCCGCCAAAATCAAAACGGTCATCCTCACTATCGGCACGCTCGAAGCCCACGGTTTCATCAACAACGGCGCCGACAACACCGTGCCCGTCGGCATCGCTCACTCTATCGCCGCCGACGTCAACGCGCTCATCGCCCCGCACATTCCCTACGGCGTCACCGACATTCTCGCTCCGTATCCCGGCAGCCTGCGTGTTCCCGAAGAACCATTCCGCGTCTACGTCCGTGCGGTGCTGGTGGGACTGGTAAACAACGGTTTCAAGAACATCATCATCCTTAACGGCCACGGCCCGCAGATTCCCATCCTTCAGCAGCTCGCGCAGGACATCGCGCTCGAATATAAAGTCAACACGCTCGTCGTCAATTGGTGGATTCTGGCAAGTGACATCACCCGTCAAGTTTTCGGGGAAGACGGTGGCCACGCCACGAACGACGAAACCGCGATGGTCCAAGCCATCAATCCAAAACAAGTTCACTGGGACCTTTTCACCGGAAACGATATGGCGGAAGCTCTCCCGGTTCCTCCCGACGCGTGGTCCGCTGTTCCATTCCCCGCCACCATGCTGCAATACACGCTCGGCCAAGGAATTCCCAAAGATCGCACGCAGGCCAAAGCCGATGAGTATTACGCGAAGGTCGTAGCCAAAGTGAAAGCGCTGGTGCTGGACACGCTGCACCGCTGGGAGCTCGCAGGATTTAACTAGCGGCGAGATTTCGCAGAAATTTACTTCGCGCCGGCCGCAGCCGCAACCGTCGCGGAAGTGTCCACGGTATGCAGATCGTCGTCCAAGCGCAAATATTCCCAACGCAGTAAAACGATCGGGACGTTGCCGTTCTTCCACAAATAATCGTCGAACGCGCGCAGGTTGAACGCATCGCCTTGCTTCAATCGCGCGTCGGCCACAAATCGCATGATCTGAACCTTGCCGATCTGATAGCTGATCGCCTGCCCCGGCCCGACCGCGAATCCCGCAGCTTCTTCCTCCGCGGTTTTTTGATCCATGGGGACGTAATGCGCCAGGTAGTCCGCGGCCTGCCCGATCGTAAATAATCCCAGCGCCAATTTCACGTCTACTTCCACGCGCAACGCGCGCAGGCGCATGAAATTGTAAATAATTTCGCGCGAGCGCGGACTGCCGTCGAAGAGCCCCGCCTGCAGCATCATTTCCTCGACGTAAAATCCCAGCCCCTCGTTCGGCCCCGAATCATAGTAGTGGCGGCGAATCGGGTCCTCGTGCATCCGCGCCCACGCCATCTGAAAATAGTGGCCTGGCACGCCCTCGTGCACCATATCCGGGCGCGGATCTTTCGCCGTCGCCAGCCAGAAATATCCCAGCGTGGGCGATGGCTCGTTCGCCCACCGCACACCGGTCGCGTGCAGAAAATCGTCCGTCTCTCCAAATCCCGAAAGCGCGTTCACATATCCCGGCATCAATCGAATCGTGTAGTGGCCAATCTGCGGCGAAACCGTCAGGATCCCCTTCTTCTCCAGAAAATCGCGAATCGCCAGCTCGTCGCGCTCGCTGGTGCGGATTTGCTCGTCCATGTTCGCAGCGATCTTCAGTTCTGGCACGCCCTGGTTCCGCTGCTTTTCCAGCTGTTCGAACGTTACCGCGCGTTCCCACTCCTGTCGGCTGATCGCCAGCAGCTGTTCTGGCGTATAAGGAATCAGCGCCACATGACTTAGAAAAAATTCGTAGTTCTTACGCCCTACGGCCGCATTTTCCGGCATCGTCTGCAATCGTTCCTGCAACCACGCGCGATAGGCTTCCAACGCCACAATCGCTTTTTCTGTTGCCGCCTGAAATTCCGCGGAGACATTCCCAGATTGCAACGCGCCCCGCTGCAGCAGGGGCGCGACTTCGCGCTCCACCTCCTGCAACTCCGGCCGAATTTGCTGCAACGAATTGATCGCCAGTTGCGCGAACGGACGCACGGCGTGCAGATTCGCCTCGCCATCACTCAGAATCTTCGCCATGTCCTGCATGCGCGCCACGATTTCCCGGCTTCGCGCCGCATCAAAGGGTGCAGGTTCCACCACAGCTTCCAGCAAAGCCGTCAGCGTCTGGTCCAGATAAAAAGTCGGGTCGCGCTCCCAACGCCGGTTAAAGTCCAGCTCCCAACGCACACGTGCCAGCGCTGAGCCCAGCAGCCGGTCGTCCACTTTTTCGCTTATGGTCCAGCCCGCGCGATCCAGCTGTTTCCACTGCGCTTCAAATTCTTCCAGTTGCGCCCTCTGCTTCGCAATCGAACGCGCCGACCAATCGCGCTCCCCCGCCGGATGCTCGAGCCGCGGAATATCGTCCCCCGAAAACGGCTGGTAACGAGCGCGCCAGTTCCAGAAATTCGCCGCAAACTGCTGCAGCTCGCTCGTCCGAGCTTGAGTCTGCGCCTGCGGCTTGATTTCTTCTGCGTGAATCATCGCAGCACAACAAATCAGCAACACGAGAAAGCCGCAAACCACGCCGCTGGCAAAATTTCTCTCCGAAGCGCGCACATTCCGCACCGCACCTGGCCGAACTTTAACGCAATCAACCGTCACGAGAACCTCTGGAAGGCTTTATTCCCAACCAATCGGCGGACGCATCTTGTGCCAGTCCGTATGACTCTGAAACAGCCGCGCCGCTGCGATTACCGCGTGATCGTCGAGCGCGCGTCCGATAAATTGCACCCCGAACGGAAGTTTTTCCTTACTCAACCCGCACGGCACACTGATCGCCGGCAATCCGCACAAACTGGAAACCCCGTCCGGCGCGCGTCTCTCAATCGGTCCGGCGGAATCTTCTTCCGGAGGCGCGCTCAAAGGCGCTGCCGCCGACGATTCGCCGGCTGTCGCCAGCACCTCGAACCGCTCAAACAGCTTATCCACTTGCCCCTGCAGATATGTTCGCACGCGCTGCACCTGCAGATAGTCCCCGACCGAAAATTCCTTGCTCGCGTAACCATTAATCTGCCCGACGGGATCAATTAACTCCGCGCAGCGCCCGGAAACGATCAATTCGTGAAACGCCGAGGCGGATTCCATCAGAATCGTCAATTCCGCCGCCTCCTCGTAAGGGCCGTCCGGCATTTCCACGTCCGTAATCGTCGCCCCGTTCTTCTCCAGCACTTTCAAAGCCGCATCCACCGCCGATTCCAATCCCGCTTCTTGCTGATTCCAAACGTTCGTCAGTCGCCCAATGCGTGGCGGCTTGGCGTTTTGTGCGGTCGCCGGGGAATAAGCGAAATCCGAAACGCCACCCGGCAAAGAATCGAAATCCAAGGGATCATGCCCCGCCAAAACCGAAAGCACCAGCCCGCAGTCATCCGCCGTCCGCGCCATCGGTCCCAACTTATCCATCGTCCACGCAATCGCCATCGCGCCATGCCGGCTCACACGCCCAAAACTCGGCCGCATCCCGCAAATTCCGCACCAGGATGCGGGACATATAATCGATCCGCGCGTATCCGACCCGATCGCCCACGGCGCCAGCGCCGCAGCTACAATCGCGCCAGAACCGCTGGATGATCCGCAGGTCCAATATTTCGTGTTCCACGGATTCTTGCACGGTCCCGTCCACGACGCATCGCCTGCGGAATATCCCAACCCGCCCGCCAGTTCGATCATCGCCGCTTTTCCGATCAGCACCGCTCCCGCCCGATTTAATTTCTCAATCACGGTCGCGTTGTAATCGAATGACTGCTTCGCCAGCGGCCGCGCACCCCATGTGGTCGGATAGCCTGCAACAGCCACCAGATCTTTCGCGGCGTAGGGCAAACCATGCAATGGCCCGCGGTAATGACCAGCAGCAATTTCCTTCTGCGCCGTATGCGCCTGCTGCATCGCCAGCTCTCGCGTGATCGTCGCGTAGGCATTCAACTTTGGCCCCAGCGCTTCGCTGCGCGTTAGAAAACTTTCCGCCAGCTCCACGGGCGAAAGTTTTCCGCCGCGAATTCTCTCTCCGAGTTCGCGCAGCGAAAGATAAAGTATGTCTTCGCTTAGCACGGATTAATTCGTCCTCGCGCGCTATTCACGCATCCGTTTGCGCGCGCCAGATTCATCGGCAAACGCAATCGCAACGTATTGCGAGCGCCGAATTCATCGCTGGTTTTCCGAGCTGGACAGTTTCAGTACGGTGACTGGTGGGTCCCCATTCTGCAAAGTAAACTTCCGCATGGACGCTAGCATCGTTTCGTTGTAAGCCAAAATCCTGCGCAGATGTTTCCTCTGCTCTTCCGACAATCTCTCGCCGTACTTCCGGATGACGTTGGCGAGCTTCGCTTCCACCTCCCGGCTCTGCTCAGAGGTCAGCTTCGGCGTCGCCGTTTCCTGCTCGCCCGCCGCAACTGTAGGTGATCGGTCGCCCCGGTCGCGCCGCTCGGCCACGAATCCCGCCGGCGAAACCGAAAGAGAGAGCGCCGCAGCCGCAGCCAGCCCCGCATCCAGCCCGAATTCCCGGCGCGAGAGGCGCAAGGATTTCCTCGCGGCCCTGTTCGTATCCTCTATAGCTGCGTTCGACTTGTCAGAGTGAGTTGAGGATGATGTCGACACGGAGGTATAGTCTTGTATATATTATCCACTCGTCAAGCGATTTCATGACTACAAAATCCTCTCCCAACAAGCTTCTTGTCTCCATAAACTTAGTTGGCGCTACTCGCAGCGGCCCAGCGCCCATCGCGGCACCGCCCGCGGCGCGAGCATCACAAGCACCGCCAGAATCACAAGGATAATAATGCCGAATAACGCACCCGACGCTTCCTCTCACCCGCCCGTTGCCACGCCGCAGGATCCCACCTTCGCGCGCGGCCTCGGCCTGTTCGATTCAGTGATGGTCGTAGTCGGCGTAATGATCGGCTCTGGAATTTTCATCGTTTCGGCCGACATGTCGCGCGAAATCGGCAGCGCCGGATGGCTTCTCGTCGCCTGGCTGTTCACGGGTTTGCTCACCATTGCCGGAGCACTTTCCTACGGCGAGCTCGCCGCCATGATGCCGCGCGCCGGCGGAATGTACATCTACCTGCGCGAATCCTTTTCTCCGCTCTGGGGATTTCTCTACGGCTGGACGCTCTGCACCGTCATCCAGACGGGCACTATCGCCGCCGTCGCCATCGCCTTCGCGCGTTTTTCCGGCGTCCTGTTTCCGTCGGTGTCGGAAGCGCACTACCTGATCGCGCCGGTCCACGTTTTCAGCGGCTACGCTGTTTCGCTTTCGTCCGCGCAGCTGGTCGCCATCGGCGTCATCGCGATTCTCACCTGGACCAACAGCCGCGGCCTGCAATATGGCAAAGTCGTGCAAAATGTTTTTACGGTGGGCAAAACGATTGCGCTGCTGATCCTGATCACGCTGGGGCTCACGCTCGGGTGGAACGCCGCCGCTGTTCACGAAAATTTCAGCAACGCCTGGACCGCTCGCGGCGTCTCTCCCCTCACCGCCGGACTCAGCGCCACCACCGCCTTCGGTCTGTTCGTGGCCATCTGCGTCGCGCAGACCGGCTCCCTTTTCTCCGCCGATTCCTGGCACGACATCACTTTCACCGCGGGCGAAGTAAAAAATCCCCGCCGCAATCTCCCGCTATCACTCGCGATCGGTACCGGCATCGTGATCACGCTCTATCTGCTCGCGAACGTCGCCTACCTCGTCACGCTGCCGCTCGTGGCCATTCAACACGCTCCATCGGATCGCGTCGCCACGGCCATGTTGCAAACAATTTTCCCCACGTTGGGCGCGGCTCTGATGGCCACCGCCATCATGGTTTCCACCGTAGGCACCGTGAACGCGTTGACTCTGGCCGGAGCGCGCACTTACTACGCTATGGCGCGCGACGGGTTATTTTTTCAATCCGCCGGGACTCTGAATTCGGCGCGCGTGCCCGCTTGGGCATTGCTCATTCAAGGCCTCTGGGCCGTATTCCTGGTACTTCCGCGTACCTACAATCCCGCCACGCAAGAGTATGGCAATCTCTATAGCGATCTTCTCGATTACATTATTTCCGCCGCCTTGATTTTCTATATTCTCACCATCGCCGGCGTCTTTCGCCTGCGGATCACAAAACCCAATGCCGACCGCCCCTATCGTGCCTTCGGCTACCCCTGGCTCCCCGCGCTTTATATCATCGGCGCGGCGGCGATTCTGATCGTGCTGTTCACCTATCGCGCCGCTACTACCTGGCCGGGCCTGATAATCGTAATCCTCGGCGTGCCCGTCTATTTTCTGATAGCGCGCTCCGCCCCAGACCGTAAAATGCCCGACGAGGAGATGCCGCAGTAGCCCACTCGGCTGTGGCGCCATCAATCCGCGCGCAGCTGCAATTCATCGCAAGCGCCAAAATAATTTCGTGGAGGGTAATCCCGTGCAATTCGCTCGTATGATTTCGGCCGTGGACGCTCACGCTTGCGGCGAACCTGGCCGCGTGATCGTCGGCGGGGTGCTCGACGTTCCCGGTGCCACCATGTTCGAAAAAATGAAGTATCTTGAAACGCGCGCCGACGATCTTCGCAAACTAATGCTCCGTGAACCGCGCGGCTACCCAGCTTCGAACTGCAATCTGATCTTGCCATCCACGAATCCCGAAGCCGCCGCCGGATTCGTGATCATGGAGCAAACCGAATATCCGCCCATGTCCGGCACCAACACGATCTGCGTCGTCACCGTGCTACTCGAGACCGGAATGATTCCCATCCGCGAACGCATTACGAAGCTGAAGCTCGATACTCCCGCCGGCCTCATTGAAGTCGAAGCGGAAATCGAAAATCAAAAAGTAAAGCGCGTCACCTTTCAAAACGTTCCCGCATTCGCCGTGCATCTCGATGCCAATGTCGAAGTTCCCGGCCTCGGCACGATAAAAGTGGATGTCGCCTACGGCGGCATGTTCTACGTCATCGCGGATGCCGCGCCTCTGGGCTTTCATCTCACTCCCGACGAAGCGCGCGACATCGTCCGCGTCGGAGAAATGATCAAAGCCGCGGCGAACGAGCAGCTTCCCGCGGTTCATCCGGAAAATTCAGCAATCGCAGGCATCACCATCGCCCAACTCTCCGCGCCCGCCGATCATCCGCGCTGCGACCGCAAGAACACTGTCGTCGTCTCCACAGGCAAACTCGATTGGAGCCGCCCATCCTCATGGACCGGCGCGCTCGATCGCTCGCCCTGCGGCACTGGAACCTGCGCAAAAATGGCTACGCTCCACGCCAAAGGCCAATTGCCGCTGCATCAGGATTTTGTGCACGAAGGAATTCTCGGCACCACGTTCACCGGCCGCTTGATTGCGCAAACGCGGGTCGGCTCCTACGCCGCCGTAGTTCCCACAATCAGCGGCAGCGCCTGGATCACCGGCATCGCGCAGTACGTACTCGATTCCGATGATCCATTTCCCAGCGGTTATAAGGTAGGAGATATTTGGGGCAGCGCTGACTGAACTCTCACGGCGTCGAATTCGGCAAGCCCTGACCGACCGCCTCGCACCGGCAAACGGAGCCGGTCAACGCCCGCGCGCCGGCTCCTCGCGATCCTCGTGCACCTCGAAACCCGTCGGCGGCGTCACCTCCAACAAATACTCCACAAAATAATCCCACCGCCGGCGCACCAAATAAGGATTGCCACCCTCGCCGTGATACATGTTCGGCACCAAAAGCATGTCAAAGTTTTTATTCGCCTTCATCAGTGCATCCACGAAACGCATGCACTCGACCGGATGCACGTTGTCATCAATATCTCCATGCACGATCAGCAAATGCCCCTGCAACTTCCCGGCCATGGTCACGTTCGATTGCGCGATGTAATCCTCCTGCAGCGGATAGCCCTGATACAGTTCGTTCCACCAAGCCTTGTCCAGCCTGGCGTCGTGATCGCCCGAAATCGTCACACCCACTTTGTAAAATTCGGGAAACGCCAGCATCGCGTGCGCCGCGCCGTATCCGCCGGCTGAAGTTCCCCAGATCCCCACACGCTCGATATCCATATACGGAAAACGCGCCGCCATCTGCTTGATCACCGCCACATGATCTTCAAACGCCCCGCCCAAATTCCTGTACGAATATTCATGGAACGCGCGCGAGCGCCCCGTCGTCCCGCGTCCATCCACCATCACCACCACGAAACCCAATTCCGCCACCGATTGCAAACCAATCCGGTTCGCCTGCCCGAACGATTTCGGCACAAAAAATGCCTGCGGCCCGGTGTACACTTGCTCGACGATCGGATATTTCTTCGCCGGATCGAAATTCGAAGGCCGCCAGATCAGTCCATACAAATCGGTCGAACCGTCCGCGGCCTTCCCGTGAAAAGGCTCCGGATATTTCCAGCCTGTCTGCAGCAGCTCCGCTGCGTCAGATTCCTCCAGCACACGCACTTCCGATCCGTCTTTCGTGCGCCGCAGCACCACCTTTCCGGGCTGATCCGCACGCGAATAACTGTCCACGAAGAACCTTCCATCCGGCGACACACTCCCGGTGTGATTCGCGTTTTCCGGACTCAACAGCGTCAGCCCCTTGCCGTCAAATCCCACGCTGTAAACATGCGTCAAATAAGGGTCTTCGTCCTTCTCCCGTCCGCAGCCCAAAAAATAAACTCGCCGCGCTTTTTCGTCCAGCAACAGTATCTGCCGCACCACCCACGGCCCCTGCGTCAACTGATTGACCAACTGCCCCGTCTTCTCGCTGTAAAGATACAAATGATTCCAGCCGTCGCGCTCCGAGGACCACACAATCTCCCCGCTCTCGTACGCAAATCGAACGAAAGTCTCGCCTGGATCCACATACCGCTCCGACTGTTCGCGGATCAACACTCGTTGCACGCCTGTCTCGGGATCCACGACGCGCAGTTCGATCGCCTTTTCTCCGCGCTCGCTGTAATCGTAATAAATACTCTTGCTGTCCGGATACCAGTCGAACTCCGGCCCGCCCTGAAACCGTATTTCCAAAGGCGCGGTCTTTATGTCCGTCCGTTTCCCCGACGGAATGTCAAAAACAATTGGCTGGGCCGTCGGCAGCGCCTCTCCGGGCAATGGATACACCACGTCGTAAGCTTTCGGCCGCAGTTGATTCGGTGGCACGAACTGCAAAGTCGTGAAGTGTCCGGCATTTCGCGAATCCAATCGGTAGGTAACCAGCTTCGAGCAATCCGGCGCCCAGAAAACCGCCGGACGCTGTTTCACCTCCTCTGCGCCTTGCGTCACCATCGGCCGCAGCGAAGGTATCGGCGTCGCATAATCCCAGCCGGGTTCTCCATCACGAGTGAGTTGCTGCGCCGATCCCGTCGAAACATCGCGCAGATAGAGATTGTGGTCCTTGACGTACACGGCCCACGCACCGTTGGGAGAAAAATCTTCGTACGGCCCAGGCTGCACATCGCTGGACTTCTTGCAATCGTACTTCTCCAGCGCGCATGTCCAAGCCGTGCCTTCCCATTGAAAATTAATGGACTGCCCGTCCTTCGTGAATTCGAAGCAATCAAACGGCAGTTGCGACGCCGAGTATTCCCGCTTCGCCGCGCGCGACAAAGACGCCGCAAGCTTCGCGTGATCGAATGCTGGCGCGCTCGTATTCTGCGCCGCGTCCACCAGAATAAATTCCGTTCCGCTCGGCCCTACCTTCCTGTACCAGAACCTGGGGGTCTTCTCGATCCAGTGCGGCGTCACATCCGCCACGAAAATCTGATGCCGCGCATTTCCGGGAAGAAATTTCTCGGCGCGCTGGTAATCCGCAAGCGTGCCTTGCGCGCGAACCAGCACCGGTGCGAGAACAAAAATCGTCACTGCCATGATCCACTTCCCAGCGTCGTGCTTCATTTTTGTTCCTCCGGCAAACAGCTTTCACGCATCACTTGATTCCCGGCGACGATTGGTTCACCGGCAGCACGATTTCCTCGCCCTCGCCCAATCGCTGCCGCACCACGAACGAATCCCCTTCGCAATCCTGACCGGGGTTTGTCGCGATAGGACGCAAGGATTTTGGGAAGGGGGGCCGGGGAAGCCCCGCCCTTCCCTACGTCCTCCTTGCCGGCATCCAAAGTCATAGGGGTGGCGACGACTCCGGAGCCACAGCGCAAGGTCCTGAAACCCAGCTTCCGCCGCAACCGGGCCACGCTGGCTGCAGCGATCAAGCAGCGTGCCAAAAAAAACGAATGCCGTGCGGCGATTCGGGCCGGGTGATAAGTCACATCCGCGTCTCCCCGTAAACCACGGAAAACGCGCAAGAAAACCCACTACAGGAACGTCCACTGCACCCTTTGCAGTAAACGTTTCCACGCAGTCTCACCTTTTCGATTGCCTAACGTCTCGACGATGTATATTATATGCACGCTTACCCGTCAATGCCCATTTGCCTACATTCCGGTTTTACTGCGCTTACGCCGTCCCGTTCCGATTTTCGGGTGCCCTGGCCTTCCTTTCTTTCGCTTTGCGTCGGCGTCCCCGCGCCGCAGCATCGAAACAAGTTGCAATTTCGCTCGCAAATGTCTGTCCTGAAACGCAATACTGCATCTTCCGATATGCGTCTCCGAGTGAGGATCGGATAGCCTGCTCATGGGTCTTACCAAACCACGTGTTGAAAATAGTCCCGCGAACATGTTTGACGCGGTCGAACGGATCCATATCGTCGATTCCCACACCGGTGGCGAGCCCACCAGAATTATTGTCAGTGGCGGACCGGACCTCGGCCGCGGCTCTGTAGCCGAGCAACTCGAACGCTTTCGCCTCGATCACGATTATCTCCGCAGCGCGCTCGCCAATGAACCGCGCGGCTCCGAAGTGGTTGTCGGCGGAATTCTCTGCAGGCCCTCCGATCCTGCCAGCGCCGCCGGCGTAATTTTCTTCAACAACGTTGGATATCTCGGCATGTGTGTGCACGGCACCATCGGATTGATCACCACGCTGGCGTACTTGGGGAAAATCACTTACGGCGATCATCGCATCGAAACCCCGGTGGGCACGGTCACCGCGACGCTTCATGAAACCGGCGAAGTCACTGTAGTAAACGTCGCCAGCACGCGCACGGCCGCGAAAGTTACAGTCCAGGTGCCCGGCTACGGCGCCGTCACGGGCGACGTCGCCTGGGGCGGCAATTGGTTCTTCCTGGTGGACAATACTCCGCTCGAACTCAACACCGCGAACATTGAAAAGCTAACCGAATTTGCCTGGGCCATTCGCCAAGCTTTGGCCAACAGTGGAATCAAAGGCAGCGACGGAAAGGAGATCGATCACGTTGAACTGTTTCGCCCGTCCCGCACGCCAGGAATTCAAAGCCAGAATTTCGTTCTCTGCCCCGGCAAAGCGTATGACCGTTCGCCCTGCGGCACCGGCACCAGCGCCAAACTCGCCTGCCTCTATGCGGATGGAAAATTGAAACCCGGCGAAGTGTGGCGCCAGGAAAGCATCGTGGGCAGCGTTTTTGCAGGACAGGTTCGCATCGAGGATGGCCAGGTCTTGCCCATTATTAAAGGTTCTGCGTTCATTACATCGGAGGCGGATGTGATTCTGGATCCGCGCGATCCCTTTCGAAATGGCATTTACCCGTGAACAACCCGGCGGAAGTTGTGATTGTCGGCGCGGGCATCGTTGGAGCCGCCTGCGCTTCGGAGCTCGCCGCCGAAGGCTTGCGCGTCGTGGTGATTGACGAGGGTTTCCCCGGCCGGGGATCCACCGGCGCAGCCATGGGCCACATCGTAGTGATGGATGATTCCGAGGCTCAGTTCGCCATCACGCGCTATTCTCAAATTCTTTGGGACGATATGCGCGACCAGCTTACCTGCGCCGTTGAATTCGACCCGTGCGGAACTCTGTGGGTCGCCACCGACGAAAATCAAATGGCCGAAGTCCGCCGGAAATTTGATTACTACCGCGAACGCGGCGTAAACGTGGAAATCCTCGATTCGCAGCAGGTTCGTGATGCGGAGCCTCACTTGCGCGCACCGCTCGCGGGCGGACTTCGCGTGCCTGGAGATTCGGTCATCTATCCGCCCTGCGCCACGGGATTCTTGCTGCAGAGGGCTCGCCACCTGGGAGCACGCGTCATTTACGGCCAGCCTGTCACCGCCATTGGAAAAGGCATCGCGCGCCTCGCCGACGGCACAATTTTCGCCGCCGGCTTCATCATCAACGCCGCCGGCCAGTCCGCTCCGCAGCTAAGCGCAGGAATAAATATTAAACCGCGCAAAGGCCACCTGGTCATCACCGATCGCTACCCGAATTTTCTCCATCATCAAGTCGTCGAACTCGGCTATCTGAAAAGCGCGCACTCGCTTACCGCCGATTCCGTGGCCTTCAACGTGCAGCCTCGGAAGACAGGCCAAATATTAATTGGCTCATCGCGTCAGTATGGCGCCGACAATTCGGCGGTGGACCATTCAATCCTCGTGCGCATGCTGCAGCGTGCGTTCGAGTACATGCCGGACCTGAATTTACTTTCTGCAATTCGCGTGTGGACCGGTTTTCGCCCTGCCACTCCCGACAAACTCCCTTTGATCGGACCGTCGCCGGAAGATCCGTCCGTTTTGGTCGCTGCCGGTCACGAAGGCCTGGGCATCACTACCTCGCTCGCCACAGCGAAACTAATCTGTTCGCAAATTCTCGGCCAGCGGCCCGCCATTCCCATTCAGCCTTATCTCCCGTCGCGGCAAATGGCTGCGGAGGCATATGTCTGAATCCGTTTCCGTTTGCGTAAACGGCAAACCGGTCACAGTTCGCGCCGGAGCCACCGTGGCCGTCGCAGTTCTAGCGTCCGGCGCAACTTGCCGCACCTCTGTCTCCGGCCAACCGCGCTCGCCACTCTGCGGCATGGGCACTTGTTTCGAGTGCCGCGTCGAAATTAACGGAGAACCGCAGCGCCGCAGTTGCCAGGTGCTTTGCGAATCGAATATGGAAATAGAAGCCGGTGGATAGCGTCAAACATCTCAGATTCGACGTCGCCGTCGTCGGCGCAGGCCCCGCCGGAATTGCCGCGGCGCTCGCGGCCGCGGATTCCGGCAAGTCCATCGGCTTGCTGGACGACAATCCCGCCGCCGGCGGACAGATTTGGCGCGGCGCTCAAACCGCCCCGCGCAAATCGGCAGCATCGCTCTGGTTTGATCGTCTAAATAAATCCGCAGTTCAAATCGTGCGCGGCGCTCGAGTCTTTCACGCTGCGAGTGGCGAGTTGGCTGCCGAGTCCGATGATTCCGCCATTCAGGTCACGTACGGAAAACTGGTCCTGGCGACGGGCGCGCGCGAACTCTTCCTGCCTTTCCCCGGCTGGACACTTCCCAACGTCATGGGCGCAGGCGGATTGCAAGCCTTGCTAAAATCCGGGCTAGATATCGCCGGGAAGCGCGTCGTCATCGCCGGAACCGGTCCGCTGCTGCTCGCAGTCGCTGCATACGCGCGTAAATGTGGCGCGAAAGTCATCGGCATCTGTGAACAAACCACTCGGCCGCGCATGGTGCGCTTCGGCATCAAGATGCTCCTGGCTCCCAGCAAAGCCCCCGAGGCCTTGCGCTTCGCCTACGATCTGCGCGGCATCCCGCACTGGACCGATTGCTGGCCCGTCGCCGCCTTCGGAAATCGGCGCGTGGAAATCGTCCGCATATCGCGCCAAGGCCAGACCAGCGAAGTCGAATGCGATTATCTCGCGTGCGGTTTTCATCTCATACCGAATGTCGAGCTGCCGCGCATGTGCGGCTGCCGTCTGCAACAAGGTCTTGTAGAAGTGGACGAATATCAGCAAACCTCGGTCACCGGAACGTATTGCGCTGGTGAGCCTACGGGAATTGGCGGCCTCGAGCTCGCGCTCGTGGAAGGCGAAATCGCCGGATACGCCGCCACAAATTGGGAAGATCGCGCCAAACACTTATTCGCGAGGCGCGCCCGCTACCAACAAGTAGTTCGCATTCTAAGAGACGCATTCCCATTGCGTCCTGAGCTGAAAAATCTCGCGCGGCCGGACACGCTGGTCTGTCGCTGCGAAGACGTCCCGTACGAAAGGCTGTGCGAACACAGCTCCTGGCGTGCTGCGAAATTGCACGCCCGCTGCGGCATGGGCCCTTGCCAGGGACGCGTTTGCGCCCCCGCCGCTGAATTTCTTTTCGGCTGGGAAATTGATTCCGTCCGACCGCCAGTTTTTCCGGTGCGCTGTTCGAGCCTGGCGGCGATCCCCGCGCATCCTGCAGCCCCACGAAATTAAATGGAGGATTCCGATGAAGTGGAAAGGCGTAATGCCAGCAATCACCACGTGTTTCGATCAAAATGAAAAAGTGGACCACGCATTCATGGCCAATCACTGCCGCTGGCTTGCGGAAAATGGCTGCACCGGCGTAGTGGCGCTCGGTTCGCTCGGCGAAGGCGCTACTCTGTCCTTCGACGAAAAGGTGGCAATTTTGCGCAATTGCGTTAGCGCCTTGAAAGGTCGCGCCCCCGTCATCGCCGCCATTTCCGCGCTATCCACCGCCGAAGCCATCGCGCAAGCCAAAGCCGCGGAATCCGCCGGCTGCGAAGGTCTTATGGTCCTTCCCCCCTATGTTTACAAAGGCGACTGGCGCGAAATGAAAGCCCACGTCGCCGCCGTTCTGAAAGCCACTCCTCTGTCCAGCATGCTGTACAATAATCCTGTCTCGTACGGGACCGACTTTTTTCCCGCGCAAATTCAGGAACTCGCGAACGAGCACCAGAACCTGCATTCGGTGAAGGAATCGAGCACGGACGTGCGCAGGATCAGCGCGATTCGCGCTCTCATGAGCGATCGCCTGATTTTATTTATCGGCGTGGATGACGCTATCCTAGAAGGCATTGGAGTCGGCGCCACCGGATGGATCGCCGGGCTCGCTAATGCTCTGCCGCGAGAATCCGTGGACTTGTTCCATTACAGTATGGAAGGAAAATCCGCGCAGGCGTTCGAGCTGTATCGCTGGTTCTTGCCGTTGCTGCGTCTGGACACGGTTCCCAAGTTCATCCAGCTGATAAAATTGGTTCAGCAGGAACTTGGAATCGGCAACGCCCGCGTCCGTGCCCCGAAACTGGAGCTGGTTGGCGAAGAATTGGAAGCCACTAGGAAAATAATTCGTCACGCCATGCAAAATCGGCCAAAGAATGCGAGCTCAGCTCTTGCGCACGCCGCAAGGTAAAGGATCTGCAAAATGGAATTCTTGGGAACTTCAATAATCGGATTTCGCGACGGCAACGCGGGCAGCGCAGGCAACGGCACGTTCCAAGCCTTCGCCCCAGCCACCGGCCAGAAAATCGAGCCGTCCTTTCACTCCGCAAAGGGCGAAGAAGTTGACCTCGCCGTCAAGCTCGCCGCCGAAAGCAGCGCCTTTTTCGCGCGCGTGTCTGGCAAAAAAAGAGCGGAGTTCCTGGAGACGATCGCCTCCCGCATCGAAGCCCAGACCGAATCGCTCGTTACGCGCGCCCATCAAGAATCCGCGCTTCCGCTCGCCCGCCTGCAATCAGAAACCGGCCGCACTTGCGCGCAAATCCGCATGTTCGCAAAAGTAGTCCGCGAGGGCTCCTGGGTCACCGCGCGGATTGATCACTCCGATGCGCAGCGCAAACCAGTTCCCAAGCCAGATGTGCGCTCGATGCTGCGCCCTCTCGGTCCGGTCGTCGTCTTCGGAGCCAGCAATTTTCCACTTGCCTTCTCGGTTGCCGGAGGCGATACCGCCTCCGCGTTCGCCGCTGGAAATCCCGTCATCGTCAAAGCCCATCCCGCGCATCCCGGTACCAGTGAAATGGTGGGCCGCATCATTCGCGATAGCGTGCGCGCTTGCGATTTGCCCGAAGGCGTTTTTTCTTTGCTCTTCGATTCCGGAATTTCTGTCGGCGCCGCCCTCGTGCAACATCCCCTCGTGAAAGCAGTCGGCTTCACCGGTTCCATCCCCGCCGGCCGCGCGCTGTTTGATTTGGCCGTGAAGCGCCCGTCCCCCATTCCGTTTTACGGCGAAATGGGAAGCACCAATCCCACTTTCATTCTTCCCGGCGCGCTCGCCGTTCGTGGCGAAAAAATCGCGGCGGAGCTTTACGGCTCCTTCACTCTCGGTGCCGGCCAATTCTGCACCAAGCCCGGGCTCATATTTCTCTCCGCAGGAAAGCCCGCGGACGCGCTTGTAAACGTCCTGAAAGGCAAAGTCGGCGAATCCGCGAAGTTCACGCTACTGACTTCTGGAATCAGCTCGTCCTATAATCGCGAAATTCGCAATCGCAAAAATCACGAAGGCGTCAGCGTGCTCGCCGAGGAAAAATCTCCCGATTCGTCCTCATCGTTCCAAGCAGGCGCCGCACTATTCCAGACGGATATCACGTCGTTCCTCGCCAGCCCCGAACTCGCCGACGAAGTTTTCGGACCCGAAACGCTGCTGATCAGTTATTCAAAGAAAGAACAAATTCTCGAAGCTGCTCGCGGCCTGCACGGGCATCTCACCGCCACAGTTCACGGCACCGACCAGGACATCGTCGAATTCTCCGAGCTCATCGCCATCCTCGAAAATAAAGTCGGGCGAATTATTTACAACGGCTACCCGACGGGCCTGGAACTCTGCGACGCCATTGTTCATGGCGGGCCCTATCCGGCCAGCACCGATTCGCGCACCACTTCCGTCGGCACCCTGGCAATTTTCCGCTTTGCCCGCCCCGTCTGTTATCAGGATTTTCCAGACGTCGCTCTGCCCGACGAGTTGAAAAACGAGAATTCTCTTGGCATCTGGCGCATGGTGGACGGAGAATTGACACGTTCACCGTCCTGATAGATGATCACGGACGGGGCGCGCGGGCCATCCATTTCAGGAATCCCGGAACCAGACTGCTGTAATTATCCCGCGCCGATCTAGTTGCAAAAGGTTACGTGACTAACGATGCCAAAACCTCAATCTAAATTCGTCGCGGCGCCAACGCATGAACACACCGCAAGAAAATCCGACGCCATCCCCCGCCAATCCTTGGCTGCTGCCGTGGTCGAACGCCTGCGCGACAAAATTTTGCACGGCGAACTCCGCGAAGGCGAGCAGCTCCGCCAGGACGCCATCGCCGCCGAATTTCAGATCAGTCGCATCCCCGTCCGCGAAGCCCTCAGCCATCTGGCCGCCGAAGGGCTGATCACTATCGTCGCCAATCGTGGCGCAGTCGTTTCCGCGCTCTCTCCCGACGAAATTATGCAGCTTTTTGAAACGCGCGCGGTCCTGGAATGCTACATGCTCCGCCAAGCCATCGCCAACTTCACCGAAAAGGATTTCCAAGCCGCTGAAGAAATTCTCCAGCACTTCGAGGAATCGCTCGAAAACGACGCCGACGTGAAATCCTGGGGCCAGTGGAACTGGGCTTTCCACTCTGCGCTGTACGCACCCGCGAACCGCCCCGTGATGCTCTCTTTCCTCAAGACTCTCAACAACAACTGCGACCGCTACACCCGCCTCCATCTGGTTTTCACCCGCGAATTGCACGTGGCGGGAAAGGCCCACCACGAATTACTCGACGCCTGCCGCACCAAAGATCCCGAAGTAGCCTCCAACGCCCTCTGGCAGCACATCACCACAGCCGGCGAATATCTAAAAGAATTCATCCAGCGCCACCGCGAGCAACACGCCTAATTTTTTACCAGCCACACCACCGATTTTGAATCTGACTTTGCAGTCGTAACGGCGAGCTTCAGCCGGGCGCCTTTGAATTTCGTAGCGCCAGCGTCTGGCCGGCTCTGTTGCTTTTGCTCCCGGAGCGGCCCCCTATTTTTTAGGCGGGCGCAGGCGACACCAAAATCCGCTGTTGACGAGTAAACGTTTTCCCATAGATACTCGTGGCGCCACGAAAACGGAGACACTTCGATGACCATCACGCTTCCTGCTCGGCGCAACTTCCTGAAAGATGGCGTAGCGGCCGCACTCGGCGCCGCGGCCTTCCCTCTGATTTCCTCTTCGCCGGTCCTGGGCAAATCCGCGACGGCGCCCACCACACCGCAGCAAACTTCCGCGCCCGCAGCATCCGCACGCATTAAAATCGATTTCGATCGCCAGATCGGCAAAATTGATCCCAACATCTACGGCAACTTCATCGAACATCTCGGCCGCTGTATCTATGGCGGAATTTACGAAGAAGGCTCGCCACTCTCCGATGGCGACGGCTTTCGCAAAGATGTTCTGGAAGCCGCCCGCGGGCTGCACATTCCCCTGCTGCGCTGGCCCGGCGGAAATTTCTCTTCCGGATACAATTGGCGCGACGGCATCGGACCGAAAGACTCCCGCCCTCGCCGCTGGGACACCGCCTGGCAAGCCGAAGAATCCAATCGCTTCGGCACGGACGAATTCATTCAATACTGCCGCAAGCTAGGCTCCGAGCCTTATATCACCGTGAACATGGGCACTGGCACCATGCAGGATGCCGCCGACTGGGTGGAATATTGCAACGGCACCATGAACACCGCTTGGGCTAACCTGCGCAGAAAAAACGGCCATCCCGAACCCTACAACGTGAAATATTGGGGCCTGGGAAATGAAATTTATGGCTCCTGGCAAGCCGGCCACAAAACCGCCGCAGCTTACGCCGACCTCGCACTCGAATTCGCCAAGATGATGCAATGGGTTGACCCCACCATCAAACTCATTGCCTGCGGCGGAAATAACGCAGACTGGGACCGCGAAGTTCTGGAACGCCTCGTGGATGTAGTGGATTATATTTCGCTCCACCACTACGGCGGCAGCATGGACACCGCCAAGGAAATTCACGATGCCAGCAAGCTCGAGCACGAAATAAAAGTCCTGGACGCCGTAATCACTTCCGTCGCCGGCAAAAACGAGAAAAAGGAACGCGTGAAAATCGCGGCCGACGAATGGAATATCTGGTTCCGCTCCTGGTTCAAGCGCGGCGACGATCATAAACTGGAAGAAATCTACAATTTGCGCGACGCCCTCTGGGCCGCCTCCGCGCTCAACATTTTTCATCGCAATTGCCGCACCGTGCAAATGGCGGATCTCGCGCAACTTGTCAACGTAATCGCTCCCATCATGGCCAATCCCACGGGAATCTTCCTGCAGACGATTTATTTCCCGCTGCAGCTCTACGCCGAACATTCCGGCAACGTTGCTCTCGATGCTTTCGTGCGCTCGGAGACGTTTCCGGACATGCCGGATACGCCCTATCTCGACGTCTCGGCCACCGCGGACGAGAACGGCAAAAAGCTGACGCTCTCGGTCGTCAATCGTCACCCCACTTCGGATATAACCGCGGACATCGCCATCGAAGGTTTTCAATTGCAGGCAACGGGTGATCTATATGAAGTGAACGGCCCAAGCCTCGATTCAACGAACACTTTCGCCGAACCGAAAAACATAGGCGTAAAGCGCAGTCAATTTTCGGGCGTCGGCCCGTCGTTCCGCCAGACGTTCCCGGCCCACTCGCTAACCGTTCTGACGCTTCATTCCTAGCGCGCGACTCGCACGAATTGGGAGCCGCAAATCAGGGAGGGCCGGCGCCCCTGCTACGAATCAGACGCGCCGTTCTCCCGCAGCACGAGCGAAAGCTTCCCGTTGTGAATCATCGGACTGTCGAGCGAAATGGCGGAGCAATCCCGCACCACCCAATCCGCGCCCGCATCCCACAGTTCTTGCGCCGCCATCGTCGTGCACAACCCAATCACTCTGGCGCCTGCAGCCTTGCCGGAACGCACCCCTGCCGGGGCATCCTCCACCACCACGCAATCCCGCGCCTTAAAACCCAGCACCTCCGCGCCCTGCAGATAGGGATCCGGCGCCGGCTTGCCGTTCGCGATGTCGCTCGACGTCACAAAACCTTCCGGCCGCGGCAACCCGCTGGTTTTCAATCGCACTTCCGCCAGCCGCCGCGTGCACGACGTGACAATCGTCCAGCGTCCGCGCGGCAACGCGCCCAATAATTCCTGCGTTCCCGGCAAGGGCACGATTCCCTCCAGGTCCACAATCTCGCCGCGCTCGATTTCCTTATTCTCGGCCAGATGATCGCCGTTCGGCAGATACTCGCGAACCGTCATAATGCTCGGCCGCCCGTGCGCTCGATGCACTACTTCCGCAGCCTCGAATCCGTGCCGCAGCGCGAAACGCGTCCACACGCGCGCCACCGCCGGCGTCGAATCAATCAGCACTCCGTCCATATCAAACAGCAGCGCAGCACAAGAAATCTGTATCATCCGCAGCTCCGCCTGCGCGCAACGCATCCCTCAGTCGTTTTCGCGTGCACAGGATTCCATCCAGCATACGGATGCAAAAGCTTTTCCGCAAATTAAGGCCTTAGATTTCCCGCGAAGGAAACGATGGGAAGGAACCGCTCAAACCGAGCTAATTCGCTTTTTCTGGCGCCACAGGGTGCGCCATTTGCATCGCCGAGATCCGAATCAGCGCGGGCAACACGTCGCCAAAACTCCCGCCCCCCGCCGCACCGCCAAATTCAAAATAGAGTCTCCGGTACAGCGCGTACAGTTCGTCGTAAATCCCCTGCGCTTCCTTCCGCGGATGAAACACGATGTGCAAAGGACAAATCTGCCTCTGCGCTTCTTCGATCGTCTTGAAAGTTCCCGCCGCCAGAAACGCGAAAATTGCCGAACCCAGGCTGGTCACTTTCTTGCTCGGCACCAGCACCGGACGCCCCAGCACGTTGGCGTACACCTGATTCAAAACTGGATTGCTCTGCGGAATTCCTCCGGCATTGATCACGCGCTCGATCTTCGTGCCATGTTCCGCCATGCGATCCAGAATCACCCGCGTGTGAAACGCCGTCCCTTCGATCGCCGCGAAAAGTTCGTCCTGCGCCGTGTTCTGCAAATTCCAGCCCAAAGTAATTCCGCGCAGATTCGGATTCACCAGCACCGTGCGGTCGCCATTGTCCCAAGTCATGCGTAACAATCCGGTCTGGCCCGCTTGGTATTTTTCCAATCCCACGCTCAATTGCGAAATCGGAGTGTTCGCCCGCCGCGCGATCGCCTCGAAAATGTCTCCGGTAGCGGAAAGTCCCGCCTCGATCCCGGTGTAGCCCGGATGTACGCTGCCCGTCACCACGCCGCACACTCCCGGCACCAGCTGCGTCTGGCTCGAGATCCCAATAATGCAAGTAGAGGTCCCCACGACATTCGCCACATCTTTTTCTTGCGCACCCGCGCCGATCGCATCCCAATGCGCGTCGAACGCGCCCACCGGAATCGGAATCCCCGCGCGCAATCCCAGTTTCTCGGCCCAATGAGGAGACAACGACCCGGCAATCTTGTCGGAAGTTTCGTACTGCCCCGCCAGTTTCGCGCGCACACCGGCCAGCAGCGGATCCAATTTCACCAGGAATTCCTCGGCAGGCAACCCGCCCAGATCCGCATGCCACAACCACTTATGCCCCATCGCGCAAATACTGCGCTTCGCCTTGCTCGGATCGGTCACGCCGCACAGCGTCGCCGCCACCATGTCGCAGTGCTCGAATGCGCTCGCAAATTTTGCGCGCTTGTCCGGATTGTGGCGCAGCCAGTGCAACAGCTTCGCGAATCCCCACTCCGACGAATACACGCCGCCGCACCAGCGAATCGCTTCCAGCCGCTCGCGGTTCGCTAGTTCCGTGATCTCCGCGGCTTCCGCCTTCGCCCGGTGGTCGCACCACAAATAATAATCATCTAGCGGGACCATCTTCGCATCCACCGGCACGACCGACGATCCCGTGGTATCCAGCGCGATCGCTTCCACGTCCTCGCCGCGCACTGCCGCTTTTTTCACAGCCTCGCGCGTCGCCAAAGCCAGCGCGCGCATATGGTCATCGTGCGATTGCGTCGCAAATTCCGGGTCCTCGCGTTTGCGATGCAATGGATATTCGGCCACGGCGGATTCCAGCGCGCCCTTCTTGCTGTCCACGATCGAAACGCGCACACTCAACGTCCCGAAATCTACGCCCGCGACGATCGCCATAAAAATCCGCGCCTCTGGAGGTTAATTTCCGTGCCAGTGCATGCCCCAGCCCAAATAACGAACCGCCGCCTCATGCACCATTGCCGTCACCGACGAACAATTTGCCGCGACATGATGTTCGAACCCGTTTTCGCAGATGAACCACAGCAGCTTCTGCATCTTGGGAATCTCCACCACTCCCGCGCCGCCAAATGTTTCCAGTGGATCATCCGTGAAATTTCCGCTGCCCACGTACCCGCGCACGTGCCCCGCGCGATCGTCCGTCGAAAATCGCGCAAACGTCATTGGTCGAACTTCACCAATCCCACGCACGTCCCGAACGTATTTTCTTTCCCCACCGTGCCGGCAATGATTGCCTGATAATCCATCTTCACCGATTTGAGAAAATGTTTCGGCAAATTGCTGCAGTGAAAGCACACAGCCTTGTCGGGCTTTTCGCCATAATTATTGTTCCAATCCAGCAGCGCGCTGGGCGTCTGCGACGCCAGGCGCAGCGCGTGCATACTCAATCCCTGGCGCGCTCTTCAAATCGCAATGTTCATTTGCTTCACTCAGCGCCGGATTCGGCGGCTTTAGGTTTTCGCCGGCGCGCGGTTTTCGGAGCCAAGGCAGTGGAATCACGTAGGACCAGGCTGGTGCGAAGCATGTACTCACTTCCCGTCGGCGCAGGTGTTTTTCGCCGCACTTCTGCCAGAAGCGCATTGAATGCCAATCGTGCAATTTCCGTTTGCGACATTTTTACCGTAGTCAAAGGCGGTATCACGAACTGCGCCAGGCGGATGTCGTCAAACCCCACGACAGATAGTTCTTTTGGAACATGTACTCCCTGCGCGTAACTTTCGCGCATCACCCCCAGCGCCGTCATGTCGTTCGAACAAATCACGGCTGTAGGAATCTGGGCTACGCCAAAAAGCTTTTGCATTGCCTGGATACCGCCCTCCATCGTGTGATTTCCTTCCACCAAATGCTGCGGATCCACGGCCAGTCCGATCTCGTCCATCGCCTGCATAAAAGCATGTTTCCGCGCCAGCGCTGTCTTCAGCGTCAACGGCCCGGAGATAAACGCAATTTTTTCGTGGCGCAACGCCGCCAGATGCTGCACCGCCTGCCGCAGTCCATTCAAATAATCAATCTTGATCGTGCTGATCCGCGGCAGCGGCGGTCCCACGTCAATAAACACGAGCGGTACGTTGCGCGATTTCAGATCATCGAACAGCGCTTCTTCCATCCCGAATGTGACCACCGCCACGCCTTCCACGCGGCGCTCGATCATGCGCCGCACCGAAAGCGCCATCCGCCCGGGATCGTGCACCGTGGAAGTGGTAAGAATCTCGTAATTGTTCTGCACCGCGATGTCTTCGAATCCCTGCACGATTTCAGGAAAGAACGGATTCGTGATCTCCGAAACGATCAATCCGAAAATCCGGCTGCGTCCAGAAACCAGCGAGCGCGCCTGCGTGTTCGGGTAATATCCCAGCTCCTCAATCACTTTCCACACGCGCCGCGAAAGCTGCGGCGTCACCGTAGGCACACCGTTGATGGTCCGCGACACCGTCGCAATCGATACCTTCGCCATCTTTGCAACTTCGTGGATGCTCACTTCTTATCTCCCATAACGCATGGTGCCACGTACTATCCACTCCCGTGGCGCTTGCGTCAACGTCCGCATAAAGAAGAACTCGCTTGCGCGCAAACCCTGGCAAACCTACCCGTCCGTGTCTTCGTTATGCGCGCTGGTCTTCCAATACACCGCGTATCGCTCGCCCCATATTTGATTCAGCGGAATCAAAGTCGTCGCATTCTTCTGGCCCACCGTCTGAAATGTCAGCGGCTGCCCCTTCACCGGCTCCAGCCACGCTGCCGCGTGAATCTCTGCCGCCGATTTCGCAGAAATATTCGCGTTCCCTTTTGCTTCGGCATGCGGAGGAGACAATTGCGTCGGCCCATGATCGGGATCGTATTGCATCGCTTCCGTCAGCCCTTGGGTTCCCAGGCGCCCGGCCAACACGATCGGCCCGTACAACGCCGCTACCTGTGTTGAATCCCCCAGCAACGGCTCTAGATGCAAACGCATCGGCAACTTGACTTCCAGCTTGTCGCCGTCTGCCCACTCTCGCGTAATTCTCAAATAACTTCCCGGGCTGGAAAAAGCCTGCAGCGCTTTTCCATTTAACTCGACCGTGCCGCCGTCCACCGCCCAGCTCGGAATTCGTATATTGACGCCGGCCTGCACCGGCTTTGCCGCTTTCACGGTGATGCTAGTGCCTTCCTGTTCGGGAAATTTTGTGGTCTGGCGAATCGTCAGCCCCTTCTCCGGCCAGCGCGCTTCGGAAGCGATAAAAAGATTCACAAACACATCGTGCTCGTTACGCGAATAAATCGAATCGGTAAATTTCGAAAACTCTTCCACGCCGGTCCCGGTGCAGCACCAGAACGAATTGAATTGCGAATGGAAAAACTTCCAGTAGCCGGTTTGCAGCGGGAAATAATACATCTTCATTCCGTTGTCTGGATTCTGCGTCCCCAGCCGCGAATTGAAAAGCGTCCGCTCGTAGTAATCCATGTAGCGCGGATCCGCCGTCCACTGATGCACATGCCGCGTCAGCTTCAGCATGTTGTACCCGCAGCAACATTCCTCCGACCACAAACTGAGCGCGTTCGACAAATTTCCCGCGTCCGTGTCCCATCCTTCACCGTTACTGGTTCCGCCCGTCACGTACGCACGCTCCTGCGTAACCTCTTCCCAAAAATACTTAGACACCTCGTGGTAGTACGGATCGCCCGTCAGCTCATATCGCCGCGCCGCGCCGATCACCTTCGGAATATTTGTGTTCGTGTGCAGCCCTTTCAACTCATCCCGATGCGCCGCCAGCGGACCGAAGTAATCCGGCTGCTCAAATCGTGTCGCCGTCCGAAAATATTGCCACTTTCCCGTAATCGCGCTCAGGTTATACAGCGCCTCATTCGTTCCGCCGTACTCGGTCTTTAAAATTCGCTGCATGTGATCATCGCTGATGCCGTTGGTCCAATGACCCATCCACCGCGCCATTCCTTCAGCCACCGCCAGAGCCTGCTCCGATTGGCAGTAGGTGTGCATGTCCAAATTTCCCGCCATGATCTTGTGCAGCGTGTAAAACGGCGCCCACACGCCTTTGCCATCGCTCAACCGATCGAAAAAACTCTCAGGGAATGCGCTCAGATAACCGTTGCCCTTTGCCTCCTGGCATTTCACCAGCTCCGCCACCACTGCCTCGCCCTTGGTTTTCAATTCCACGTCGCCGGTGCTTGCATAGCCGAGCGCGCACGCCGAAAGAAAATGGCCTGTGAAATGCCCGCGCAGTTCGCAATCCGGAGCTTCCCATCCGCCCAAAGGCTCCGCCGAACTCGCCAGCCCGGCATTCACTCGAAAATTGTGCAGCAGGCGATCCACGGGAAGAGAATGCAGATACTGCAGATTCATTTTCGTGGCATCCAGGAAAGGTCCATCCAGCAAACGCACCTGCTCCATGGGAAACGGCGCGGCCAGAAGCGTCACGCGGCCTTCCGGACCGTGCGTACGCCCAGCCTGCTGCAGTAAATCCTCGAAAGCAGCGCTCCCTGCGAACGCTCCCGCAGTTTTCGGAAGACACGCCAGCGCTGCCGACGACATCACCCCGGAAACAAACCGCCGCCGCGAAACGCCCTTGGGAAACTTCACATTGCCCTCCCGCACTTCGCTGCCATCCGCCACCGCCGCCCTCCACAAACCGAATTTCGAGGAAGCGTTTACCCAAATTGCCGCGATTCGCGCCGGGCGCTAGCAGCGATCGCCTGCCTCAGTTCGAATTCGGATCATCGGAAGGCTGATTCAACGTGCCAACCCTCTAGGAAATATATCTGATTGCAAATTATATGCAAGGACTTTACAAATCCAAAAAATACCATAACAAAATGTAAATAAAGGAGTTACATACAATACGACGCCCCGTAACGCCATGCCAGCTGCAATGCATTTTACGACGCCGCAAAGCGTATTTCTTTCAAGAATGGGACAGGGCGCGCTACCTCGCCTTGATTCGCACCATCACGACCCCGTGGCTTGGCACAAACGCGCTGAACGTCCCGCTTACCGGTCCCAAATCCTTCTTCAACCACAGATCGCGCACCGACGCCTCTCCTTCAATTCCCAACAGCCAGAGTTTCACCGTCATCTGCTCGGTGCTTCGTTGGCGATTAAACAATCCCACCGCTTCGCTTCCGTCGGCCAGCGGCTTCATCCAGATCTCAAACGGTCCTTCCTGCGCGATGCGGTAGCCCTGCTTGCCGAGCGGGTCTTGATCCACCGCAATCACTTCACGATTCGTCAGCAGCTCCACAGTGAAAGGCGTCATCCTGGTCAGATCGTTTCCCGCAATCAACGGCGCCGCCAGAATCGCCCACAGGCTCATGTGCGTGCGGTATTCATCTTCATTCATGCCGCCGTTGCCCACTTCCAGCATGTCCGGATCGTTCCAATGCCCGGGTCCTGCAAATTTTTCCAGACCATTCTGGCTGAAGCCGATCTCCGCCATCACGCGGTACTGATCGGTGATGTCACCCGTGGTGCGCCACAAATTTCCTCCGACCGACGGTCCCCATTCCCAGACTTTGTTCCACCCGTATTCGCAAAGGCTCGACACGATCGGACGTCCCGTCTTCTGCAGCGCGTCGTGCATCTTGGTGTAGGCCGCAATCATCTCTTCGCGCGTGCCGTTCGACTGGCACCAATCGTATTTCAAGTAATCGATGCCCCACTTCGCGTACGACTGCGCGTCCTGCTCTTCGTGGCCCAGGCTGCCCTCATAACCAGCGCAAGTTTTCGCCGCGGGCGACGAGTAGATGCCGATTTTCAAGCCCTTGCTGTGTACGTAATCAGCCAGCGCCTTCATGTCGGGAAATTTTTGGTTCGGCTGGATGAATCCTTGCGCGTCGCGGCCAGCTTCCCATGTGTCGTCAATGTTGATGTAGACGTATCCTGCATCCTTCATCCCGCTCGCCACCAGCGCATCCGCCGCCGCGCGCACGCCGCGGTCATCCACCCGCTCCGCAAAATGATTCCAGCTGTTCCACCCCATCGGCGGAGTCGCAGCGGCGTTTTGTTCTTGTGCCCAGCTTGGTTTTGCAGCCAGCAGGCACAGCACGCCAGCCAGCAGCCAAGCGAACCTGTTAATTTTCACGGTTGCAATTACCTCCGAACTCTTGCGGAGTGTGACACTGCAGGCGACCGGAAATCACCAACGATTTAAACTCGAGACAAAAAGCCGACGCGCTCGCCGGATGCCAGAGCTGGCATCCAGCGAACGCGATGGGGGGTGGACCTGGCCGCAACAAACTAGAACAAGAGATTCAAGCGGAACTCGATTTCGCGCGCTCCGACGTTTCCCGGGCTGTTCGGAGTGCCGATCGTTCCCGCCTGACCAAAACTCCCGTTGTTAATGTTTACATTGCCGGGGTTGGCGCTGGCGAGTCCTTCCGGAGTTGGACCAAAGTTCGGATGGTTGTAGACATTCAATAGCTCACTCTGGAACGTCAAGCGGAATCGCTCGGTGATTGGTATTTGTTTGCTAATCGCGATGTCTTGGTCAAAGTAGCGTGGCCCGTACAACCACGGATTCAATGCAAATGTCCCCGGATTCGTGTTCGGTGTGATGAACGCCGGATTCGCACCGGTACTGCTCAGATACTTCGGGTTAATCAAGTCCACAGTCGTCTGTCCTGGGACGTGATAGACACCTACGGAACTTTGTAGTTGTGACTGCGTCACGCCATTCAACACCACGCCGCTGTCGCCAAAATCATTGAACGTGGAGGAGACGTTGCCGTTGATTGACTGTAGGCCCAGCAACTGGAAGGGCTCGCCACTCTGCAATGTTACGATCGTTCCAACCGACCATCCTCCCACGAGCTTGTCGACCCAACCGGTTTGGTTCAAGTAATGTTGGCCTGAGCCAAACGGCAGATCGTAGGTACCGTTCGCGTGAAATGAATTTCGGATATCGAACGGCAGCGGCCCGTAGCTCTGTCGCAGGTTGCGCAGTGAGAACTGGTTGAATACCCCCGTCCAGGAATTCTGCGTGTTGATTCCCAGCGTATGGCTCCAGGTGTAGTTCGCATCGAACTGCATCCCGTGCCATTGCTTCTGCCGGAAGTCAATTTGCAGCCCGTTATAATTCGAGTAGCCAGCCGATGTGGTCAGCCCCACATCCTGTCCCGTGTTCAGCGGGTTCATTTGGAAGTAGTTGATCGGTTCCGTCCCGCCAGCGCCCGTATAACCTCCGTTCGCCGCGCACGGCGCAAATGTAGTCACGATGTTGCAGAAGTATGTGGGATTGCCTCCCGGACCTCCCGCCATCGCGGTTGCGAGACCTCCAGCCGCCCCGGCTTGCAACATGGAAATGAACGTCGAGTTTCCATAGGCTTGTGCCGCCGGTACACCGGTGAATGCCGCGTCAAAAATCGGCGTGGCGGCCTGCCCTGCGAGTCCGTTATTCGCAAAAGAATTTGGGTTTCCGTTCGCCGCGTTGATGGCCAAGTTCTTTTGCGCCTGTTGGAATTGCGGCAGGAATCCGTTTTCGAATATGTTCACCTCATCGGTGAACACGTTCAGCCACTGATGCACGCTGTGGCTGCCTATGTAACGGAACTCGATCGCGTTGTAACGGCCGATCGGGCGCTGAATACTCAAGTTCCACGATTCGGTGTACGGCTGCTTGATGTTCGGATTGATCGCGCCCAATGCGATGCCCGGGTTGAAAATTTGTTGGTAGGGATAAACGAACGTCAACCCCGCTTCCGGAAACGTTGGAGTGTAGTTTGGGGTGAGATTTTGGTATGGCGGAAACGGTTGCCCCAGTAACTGCGTGCCAGGCTTAAATTGGCCGGCGGACGTCGGAGTCGGATTATCCACTAACTGGTTATTCTGATAGAAGAACGCCCCATAATCCGTCGCGGCATCCCAGAAGAACTGATACGGCTCGGTGTACTTCCTGAACGCGAACCCGGCGCGGATGACAGTTTGCCCTTGCGCCGTCAGCTTGCCCATCATCCCATCCGTGAAAGCCGGGCTCCAGGCGAACCCGATCTGTGGCTGCGGGCTGACGTTCCAGGCGTTGTACTGGTGACCCCGTGCCTCAAATAACGGATTTTGATTTCCGGTCAGGACTCCCGGCTTGAACTCGTTTCCGGCGCCGGACGGTCCCCATACTCCATCCAAACCCACGCTTTCGTACGCATTCTTCAAGTCATGGTCATCACCGGTGAAATCCCACCGCAATCCATAGTTCAGCGTGAAGTTCGGCTTGATGCGCCAGGAATCCTGGAAAAACAAGCCCCAGGCCTTTTGCAACTCGTCGAGCACGAAGGGCGCCGTTGAATTCGTGTCGTACTGCTTGGTCTGCGGGTTCAGAGCAAACGCGGTTCGCACCGCAGGGCCGTTGGAAGCCCCGATGTCTCCTGCAAGAATCGCGTAGATTTGCTCCCCTTCGGTCTGTTGCGCGGAACTCGCGCCAGCCGCGGCCAACGAGTTTGCGATCGGGTTCAAGGCGGGGTCGCCCGTCACTAATCCCAGATTTGTAAAGGCTATTCCCGATGGGGCGTTCCAGTAATGGTCTTGCTCGCGATACCATGAGAAACCAAAATTGAACGTATGCGCGGCATGTTGCCACGTCAAAGAATCGGACATATTGAACAGCGGATAATAGTCTGATGTTGGCTGCTGGAACTCATCTCCAGACATGTTGCCGTTGTAGGTGGGCAGATCCCATTGCACGTTGATGCTGGAGCCCGGCGTCGGCAACGTTGAACCGACACCGTAAGTCTGCCAGTTGTACAGGAACCCGCCACGGAATTGGTTAACCAGCGTCGGCTTGATCGTCCAGTCAAATCCAAACGCCACCGGATAAGCCTTCCACTTGTTCGCTCCCTCAGAGCTGGCGAATGCGGCACCTGGAAACCACGGCGCAGTCGCGCCCGGCTGGTTGAATGTCGATTCGTTCAGCGCCAAACTGAATCGCATGCTCTGCGACATGTTGTAATCGATGCGGAACGTAGGAAAGTAATACGTCTGGGGACTCTGCACCTGGAAGCCGAGCAGCTGAACACTGGGGTCATTGCTCACATTCGTCAGTTTGCCGAGCGAAAGGATGCTGTTGATTTTCGTTTGCTCAGCCGTGTAAACGCTATTGATCACGTTGTTGACACCCGCCATTGCAGCAACGCTGGTCGGGGTTCCAATCAATTGCACGGACGTAGGGCCGCCGGGTCCAGCAAACGTGAATAAGCCGCCTTGCACGCCGGGCGTCAAGATGTTGTTCGTTTGCGTGTACGAGCCGGGTTGCCGGGACGTCGCAAAACTGAAAAAGAAGAACAATTTGTCTTTCAGAATTGGACCACCGATCGTTCCCCCGAAATCATTCTTGATGAACTTATTCTTGGGCAAGCCCTGCGCATCGTTGGCCCAGCTGTTGGCGTTCAAACCGGCATTTTGATAGTTTTCAAAGAGACGGCCGTGATACTGATTCGTTCCGCGCCGTGTGACGAAGTTCACTTGCATATTCGACGCCCCGTAGCCCTGGTTCACATCCAGTTGGTCCGTCTGCACGGTCATTTCCTGCATGTCTTCCAGGCGCGCCTGAATCGCCGGCTGTTGGTTGCCGCTAAATTTCATCCGGCTCGTGCTGGAAATTACGCCGTCCACGTTGTTTCCCTGCGCAATGACCGGCAGCCCGTTCCACGTGCCGTTGCCGTTCCCGGGAAGCCCGCTGAATCCGCTAGCCAAAAACGCCAATTGGCTCACGTCGCGTCCGCTGAGAGGCAAATCCTCCAGCTGCTTGATATCAATGTTCGTGCCCAAAGCGTTCGATGTCGTTTCTACCAGCGGTGTCTCGTTCTCGCGCACTTCCACCGTCTCGTTCGATTGACCGACCTTCATGTTCACGGCGATGTCGGTGACCTGTGTCGCATGGACCGAGATGTCAGTAAAAGTCTGACTCTGAAAATCCTTCTTCGTCACCGTCAGCTTATAAGTTCCCAGCGACAGGTTAACGAACGTGTAAGTTCCATCTCCAGACGTCACGGCGTTGCGTATATCGTTCGTCGAGAGATCCTGCAGCACCAGCGTCGTGTCCGGCACCACCTTGCCGTCCGGGTCGAGCACCGTCACGTTGATGGATCCCTGGCTCCCCGCCTGTCCCCAGGCGGATTGCACTCCCAAGCCCACCACCGCCAGCCAGCACGCCAGCACGCTCAAACAGAACCCCATCGAGAACCTGCGCGACATATTTCCTCCTTGTGCACAGCCGGATCTTTTGCGCGACACGCGAGACTCAGAATTTGAACGGAAACGTCCCGACAGAAAATCCAAACAAGGAGAAATGGCCGCGCTGCATGCTAGGGTGGTAGCGCAAGCGCGGCCAGGCGGGGGGACTGCTCCGAACGAAAATGCCGAGTATTCAAGTAAACGCTTACTCATAGACCCCATTTACCCCAATGGGACGGACCACCCGCTCGATGGCGATTCTTTTATATTGTATTCGATATCCTGTCAAGCCATTTCTTGGTCCTCCTAGTGGATTTCTACTACGCCTTCCTCTCATTTGACTGCAGCACCCCCCTCGTACAGCCTGCAGTCGCCCGACAACTCGCCAGCGTTTCACGCAACCTCCGCCTTCTCACACCGCTCGATTACTGGCAGAATCAGGGTGGACTCCCGGAAGCTCGAATCAGGTGATCAGCCGCTATCCCCAATTCGCCAGGAACCGCCGCGCCCCGGGCCGCGATGCGCCCGCGCCAACCGTCGCCCTATTTCTCGTGCTTCTAATCGCCTTCTGCGCCTATTCACTGGCCCGAGCGCAATCCGCGCCAGGCAGGCAGCAATCTCAGATCAAACCGCCCACCGACGCCCCCGGCGCATCCTCCAACCCAGACGACGAGCTCCAAATCGGAACTGACCTCACGCGCCAAGGCCATTTTCACGAAGCCGTTCCGCATCTCCTCGCGGCTCAAGGCCGCGTCTCCAATGAATTCGCCGCGGACTTCAATCTCGCGCTCTGTTACACCGCGACCAATCAGTTCGAAAAAGCGATCGCCCTCCTCAGCGCTCTCAGCAGCGCTGCGCATCCCACGGACGCCGTTTACGATCTCCTGGCCCAGGCCTATGTCGGTAATGCGCAACCCGAGCGAGCGTTCACAGCGCTCCAGCAAGCTGCCACTCTCAGCCCGAGTAACGAAAAACTCTACGTTCTGGTCGCCGATGCCTGCATGGACCACCAGAACTACGTGCTCGGCGTGAAGGTGGTAAATCTCGGCATGCAAAATCTTCCGCACTCCGCGCGCCTGTTCTACGAACGCGGAGTTTTCCAGACGCTGCTGGAACGCGGTGATCTGGCAGCAGCCGATTTCGCACAAGCCGCGCAACTTGCGCCCGAAACAGAAATCGCCTACATGGCAAGCGCGCAACAAAATTTGGTGGAAGGAAAAATTCCCGAGACGATCGCTGCAGCGCGCCAAGGCATCGCCGCAGGTCAGGAGAATTACATTCTGTTTACGCTTCTAGGGGAAGCGCTGATTCGTTCCGGCGTCGCGCCCGGCCAGCCCGAATTCGCCGAAGCCCAGGCCGCCCTGGAAAAATCAGTCGCCGCACATCCGGACAACTCGCGCTCGCAGATCGCTCTCGCCAAAATTTATCTAATGGCCGCTCGCTGCGATGACGCCATCACTCACCTGGAAATCGCGCGTCAACTCGATCCCGCCAATACTTCCGTCTACTCGCACCTCGCCACCGCCTATCGTCAGCGCGGCCAACTCGATCAGGCCCAGAAAATGCTAGCCATCCTCGCCAATCTCAACGAAGCCCAAGCCGCCAAAATCCGCTCCGGCCCCAGCGACCACGAAGCCACCAGCGCGCCCTCTCGCGTGGAATAAAGCGCGCGCGTCCATTTACGCCCGTCGGGCATTCACGCGCGGAAACGGCCACTCCACCAAGCCCTCGCCTTCTCTCACCGAAATAATCTGATCGCTCTTGATCCCCGCAAGTTTCGTCACGACCCCGCTCGGCCAAATAATCTGCAGTGCATCCACAGTCACGTGCGCCCCCAAACCAAAATGCAGCCGCGGATCCTGCGCCGATTGATAGCTCATCCCGCCCTTTCGCTGCTCGTAAAGTGTCAAATCTCCCGCCGTAAGCTGCACCCGCGCTCCCACGCCATCTCGATTCGAACGCGTCCCGATAAGAAAAACCTCCAGCCAGTGATTTGCGTTGCCTCCGTCATTGCGCAGCAGCTGCGCCGGCTCACCATTATTATTCAGCAGCACATCCAGATCCCCGTCGTTGTCGAAATCCCCAATCGCCGCGCCCCGGCTCACCCGCGGACGCTGAAAATCCGCTCCCAGCCGATCGCTCACATTCTCAAAAATTCCCCGCCCCCGATTGCGGAACATCAGCTTCGGCTCCGCATACTGCACCCCGCTGCGATAGCGCTCGATATTGTCCAAAATGTGCCCGTCGGCCATAAAAACGTCGCGCCACCCGTCGTTGTCGTAATCCATAAAACGCGTCCCGAACCCGCTCATATGAAACGTCGCATACGAAATCTTCGACCGCAGCGTCGCATCATCAAACACTTCCCCGCCCATATTCTGATAGAACCGTGCCAACTGTGAATCCAGGTGCGTCACCATCAAATCCATCCGCCCATTGCCGCTGGCGTCAGCCGCGTCTACTCCCATCCCGGCCTCCGACGTGCCGTCCATGCTCACCGCCACGCCCGCCATGTACCCCACTTCCCGAAAAGTTCCGTCGCGATTATTGTGAAATAAAAAGTTCGGCATCGAATCGTTGGCGATGAAAATATCCTGCCAACCGTCGTCATCGTAATCAAAAGTCACCACGCCCAGCCCGTTCCCCGGCTTCCGTCCCACTCCTGATCGCAAGCTCACATCCGTAAACGTGCCATCGCCATTGTTGTGATACAGCGTCGGCGCCTGCCCGTGATAATTGTCCGGATGGCAATAGCTGCGCAGCCCCGGCCCGTGATCCCCGCACCAAAAATTGTTGTCCGGTGCCCAATCCACGTAATTCGCGATCACCAGGTCCAGCCGCCCATCATTATCATAATCAAACCATGCCGCGCTCGAACCCCACCGTCCTGCATTTTCCACTCCCGCCTTTGCCGTCACGTCCCTGAAGGTTCCGTCACCATTGTTGTGAAATAGAATGCAGCGTCCGTACCCCAACACATAAAGATCCGGAAATCCGTCGTTGTCATAATCCCCCACCGCCACGCCCATTCCAAAAAGCCCTTCCGCACCCACGCCCGCCTTGGCCGTTACATCGCTAAACGTCCCGTCGCCGTTATTTCGATAAAGCGCGCTCTGCAGCCAGCGCTTCGGCGTGTAAAGACGCGTCGCCGCCCCGTTCACCAAATACAAATCCAGCAAACCGTTCTGGTCGTAATCAATCCACCCGCATCCCGACCCCATCGTCTCAATCAAATATTTTTCCGCAGACGCCGCATTGTCATGCTGAAAAGTAATCCCCGCCGCTGCCCCCACATCCACATAAGTAACGGGAATAGGAGCTGTCGCACCGCTCCAAGCACTTTGTGGAGCCGCCAGAACCGTTCCCACGCTCTTCAATAAATCACGCCTGGAAATATTGAAATGTTTCGGCACTGGAAAAAACTCGCTATGCGCTCCAAAAAAGTTTACAACGCTGGTAGCCTACATCAGAGGTCAGGCACGGTGCAGGGATTCTTGCCCCATCGCTCTCACAAAATTCCGTGCAATGCCGGCCGGAGCTAAGTGTCCATCCGCTCCGTCGCAAAAAGAATCACGCTCGCGTTTTTTTTTCCGTGGTGGTTTTTTGTCGCTGTTCACGCCGCCGCACAGCAACGACCCGCCGTCTCGACGATCCCGCAATCCACTCCGCCCGAGCCCCCCAAGATCCATTTCGTGGACATCGCCGCCCAGGCCGGCCTCACCGCTCGCACCGAATACGGCGGCGACCGCGTCAAAAAGTACATCCTAGAAAGCACCGGCACTGGCGCCGCTGTCATCGACTATGACAACGACGGCTGGCCCGACATTTTTCTTGTCAACGGCAACACCCTGGAAGGCTTCCCCAAGGGCCAGGAACCTACCAGCCACCTCTATCACAATAATCGCGACGGCACTTTCAGCGACGTCACTCAAAAAGCGGGCGTTGCTCTCACCGGATGGGGGCAGGGGGTCTGCGCCGGCGATTATGACAACGACGGCTTCACGGATCTCTTCGTCACCTTCTGGGGGCACAACGTCCTTCTCCACAATAACGGCGATGGCACTTTCAGCGACGTCACCAAGAAAGCCGGACTGGCTCACCAAGACACTCGCTGGAGCACCGGGTGCGCCTTTGTCGATTACGATCGCGACGGCCACCTCGATCTTTTCGTCGCGCGCTACGTTGACTTCGATCCCGCGCAACTCCACGATCCCTCGAGCGCCTCCGCCTGCGATTGGAAAGGCCAGCCCGTCTTCTGCGGTCCCATGGGCCTAAAAGGCGCGCGCAGCGAGCTGTATCACAACAACGGCGACGGCACTTTCAGCGACGTCTCCGACAAATTAATTCTGAAAGACGACGTCCCGCACTACTGTTTCACTCCGCTGATCGCCGATTTTGAAAATAATGGTTGGCCGGACATCTACGTCTCCTGCGATTCCTC
>DATNLN010000100.1:0-2646 GCA_035602855.1 Candidatus Acidiferrales bacterium
TTGCGAACCTCGTAGTGATCCTCAGCCAGCGCGGATTGCCTCGCCAGCAATGGCGCACAGAAGGTGCGCCGCCAGGAAAGCAACGGCAAATTCGGGCGTTGCCGGAAGGCCGGCGGAAGCATTTCTCATGCGCCCGAGCAGCAGAGTTTTTTCGCTCGAAATCTCACGCATGGCCACCGGAGCTTCGAGGATTTGCGCATCATAGCAACCCTCGCTGCCGCGCATGACGGCTACGGGCCGGACGGCGGGATTTCCGTCGGCTTCGAGGAGGTCGAAATCGAGCGCGATCCTCAAAGCGCGCATGGCGTGATTTGTGACGACGAGCACTCGCGAAAAATCAGTTCTCGTCGGAAGGAATGTCAAAGTTGACCAGGTCGGCCTGAAAGCCACGGGTTTTTATCGCGCCGTAGGTCATGCCGAGGGCCATCCAGATGGCGCCGAGCTTGAGGGCGGGGCCACTGAGATGGGTCCAGATGAACGCGCAGATCAGAAAACCGAGCAGAGGCGAAAGGAGATTGAGGATTTGCTTCTTTTCTTCGCGCACGTAGTAACGGACGAGCGCGGCAACGTTGACGCCCATGAAAGCGAGCAGAGCGCCAAAGTTGAGAAGGTCCGCGCCTTGGTCATAGGTGATGATGAATGAGCCAGCCAGGGCGATGGCGCCGACTAGGATGACGTTGTTGCGTGGGATATGATTTTTCGGATCGAGCGCGCCGAAGAATTTTTTGGGGATACCGTTGCTGCGGCCCATGCCGTAGAGCAGCCGGGCGGCGCCGAGTTGCGAGCCCAGGCCAGAGCCGATGTTGGCGATGAGGATGGTGAAGTTGACGAGCTGGAACAGGAAATAGCCGCCGGCGGTTTGTGCGACGAGTGGGAAGGCGGAGGTGATTTTGTCCGGCGGAAACGGCTGGTCGCGCCACACGAGTTGTGCGGCGTAGACTTCGAGCGAAGCCAGCACGCCGGTGATGAGACAGACCAGGACGGTCGCGAGCATGATGTTGCGGCGGGGATTTTCGACTTCTTCGGAAAAGGTGGAGATGGCGTCGAAGCCGATGTAGGTGAGGACGGCGACGGAAGTTCCGTGGAAAACATTTTTGAAGCTGAAGGTGGCGGGATTGTAGAACGGATGAGTGAAAAATCCCTGGCCGTATTCGTGAATGCTCCACAGAAAATGGATGACGAAGGCGAAAAAGATCACGACGACGATGGACATTCCGGCGGCCATTACGTCGTTGATGCGAGCCGAGGTCTTGACGCCGCGGATATTGAGAAGCGTGAAAGCGCCGGCGTAGAAGACCGCGAGCGTCCAATAGGGCAGGAAGGGAAGAATATTTTGTGTGAGCTGGCTGCAGATGATGGTGCAAATCAAAGGATTCAGGATGTAATCCATCACGATGGCCCAGCCGGTGACGTAACCGAGAGCGGGATTGAGTTCCTGGCCCACATAGGTGTAGGCGGAGCCGGCCGAAGGATACGCGCGAGCCATTTTTCCGTAGCTGATGGCGGTAAAGAGCATGGCGACCATGGCGATGAGGATGGTGGTGACGACGTGGCCGCGGGCGTCGTTGCTAATGACGCCGTAGATGCCCATGGGTGCGATCGGTTGGATGATGACGATGCCGATGATGATCAAGTCCCAGAGGGTTAGGACGCGGCGGAGTTTTACTGTGGATTGCGCGGATTGGGTGGGCTCGTTGGCCATGGGTCCTTTTGAGATTTTTTCCGTGCGTTGCAGTTTCTGGCGCGGCGGTTTTCAGTCCACCAGCGGCGATCGGCGCCTCAGCAGTGACGCACTGAAGGCGGCCGCTACAATTCAAGCGCAAAGCAAAAGAGCCGGCGGGACGCCGGCGCTACGAAAACCGGTGCTGCGACGAACTGATAAACGCCGCCGGAACAGGAACGGCGGTTCATTCTGTGATCACGGATTTTACTAGATTTCTAGGGCGGTCTACGTCGCAGCCGTTCAGGACTGCGAAGTGGTAGGCGAACAGCTGCAGGGGGACTACTTCCATGATCGGCAGGAGTAATTCCGTCGCCGGAGGAACGAAAATGGTGCGATCGGCGACGGCGGTTATTTCGCGATCGCCTTCTGTGGCAATGGCGATGGATTTCCCGCCGCGGCTTTTGACGTATTCGAGCACGAGCAAAGTTTTTTGGTAGCGCAGGACGGAATCGGGATCGGCTGCGTCGTGCGCGGCGAGCGCTACTACCACTAAATTTTCGTCCACCAGAGCGTTGGAGCCGTGTCGGAGTTCTCCGGCGGGCAGACCTTCGGCTTGCACGTAGGAAATTTCCTTGAGCTTGAGCGCGCCTTCGCGGGCTATGGCGTAATGGACGCCGCGGCCCAGGAACATGAAGGTGCGGCCTTGCTGGAACGCGCGGGCGCAGCCGGAAGCTTGTGCATCCCACGACGGCAGGACCTTTTCGATGTGCCTGGGTAGCTCAGCCAGAAAGTGCAGGTGCGTGCGGGTGACTTCCGCGGTCATGCGACCGCGCTGGCGCGCGAGAAACAGCGCGAGCAGATAGAGCATTGTGAGTTGCGAGGTAAAACTCTTCGTCGCGGGGATGGCTTTTTCCAGGCCGGCGCAGGTTTGCAGATTGGCGCTGGCTTCGCGGGAGATGGTGGAATCTGCGACATTCGATATG
>DATNLN010000114.1:0-2915 GCA_035602855.1 Candidatus Acidiferrales bacterium
GGCGTCAGCGTGCCGTCCTTCGCGTTGACTGCGAATACCGCGATGCTGTCGTCTCCGCGATTGGAAGCAAAAAGAAATTTGCCGGAAGAATGCATCTCAATTTCCGCCGCCTCGCTCGTTCGTGGAAATCCTTTGGGGAGCGCGGAAACAATCTGCAATTCGTTGAGCGTGCCATTCGCCGCGTCGTAGGCATACGCCACCACCGTCGATTCCATTTCGTTGATCACGTATAGATACCGACCCGTGGGATCAAACACCAGGTGTCGCGGTCCGGCCATCGGCACGGCGCGCACGATTTGTGGATCGCTGCCTAAGGTTCCCTGCGCCGCATCGAAACGGTACGCCAGCAACTGATCCAGCCCCAGGTCCGCAACAATTACAAAACGATTGTCGGGCGAGAACGCGGCAGCGTGCGCGTGCGGCCCCGCCTGGCGCTGCTTATTCAGGCTCGATCCTTTGTGCTGCACGAACGAGGTGGCTTCACCGAGGCGCCCATCCTGCAGCACCGGAAATACGGCGATGGATCCGCGATCGTAATTGGAAACCAGCACGAATTTGCCGCTGCGATCCAGCACGACGTGCGCGGGACCTTCACCGCGCGACACAACTTGATTCAATAGCGTCAGCTTCGCGGTCTTGGGCTGGATGGCGAAAGCGCTCACCGCCCCGGTAGGCTGCCCGCTAAATTGCGAAATCTCGTTGACTGCGTAGAGGAATCGTCCGCTCGAGGCAATCGCAAGAAATGAAGGAGCCGTACTCTCGGCCGCCAGGCCAAGCGAAGTGGACTCGCCGGTCGCAGAATCGAATCGGTACGCGTAGATTCCCTTGCTGGCGTGGTCGGTGTACGTGCCCACATAAAAAATATATTTCTGCCGTGCGACCTCTCTGGCGCTTCCAGGGAGGGAAAGCGCGCACAACGCCAGCGTCACGGTCAGCAGCGACGGAGCGATCGAACGGCGAAGAAATCGAATCAACGGCATTCTCGGCACCTCCAAGATTTTTGCCCGCCAGAACGGCGCTCTCCAGCCCCTATCCCAGCACTTGGTTTTCCACCGGCTCGGGAATCGGCTCGATGCGCCCCAACAACGAGATATAACCCACAATCCCCAGAAAAAGAATCCCGGTGCAAGTGGCGAACGCCGCCGCGAAGGAATGTGTGGCGGAGACAATATAACCGGTCACGACAGGAGCGGAAATTGCGGCGATCTGCCCGCTGAAATTCACAATCCCGCCGACTGTACCCACGCTTTCCCGCGGCGCAATCAGCGAAGGAACCGTCCACGCCACCGGCGCGGCTGCGGCCAGCCCGCCCAGAGCCAGACTGATCCACAGCAGCGCGGCCATCGGGCTGTGCGCCCGCGTCGTTCCCAGAATCGCCAGGCCCATCGCCATTCCTCCGACCATAACACTTTGGCGAACGCGATTCGCGTTCCATCCTCGCTGAATTAAGGCGTCCACCAGCCATCCGCCCACCAGCAAATCGGTGAAAGTGGCCCACAGCCACGGCACGCTGGTGTAGAAAACGGAGTGCAGCAAATCCACATGCTGCGAAATCGAAAGATAACTGGGTAGCCAGTTGAGCAGCAGGAAGAAAGTGTAATTGTAGGCGCCCCATCCCAGCGCCAGCCCGTACACTTTGCGCTGGCGCAGCAAATAACCAAGCGAAGCGCCGCGTTGCGCGGCTGTCGAATCTTCCGGCTGTGCCCCGCTCGCGGCGAGGAATTGAAATTCGCTGGCGGAAAGCTTGCGATCTTCGCTGGGATCGCGGTAGATCGCATAGAACAATATGAAATAGCCAAAACTGATAAACCCCGTCGCCGCAAAACTCCAGCGCCAGCCAAAATGCAAGACCAGCAAGCCGATGAAGGGGACTCCAATAGCCGCCGCGAATTTTGCCGCTCCATCGGTGATGGCCATCGCCAGGCTTCTTTCAGCGCGGCCGAACCAATAACCGATCGCTTTGGCATTCGCGGGAAACGTGGGAGATTCACTCACCCCCAGAAGCAGCCGGGCGCCTAAAAACCAGTTCAAGCCCGGAGCGAGCGCCCCGCTAAAAGACGCCAGGCTCCACAGCAAAGTGCTGACGCGTCCCACTCGGCGCAGTCCCATCCGGTCGAGCAAAATTCCCGCCGGCATTTGCATCAGCGCATACGTCCAGCTAAATGCGCTGGAAAGGTAGCCGAAGGCAATCAGCGATACTCCGAAAGAGATATGGAGCGCCTCGCGGGAAACCGAGAGATTGATGCGGTCGAAAAAGCTGACCAACACTCCCAGGGCCAGCAGAAATGCAATGCGCCATCTCCTGCGCGGAACTGTCGAAGCGCTCGAATCCGTTCGCGGCAAAAGAGCTCCGAAAAACAGTGAATGACAAACCGTCCAGGGAGGGTCCAGCCATTTTCCGCAGCGCAGCGGATCGACGGATTCAGGTCGGATCCGTCGCTGCTGAATTCAATGACCCTCGCGACAACTGCGACTTTTGGTTAATGCGCGCAGACTCGCACCCCGGCAAGCTGGCCGAAAGACCGAAAACGGCTCACCAACTAGGCCGGCTTCTGTATTTGGAGCGCCAATGTTTCGGCCGACGGCAAGCGCCTCGTCTTCCCGCGAACTCCCCACACCATCCACGTGGCAGACGTCGAGGCGTTCGGCGCACGCCTGAGAAACGTGCGCCACTTCACGCTGGATGAAAGCATCCACTACAGGCAAGACTGGACGAACGACAGCACCAGCGTCATTTCTACTTCCAATCGCTCCGGGCAAAGGATCTCTCCGGACGTTGACTTGCTGGCGGAGGGGGTGGGATTCGAACCCACGAGACCCTTTCGGGCCTAACGGTTTTCAAGACCGCCGCGTTCAACCAACTCTGCCACCCCTCCGAAATTCATTTGGCCATTGTAACTTACAGCAAGGTCTGA
>DATNLN010000120.1:0-4513 GCA_035602855.1 Candidatus Acidiferrales bacterium
CGAATGCCCCGATTTTCGTGTTGTCTCCAACTTCGCAACCATAGAGGTTGATGAATTTGGATAACTTGACGTCCTTGCCGAGCTTTACATCGGGGGCGATGCAGACGTAATCGGTCATAGCTGGACGACTTTTCCTTTCGCCTGGAGCGAAATGTCCGCGGCTTCCAGCATCCTCACCACGTGCAAGCCGGCCACGCCGTCGTTGAACGGTTTCTTGTCATTCAGGATGCAGTCGACGAAGTACGCGGCCTCCACCTTGAGCGCCTCGATTTGTTCAACCTTCGGCGCCCACATGTCGCCTGTGCGGTAACTGACCAGTTGCTGATAGACCGCTTCACCGGTCTGCATCTGTACGCCCTTGTCGTAAATCTTGATCTTCTCGTCCGCTTCCAGATCATTCCAGACGAGCATCTTCTTTTCGCCGCCGATCAACGTGGTGCGCACCTTGACGGGCGACAGCCAGTTCACATTGATGTGCCCGATGATGTTGTTCGGATAGTAGAGTGTCAGGAAAGCGACGTCCGCGACGCCATTCAGGTGGCGTTCACCGGTGGCCACGACGGCCTCGGGTTTTTCCTTGATGAGATAGTCCATGATCGACAGGTCATGCGGCGCGAGATCCCAGATGACGTTGACGTCGTGCTGGAACAGGCCCAGATTCACGCGCGTCGAATCGTAGTAGTACAGGTCGCCCATCGTTCCGTCGTCGATCAGCTGGTGAATACGCTTCACGGCGCCCGTGAACAGGAACGTGTGATCCACCATGATTTTCAGATTCTTGCGGTCGGCGAGTTCGATCAGTTCCTCGGCCTGCGCCGTCGTGCAGGTGAACGGCTTCTCGACGAATACGTGCTTGCCGTTCAGCAACGCCGACTTGGCCAGTTCGAAGTGAGTCCAGACGGGAGTGACCACAGCAACGACGTCAATGTCCGGCGATGTCAGCAACTCTTCGCAATCACTGGTCAGGTGAATGTCGGAATGCGATTGGCGCACGCGGCGAAGAGAATTGGGACTCTTGTCGCAAACTGCCACAACCTTGGAATGTTCTTGGCCGTGGAAATTCCGGACAATGTTCGGACCCCAGTAACCGTATCCGATCACTCCGACCTTCAGCACGTCTCTTGCTACGTCCAACTCGACGTCCTGTGCCAGACTTGCTTTGACCGGTGACTTTGCTGAAGATCCGACCCTCACGCTTGTCGCCATTTTCTCCGCCTTATGCGTAACTGAGTTGAGGAAGCAGTCAACTGACGTGCCGCTGGCAGAAGAATGCTTCCTGTTAAGAACTGCACCTGGGACAAAACCGAATCGCCTAACTCTGGTATACGTTCCGAGCTCTTCCAAATCTCAGTAGGCGCCGTCTCCGGTGAGAATCGCGCGCGGAGTCAGCAGTAGAATTTTCAGATCCAGCAACGGGGACCAGGAACGGGAATATTGCAGATCCAACCGAACCATCTCGTCAAAAGTCGTCCGGCTGCGGCCGTGCACCTGCCACAGTCCGGTAATTCCCGGCTTGGCTTCCAGCGAGCGCCGCCGATGCCAAACGTCGTACACGTCAAACTCGTACTGCACGGGCGGCCTGGGCCCAACCAGCGACATCTCGCCTTTCAACACATTAAAAAATTGGGGCAGTTCATCCAAGCTGGTTCGTCGCATCAGCTTCCCGATCCAGGTGACGCGAGGATCGTTGGTGATTTTGTAGACTGTTTTCGGATTCTTTCCTGCGCCCGCTGGATTCGATTTACCCGCGATAAACTTCTGCACGAACTCCCGGTGAATTTCCGCATCGTTTGCGATGTGCATCGAGCGGAATTTCAGGAACACAAACGGCTTGCCATACTGTCCAATCCGTTCCTGCCGGAAAAAGACCGGCCCCTTCGACGTCAGCCTGATAATCACCGCAAGAACCAGAAAGAGCGGCGAAAAAGCCAGCAGCGCGGAGGTGCCGCCGACGAGATCCATGGCGCGCTTGATCATCAGCGGCACCTTTTTCTTTTTTTCCGTCTCGACCAGGTCGGGGTAAAGTCGGGTAGTGACCACGCCTCCGCGCGTCCGGTCCGAAGAAATCTCCGGGAACGCGTGGAAAGATATGCGCAGGTGCGCAAGTTGACTTGGCTTGTAAATGCCTTGCAGCCCGGTCTTGATCTTCAACTCGATTGTGGTGAAGGCGGAGCTCACTTCAGCGGTTCCCAGTTCGGTGAAAATTACGCCGATGACGCTGCCCTCATCGAACCAACCCGTCAGGTCGGTTTCGCGGACGATCTGAGAAACGGACTCCGCAATTTGTCCCAGAACAATTTTGTCGTTCTTGGATTTCGGCAGGACCTCGCTGTCAATCAGCATCAGCACAAGGTGTTTGCGCGATCGCTCCGAGCGTTTCCGTTCCCGGCACAGCATCTGGCGGAATTGCTTCTCGGGAAACAAATGGCCGGACTCTTGTTCGAACGCGACATGCTGCAAAGGCCGGTTCTTGCCGTCCGACGATGATGCTGATGCTTTTTGTGCGCTCTGGCTCACGAAAGATCCTCGATCCTGCAAAACAATCGGAGACTTGAGAAAAGCATCTCCCAATAATTGCGAAACTTTACGGCTGAAAAGCGAGCCGCATTCCACGTGGTTCGGAGTACGCTCTCTCCGCGCGCGACGCAACCGAATTGCGCACCGAACTCACGGACGCGGAATCGATCTTCACCGCTACAGAACGTTGCAGTAAGGTAACTGACAACACCAACTGGTGATTCCCCTGGAAGTCGACGAGCAGTCCCTCGAGCCCGCGCAAAGGTCCCGATTCAATTCGCACCTTGTCGCCAACTTCTAGGTACGGGCAGGGATGGTTCGGAATTCCCGAAGCCACTAAAGCTTGAATTGCGCGAATTTCGTCTTCGTCCACCGCTACGAGTTGGCGATTGAAGCCCACGATCTGTATCACGCCTGGAATCTTGAGTATCGGCAGCCGATCCAATGGGTTGAATCGGCAGAACACATAGCCCGGAAACAGGGGCGAATCCACCTGCTTAATCCGATCCGACCAGCGTTTGCTGCTCTTGTAAAGCGGAAGAAACCATTCATAGCCGTTCGAAGCGAGGTTTTCGGAGATATTGACTTCCTGGCGTCCCCGGACTTGCAGCGCGAACCACGACACGGTAGCCGGCTGCGTATTCACTTCGCTGCAGTTGCGCCGGAAATCAGTGTCGTGAGCTGCGAACATAGGCTACCGCCCTTAGAGTCACATCGACTCGCGTCGGAACAGCCTTACGAATGCACGACGGATGCCACCGCGGGCCAACGAGCTACATTTCTGTAACCGCATGATTAGCAAAGGGTTAGATTATGATTGCGCCTGTTCGATACGCCTCCGTCAGGTCCTGCTTCGATGAACTTTGTTATCCCAGAATTGCAAATGTTTTCCGCCTTATACCGGTAACAAAAATGGGCACTTATTTTACGGAAAGGCAGCCGTCTTTCTCAAAAAGGGTTCTCAGGGGGATAAAATATCCCCAATCACGGGCTCCAGTTCCACCACGAACTGTGCCACTTTCGCCCTTCGGCAACCATCGCCCCAACAAATCCAGGAGCCGGTTCCACCGAACACATGGACCACTGATCGCTATCCTCCGCCTCGAGCTCCGCCGCTGCGCGGCCGGGCGTTAGAGACACGGTAAAGCTGTCCAGTGGCAGACTTAGGCCAGCACCGTGCGCTTTGACGTAGGCTTCCTTGCGCGTCCAGCAAAGAAAGAACCCTTCGGCTCTCAGATGTGCTGGAAGAGCTTGGAGTTCAATAACTTCGCGGGCAGCGAAATATCTCCTGGCGATATCCTCTCCCGCGAGCTGCGGGCGGATTCGCTCCACATCAACTCCCAGCCTACGTCCCAGCGAAAACGCATAGATCGCGACACCACCAGAATGGGAAAGGTTGAACTGTAAGTCCGAATCGGTTGCGTTCACATCAAGCGCAGGCTTTCCATAATTCCCATAGCGGAATTTGAGTTCCGCAGGCGGAAGCATCAAGTAGGCGCCCAGCAACTCGCGAAGAATCCCCCGCGCCGCGACGAAGTGGCTCCGATCCGTTGGAAAAACAAAGCGGTTCGCCCGCGCCATCTCATCGGGTGAAAGCGTGGTCTCGAGCCGTGAGAGTACTGGCGCATCGCAATCGAGCGAAGATCGCCACAAATGCACGTCATCCGAGCCGAGTTTGAGCCCGACCGGAGCTGAGACCCATTCCACCGAATTTGAGTCCGTATTCACCTTTATGACCAACCAGAAGGTCGGAAACCGCGTTTGGACGCTCCCGGAAAGCGCTGTTGACTGATGGCGCCCACGCTCGCGCAGACCTCCAAGCCGCGTCTGATCACTATGCTACCCTGACAAGGAAACCAACGTTGCGACCGTGGCCGTAGCGCCACTTCAATATTCCTGGGATCACAACTGATGCGCGTTTGCATGCTGGGGTATACATTCTACGAGCTGGACAGCCGTGTGCGGCAGTATGCCAGAGCCTTGGTCGAAAGGGGCG
>DATNLN010000132.1:0-16572 GCA_035602855.1 Candidatus Acidiferrales bacterium
CTTGCGCGACAGGTCGCCGCGCGCAACCGCCGTCGTCACTTCGGCGATGTTGCGGACTTGCGCCGTCAGGTTTCCGGCCATGGAATTCACCGAGTCCGTCAAGTCCTTCCAGGTTCCCGCAACGCCCGGCACGTTCGCCTGGCCGCCCAGCCGTCCTTCGCTGCCGACTTCGCGCGCCACGCGCGTCACTTCACCCGCGAACCGGTTCAGCTGGTCGACCATCGTGTTCAGGGTTTCTTTCAGCTGCAGAATTTCTCCGCGCACGTCCACCGTGATCTTGCGCGAAAGGTCGCCACTTGCGATCGCCGTCGCGACTTCCGCGATGTTGCGCACTTGGCCCGTCAAGTTGCTGGCCATGAAGTTCACGTTGTCGGTCAAGTCTTTCCAGGTGCCGCCGACTCCGGGCACTTGCGCCTGGCCGCCCAATTTACCTTCGGTGCCGACTTCGCGCGCGACGCGCGTTACTTCGCCCGCGAACGCGTTCAGCTGGTCCACCATCGTGTTGATCGTGTCTTTCAGCTCAAGAATTTCGCCCTTCACGTCCACGGTGATTTTGCGCGACAGGTCGCCGCGCGCAACCGCTGTCGTCACTTCGGCGATGTTGCGCACCTGCGCGGTGAGGTTGCCGGCCATCGCGTTCACCGAGTCGGTCAGGTCCTTCCAGGTGCCCGCGACGCCCGGAACGATCGCCTGTCCGCCGAGTTTTCCGTCCGTGCCCACCTCGCGTGCCACGCGCGTTACTTCCGAGGCGAACGATCGCAGCTGGTCCACCATCGTGTTGATGGCTTCCTTCAACTGCAGAATTTCACCGCGCACGTCCACCGTGATTTTGCGCGAAAGGTCGCCGCTCGCTACGGCCGTTGCCACTTCGGCGATGTTGCGCACCTGGCCGGTCAGGTTACTGGCCATCGAGTTGACGGAATCGGTCAGGTCTTTCCAGGTGCCCGCGACTCCCGGCACCTGCGCTTGGCCGCCCAATTTTCCGTCCGTGCCCACTTCGCGCGCGACGCGCGTTACTTCCGCCGTGAAAACTCCCAGTTGCTGAATCATGGTGTTGACGATGGTTGCCGAGCGCAGGAACTCGCCTTCCAGGGGACGCCCATCCACATCCAACTGAACCGTCTGCGTCAGATTGCCTTTCGCCACCGCCGCGATCGCGCGCGTAACTTCGGTCGTCGGCCGCAGCAAATCGTCCACCAGCGTGTTAACCGAAACCTCCATCTCTCCCCAGGCGGCCTTGGGCAGGTGAAAGCGCATGCGCTCTCGCGTGCGGCCCTCCTTACCCACCACTTGTCCGACGCGCTTTAGTTCTTTCGCCATCTGCTGGTTGGCGGTGACGATGTCGTTGAACGTGTCGGCGATTTTCCCGGCCAGTCCGGTCCAATTCCCCGGCAGCCGCACCGAGAAATCTCCGTCGCGCATGGTCTGCAGGCTCGCCAGGATTACGCTCAGATCCGCGGACACCGGTTCGGCTTCCAGCGCAGCCCGCCCGTTGCTTTTTGCGCCGGGTCCGGGGGCGGTAATTGTGGTCGTGGTTGTTTTAGTGGGGTCGGTTCGTTTCATCCTCTTCTCCGCTGTGCAAGGTCAACTGGCGCCGCCGACTTCCCCGCGAGCGGCGCGACGGGACGACATCTGAATCTGCGTTGAGTCCGCAAGGTAAATGAACTTGGAGATGGACAAGCAAGATCGCTACAGGGACGCATTTAGCGCCATTTCCAGCGAACGGAAATTGATACCATAAAGCCGTTACCCGCCATCTACAGTAAACAATGTATATGCGGCGAAGTGTACGGACTCGCAAACGGGCGGCGAAGGGTTGGTTTGCGGCGCTAACGCTTGATTAGACGCGGTTTCGACCCCCTGGCCGGCGCCGAACGCGATGCGCCCGGGGCTCGCCTAACGGCAGAAAGGCCGGGTTTTACACGAATACGTGTATTTCCGCAGAGCACATTCTCGGCTATAAGGATATTCTGGGGGACGGCCATGGATCTCAGGATAATGGTTGTCGAGGATTCAGAAACGACGCGGCGCATCATTCGCGCGATCCTGGAAACGCGCGAATGGAAGATTTGCGGCGAAGCCAAGAACGGCCAAGCAGCCATAAGGCAGTTCCGCAAACTGAGGCCAGACGTCGTAATTCTGGATTTCACCATGCCCGACCTCAGCGGGATTGACGTCGCGGCCCGCTTGTCGAAGATCGATCCCTTGGTGCCGCTGATTCTATTTACCATTTCCGAAGTGGAGCAGCTCTATGACGCCGCCAGCGGCGCGGGGATCTATGCCGTGGTCTCCAAGGCGCGGGCCTGGGACCTGATCGGCACGATTGAATCCGCAATCGCACACCTCAGCGACCTTGGTCAACCGATTCAATAGCTCAATGGAAGTTCGAGGTCTCACGGAAGACACAGCAGTACCAGCCAGCCAGAAAACGCGGGCGATTCCGGCTGCGCGAGCGACATTCGGAGACAACAAGACACCTTCCGAGCGCGGTGTGCGCTCGGAAGGTGTCAGGTGAAACTTGTTTGCGGTTCGCCTACTGCCCCTGCTGAATCACATGCTTTGGGGTGCGGGCGTTCAGGGTTGCGATCAGGGAGCGGGCCGACGGGGGCACCGTCGTCTCGTGACGCAGTACGATGTCCTTGGCCGAGATCTTCTCACCGTAAATACGCTCGTTCGCGTCGTTGTCCGGGCGGATGGTCGATCCTTCCAGCGAGACGCCGGCGAAGATGCCGCGAGCGCGGGAGTAGCTTAGTATCTCAGCGCGGAGGGAGACGTCGGTTTCGGCCGAGGCGTCGCGGCCTACCGGACCGGCGGCTACCGAGGCATCGCCTCCTAGCTTCACCTTGCTGGCCAGGATGCCGTTGGCTCCACGATCATTCATCACCAGCAGGACAAAGTCGGTGGCTTGTCCGCCGATCTGGAAGCCTATGCTGCCGCCTTCGAGGGCCATCATGGAAGGCGCGCCCCAGGGACCGTTGAAGTTCGGGCCCATGCGGCAGGTCATTGCGCCGCGGCCATAGCTGGCACCGACGACGAAAGCGGCCTTGAGCACGGTGGGGAAAACGACTACGCAATCGGCCTTGTCGAGCAGGTCCTGTGGAATGTCGTCTGGAACGTTCAGGATTTCGTGCAGCACAGTGCCAGAGGTTTCCAGGCGATCCTGATCCTTCTCAGTGTCGTCTGCCCAGCCGCTGACTGCCAACAACAACAAGGCGCTTATCGCGCACGCAAACACCATCTTCTTCATCTGGAATCTCCTAGGACACATGAGTTGTGCGGAATTACTGGCCGCACTTTCCGAACAGCAACTTGAACTAGTTCCCCGCGGTGTCGCCCCGCAGGAGATGCATCAACAGCGTGACGATAAACACAGCCAGGAATATAAAGAACAGGATCTTGGCAATGCCCGCTGCGGCGAAGGCGATACCTCCAAAACCCAGGAAGCCTGCGATCAATGCGACGACCAGGAAAACCAGAGCGTAGTAGAGCATGATTGCCTCCTCGCGCTCGCGAACTCGAGCGCCTGCGTCAGTTCTGCGCAGGATGAGAATAGGCCGAAGGCGCTTATCGAGCCATCGGTCGAAAACTGTAAAGGTCGAGGGATCTTTCTGGTACTTCGCGGTGAAACGGCGAAAAACTACCGATAAGAATGGGCCGCTGGTGATTGTTTTCAGTGGTTTGCGTCGCTTTCTAATCGTGGGGCACGACCGGTTAGAATCGGTCGGCCTGCCACCGGCGGGGAGGGCTGCTTATCGAGCAGGCAAACCTGCGCGGAATAAATGACCTGAGATTTAGTGGTGGGATGAATCCAGCGACGGGCTTCTTTGAGGTGGCCCGAGGCGCGGGCGGCATCGATCATCTCGGCCACGTACCGTAACAGTACACGTCATGTTAATTAAAGGATCATGCAGCATTACCAGGGTGGACGTTTTGAGATTTTTGGCTGGCGCTTGGTTCCCATTTTGGTACTTGGGCGGGTGGCGAACGGAAACAGATCCTTGGCTTGCTATCACGGCCCAGGTTGACAGCCACGTCGACTGCGGGATGGCTGGTACAGAGTCAAGGTCAACCGCGGACGTCTAAAGGGCACGCAGGCCGACCCTTTGAACCAGCACTGCCGGTTCACACAGGTGAATCGCGCTGCAGCGCGCAGGGGCAAACTCAAAAGCGAGTGCAGGAGCAAATTCAACGGAACGAGCACAGGCAGGATTGCCGATGCTACCTGGTCAACCGCTGGTTGCGGACGATGGGAGCTACCTGAGTGCCCAGGATTTCTATCGCGTGCAACATTTTCTCGTGCGGGAGAGTGGAGACGCCCATTTGGAAGGTGATGCGGGAGAGGCCGCCTAGAGCTTCGTTTACGTAGAGGATTTTTTTTGCGACGGTTTTGGCGTCACCGATCAGGAGGGCGCCGGTGGGTGTGCGCTGTGCGTCGAACTGGGCGCGCGTCGTGGCGGGCCAGCCGCGTTCTTTGCCGATTTCGGTGAAGGTGTGGGCGTAGCCGGGAAAGAAAGTTTCGGCGGCTTCGTCCGTGGAGTCTGCGAGAAAGCCTATGGAATGAACACCGACCGTGAGCTGCTGGGGAGAATGTCCGGAGCGACGTCCGGCTTCGCGGTAGAGATCAACGAGCGGGCGGAAACGGATCGGCTCGCCGCCGATGATGGCGACCATGAGAGGAAGTCCGAGCATGCCGGCGCGAACGAACGATTCGGGCGTGCCGCCCACACCGACCCATATGGGGAGAGGATTTTGCAGCGGGCGAGGGTAGATGGCCTGTCCGCTGAGGGAGGCGCGATGTTTGCCGGACCAGTGGACTTCTGTGCTGGCGCGGATTTTTAGCAGCAGATCGAGTTTTTCGGCGAAGAGTTCGTCGTAGTCTTCCAGGCGCAGGCCGAAGAGGGGGTAGGATTCGATGAAAGAACCGCGACCGGCGACGATTTCGGCGCGGCCTCGGGAGATGAGGTCGAGCGTGGCAAATTCCTGAAAGACACGAACGGGGTCGGAGGCGCTGAGGACGGTGACGGCGCTGGTGAGGCGGATTTTTTGCGTGCGCGCGGCGGCGGCGGAGAGGATGACGACCGGAGCTGAGTCCAGGAATTCGGGGCGGTGATGTTCGCCGATGCCGAACAGGTCGAGGCCGACGCGATCGGCTAGCTCGATTTCTTCTAGCAGGTGGTGCATGCGATCGACGGGGGTGAGGCTTAGACCGGTGACGGGATCGGAGATGGCTGCGGCGAAACTGTCGATGCCGATTTGCATCTGTGTGGCTCCTGTGAGGGTCTTGGATCAGGATTTGCGCTGCTGCTCTTGGAACAGGGCTTGGGGATCGTGGGCGGAAGCGCGTCCGGCCCAGATCCAGGCGTAGCGGCTGCAGAGAGCGCCGATTAGAAAGCATATCGCCGCGGCGCGGCGGCCGTTGGCTTCGGCGTGCCAGAGGATGCGGATGATTAGTGCGATGGGGCCTTCTAGCAAGCCGGCGGTGCGCATGGTCCAGCCGGATTTTCCGTGATGGAGGGGGGCGGCGGCGCGGGTGTGGCGCAATTCTAGGATGAGGCCGACCGCGGTTTCGATGATGGCGGAGGCGAATCCCAGGATTTGGGTGGCGGGGATCAGGAAGCCGGCGAGTTCCAGGATTGCTGAGCAGCCGCCCAGGCCGGAGGTGAGAAAGTGTGCGGGCAGGAGTTTGCGATTCTGGTGCCAGACGGGGATGGCGGTGGCGCCGAGGAGCACGCCGGTATAGCTGGCGAGCAGCAGGCCGGTGAGTGCGGCGGCGAATTCGGCTAGCCCGTTGATTGGGGCGAGGAATGGGATGTGAATGCCGTAGAGGATCAGTTCGTTCGTGGCTAGGGCGAGAAAGGCGGCACCGCCGAACGCGGCGAGGATCCAGGAACCCATGGACATGGGAGAGCGCCACTTGAAAACGCGAAGCATGTTGAGGAAGCGGAGGGGGCGGCCCAGATCGGAGATGAGCAGCGCGGGACATAGGCCGGCGCCGATCAGCGGAATCCAGAGGGCGAGGCGGAGCATGCGCGGGTCGGCTTGGAAGAGATGGCCTACGAAGGCGATTACGGAGGAGACGCCGGCGACGCCGCCGATGAAAAAATAGAGGGGGACTTCCCAGGTCCAGGTGGGGGGTTTCAGGACTGGGAGGTTGTAATAGTCTGCGGAGCCGGGGATTGTGGCGTTCGGGCTTACGCCCGCGCCGGTGACGACTTTGCCTGTCGAGCCGGCTTCCTCGCGGATCGCGTCCAGGCGCGCTTCGGAGGCTTTGGGGCGGCTCGGCGGCGGGGGCGGATTGTCAGTTGCTGACACTTGTTGCGATTCCTTGAATTTGCTTTTGCGGTCGTGGTCCCGCGGGCAAAGCTTGCGCGGTCAAAATAAAAATGCTCCGCAGACGATCGCAGCTAGCACTGCGGCGGCGATTAGCGCGGACGTCCACGCACTTTTCAAGTAGATCGTGGGCACTTCCGGAGCCGGGGGGAAATTATAGGCTTCCGGCTGGCCCAGGATCACGAACATCGCGTGCGTGCCGCCGACGCTGGTCTCAAGCGGGTCGTACACTTGTGCGTCGCTGTAGCCGCGGAGTTGCAGTTCTGCGACGCGAGCGTCGCCGGCCTCGCGGAGTTCGGCGAGCTCGCCGAAACGAATGGATTGCGTGGGGCAGGCTTTCGCGCACGCGGGAATCATGCCGGCGCTTTGGCGGTCGTAGCAGAAGGTGCATTTGAAGGCACGGCCGTCGGGGTGGCGTTTATCCACCACGCCGAACGGGCAGGAGACGACGCAATAGCCGCAGCCGTTGCAAACGTCGGACTGCACAAGGACGGAGCCGACAGGGGTGCGAACGATGGCGCCGGTGGGGCACGCTTCCAGGCAGCCGGCATTGCCACAGTGTTTGCAAACGTCGGAAAGGAAAATCCAGCGGAAGGGATTTTCCATGTCCACTTGCTGGGGGCCGGCGACCGCGGGCTGTTCCAGGAACAGCACGTGGCGCCAGGTGGATGCGCCGAGGGCTTGCGTGTTGTCGTAGGAGTGGCCAGTCCAGATCATGCCGTCGTCGGGGACTTCGTTCCATTCTTTGCAGGCGACTTCGCAGGCTTTGCAGCCGATGCAGATGGTGGCGTCGGTGAGGAATGCGGCCTTCGTCACGTGGTAGGTCGCGGGGTACGTCACGGTGTTGGTCATGCGGATTTGCCTTCGGCGATGGAGTGATACTCCTTCAGCCTTTCGACATTGTTGGCACGTCTGCCGACGAGCAGATTGCAGAGCAGGCCTTTGGTTTCCATGATGCGAACGTTGGGCTCTTCAGAGATGGCGATGAGGTCGTTGGCAATGTCGCCTTTAACCAGGCCATTGTAGCCCCAGTGAAAGGGGACGCCGACTTGGTGAACCAGGCGGTCGCCGATTTTCAGCGGGCGAATGCGCGAGGTGGATAGTGCGTGTGCTTCAATCGCGCCGCGGGCGGTGACGAGCGTTACCCAGGCGCCGTGTTCGATTTTCAATTCATCCGCCAGTTCAGCGGAGATTTCGCAGAAAATTTCCGGTTGCAATTCGGCCAGATGCGACAGGGTGCGCGACATACCTCCGGCGGTGTGATGTTCGGTGAGGCGATAGGTCGTGAGCACGTAGGGAAAACGTGCGTCGGGAGAATGGGCGTATTCGTTTCCGGGTCGCGCTCGATTCAGGCCGACAGGATTTGCCTGGCGCTGCGGATAGATGGGATTCGAAATAGGTGATTCAAGCGGTTCGTAGTGCGTGGGGAGCGGGCCGTCATTCAGCCCGACCGGAACCCAGAGCCAGCCGAAACCATCGGCGTGCAGGATATAAGGTTTGTCGCCTGCCAGAGCGGCATCACCTTCCGCTCCGGGCGGCGGAACGTAATTGGGGGGTTTGGTCGCGGTGAAATCGGGAACGTCTTTGCCGGTCCATTTTTTCGCGGCTTCGTCCCACCAGACAAGTTTTTTACGCTCGCTCCAGGGGGAGCCGTCGGGACGCGCCGAAGCTCGATTGTAGATGACGCGGCGATCGGCGGGCCAGGCCCAGCCCCAGCCATGGCCGTACTCGTCTTTCGGGTCGCGTTCGTTGGCGCGGTTGCGGCCCGCGGAAGGGTATACGCCGGAATAAATCCAGCAGCCGCACAAGGTCGAACCATCGGCCTTGAGTTCCCCGAATCCAGTCAGGAGTTTGTGATCGGCGACGGTCCAGCCGTTAATTTCCTGCAGAATCTCTGGCGATGCTGGCTCCAAGTGGTCGCCTTCGAGCGTGTAGTTCATTGTTAATGCCAGAAGGCCCCGGTTGCGCGGACAAGGATCAAGCTTCGCCTTTTGCACCACGCGGCGCCATAGGTGGTACATGAACCAGTTCTCGCTGCGGGCCTCGCCGGGAGGATCGATCGCTTTCTCGCGCCACTGCAGCAGGCGCTGAGTATTGGTAAAGGTGCCTTCCTTTTCGACGTGGCCTGCGGCGGGCATCAGAAAGACTTCCGTCTCGATGTCTTCGGTGCGCAGGTCGCCGCGCTGAACTTCAGGCGACGCATACCAGAACGATGCCGTCTCTGTTTCTACCATTTCGCGAACCACCAGCCACTTCAGCTTGGCAAGGCCGCGACGCTCCATGCCGGAGTTCGGTCCGGCGACGGCGGGATTTTGGCCCATCACGAAGAGTCCGTCCATTTTTCCGTCCAGCATGTCGAGCCAGTAGGCTTGATGGGAGTGATCACCGGTAAGGCGTGGCAGCCAGTTGAATCCGAAATCGTTTTCCTTGCTGGCGGCGTCGCCGTAGTAGGCCTTGAGAATGCTGACTATGTATTTGTCGAAGTTGTTCCAGAAGCCGGTGCGGGGCTTGTTCGCTTTGATGAAGCTGGCGAGATCTTTCGAGGAAGGTCCGAACTTGGGCATGCTCAAATAGCCCGGCAAGGAATCGAAGAGTGTGGGTATGTCGGTGGAACCCTGAATCGAGGCATGCCCGCGCAACGCCAGGATGCCGCCGCCCGGACGTCCCATGTTGCCCAGCAGCAATTGCAGAATCGCGGCGCAGCGGATCATCTGCACGCCGCTGGAATGCTGCGTCCAGCCCAGCGCGTAGCAAATCGCGGCGGTTTTCTCAGGACCGGAGGCGCCGCAATAGAGGTTCGCGACATTGAGAAACGCTTCCCTCTCAACGCCGCAGTAACGCTCTACCATTTCCGGGGTGTAGCGGGCGAAATGGCGCTTCATGATCTGGTAGACGCAGCGCGGATGCTGGAGCGTCAAATCCTGTTCGTAGGTGCTGAGGTCTGTGCTGGAGTCAACGCCATGCATGGAGTGGCCGCCCGACTGTTCGTCCGGGTGTTGATCGCTGGAATGGCTCGCGTTTTGGACGCCTTGATAAAGCCATGACGTCGTGTCGTACTGCTTCTTCTCTGGATCCCAACCAGAAAAGATCCCCCCTAGCTCTTCGGTGTCCTTAAAGGATTCAGGAATAATTACCGACGCGTTGGTGTAATGAACGACGTATTCGCGGAAGTCCAATTCGTTCTGCAGAACGTGATTAATGATGCCGCCCAGGAAGAGGATGTCGGAGCCTGCACGCAGAGGAACCCAAGTATTGGCTACGGCGGATGTGCGGCTGAAGCGCGGATCCACGTGAATCAGGTGCGCGCCGTGATGTTCCTTGGCTTCGATCACCCACTGGAATCCGACCGGATGGTTCTCGGCCATGTTCGAGCCCATAATAAGGATCACGTCCGAGTTCACCAGGTCACTCGGTGCCGTGGTTGCTCCGCCCCTTCCGTAGGTGGTGCCCAGACCGGGCACCGTCGAGCTATGTCATATTCTGGCCTGATTGCTGATGCAGACCATGCCCAGTCCGGCCGTAAACACTTTTTTGATGAGGTAATTTTCCTCGTTATCGAGCGTCGCGCCACCCAAGTGGGCGACGGTCTTGTTCTGCATCAGGCTCTGGCCGTCCTGCGTTTCAGCGAAATTCTTGTTGCGGCTTTCCCATAGACGGTCGGCGATCATGTCCATCGCCTTCTCGAGGTCCAAATCTTCCCACTCGGCGGATTGGGGGCGGCGGTATTTGACTTTTTTCAGGCGTTGGGAGTGCGTGGTGAGTTCGAAGCTGTCCGAGCCTTTCGGGCACAAACGACCGCGCGAGAGTGGTGAGGCGGGATTGCCTTCGATTGAAATGAGCTGATTACCCCGGTGAAACACCAGCTGGCCGCAGCCCACGGCACAGTAGGGGCAGACCGAGTGGGCCACTTCGGCGCCATCGTTCTTGGGGCGCATGTGCAGCGTGCGCTCGCTCATCGCTTCGACTCCCGTGCCATCGGCCCGACCGGCGATTTGTTTGATGACAGGCCAGCTGGCGATGAACTCTTTGATCATGGCAACCTCCGCGACGGGTTACATGGCAATTTTCTCACGCTTTGATGCACGGCTGACTCGGGGGAATCCCGTAGGCCCTTAGAACGGACGCGGCGCGGGCGGCGCTCGGGCGCCCAGTCTTGCGACGAGTCGATCCGGCTAGCGGCCGGACGGGACTGCGGCGAAGACCTTAGCGACCGGCCGTGGCTGGCCCGTGGCTGCGGTTGCGGCGCTGTTTTCTCTCTGGCTTGGATGATTGATTCGGGAAAAATGTTCCAACGAATATGCGGCAGATCGAGTTTTTCTTTCGCGTTCTTAACTTTTCGATTGTTAGCGTAGTCGCCGCAGACATCGACGGGAGAGTCGGAGCAATCTCCGGGATAATCTACTTACCCTTTGAATGAACCTGAGCCGGCCGCCATGGCAAGCGGCAATTGGCTGGGCTTGGTTGAAACCGTTGCGGCACGTTCGAGTTCGAGCAGCTGGGCTTTGATCTTCACGCCACCGCCGAATCCAACTAAGTCGCCGGATGCTCCGATCACGCGATGGCACGGAACAACGATGGGGATCGGGTTCCTGCCGTTGGCCGCGCCGACGGCTCTCATGGCGTTCGGATTGCCGAGTTGGCGTGCGAGTTGCCCGTAGCTGCGCGTTTCGCCAAAGGGGATTGCCTGCAGCGCGTGCCATACCTGGATCTGGAATCGGGTTCCGATCAGCTGGAGTTGCAGAGAAAACGACTTTCGATCGCGCTGGAAATATTGTTGCAGTTGGCGTTCGGCCTCAAGGAGGATTGGGTGATTGTCATTTGCGACGAGCTTGGGTGATCGAGCGCTTTTCGGTTTGGCGTTGTGCCAATGGATGGCGAGCAGGCCGTGGTCGCCAGCGACCAGCTGCAAATCTCCGACTGGTGAGGGGATTATTTTGTATGCGGCATTCAGCGCTAGGTAATTCGGATCATCCATTGTGTTGCCCCCTTGGACCTGTTTGACCTCATTGACCGGTCCTGGCGCACTACCCGCCGTCGCTGCCGCAAAACGCCCAAGCGTTAGCTGAACCGATCCATTCCGGGACCGTCGGCGACTCGGAGGTAACTCCCATACACGGACTTGCTCATTTGTCATATCGCACTCTAGAAACGGATGCAATTGATTTACCTGCCATCAGGAACGATATCGGATGCAGGCCAGTGGGACGGCTGCGCGTTGACGTTGGCCACGATTGAAACCGGACCGTCAACAGGCTTCACATCAACGTTGTATCCATCCAGTTCGATCAGTGGCAAGTCTCCCTGTAAGTCTTGCGTTGCCGCTTCGATTGCGACGGTCGAGGATTCGCCGGGCACCAATGAAATATAGTTGTCGGAGTAAAAGACAGGCAGCACTCGGCGGCCGCTTTTCTTCTGATGAAGCTGTAGATGCGAGAGCAGCGCAATGTGGCTGGTGTTGTTGTGCAACGTTGCGGTCACGATCGTTTTGTCGCCCTCGGCGCGAGCGCTGGCTTCGGCGTCGAGCATGACCGTGGGAAGCTTCATTAGGCCTTCGAACTGGTCCTGCGCAACATGCTGCCAGTACAAGTTGCTGGATAGCAGCTGTCCGCTTCGATCGCTAAGCTCGAGCTTGATGAAGTAGAGCGGGCTGATGCGCGCGCCCACCTCGATTGGCGCGACCTTGATCGTGCTGCTGCCGGGGGCCTGAGCCACCGGATAAGTCTTTTGTGAATCAAGCGTACCGTCAAAACGATAGATGAGCGCCTTGACCTGGAGCGCGTCGAGCGCGTCCGGACGATTGTTGACCACCTCGATTTCCCGATTTTCTTCATTGAACTGCACGTGCACAGTTTCGGAGGCCTTCTTCACCGCGTATAACGCAGCATTGGGCTCGAGGTCATAATGGTAGAGCTGCCAAACGAAGCTGGGCTGGGCTGGGTGGCTCATCCAGGTAATCACGCCCGTCGTGGTCTTGAACATCTCCGGGTTTCGGCCCTCATACATAGCGCGGAAAGCTTCAAACGTGGCCAGCTGCCCCTTCTGAACGAAGTCGGCAAGATTGCGAATGTGTCCGTAACGCACTGCGAGGGAAACGGGGAACTCATTGCCGCGTTGCGCGCCCGCCGCCATGTCGTGCTGAGCCCAATCGTCATTAATCGTCTCCCAATCTTTTTGCGGCATCATGCCCTGAATGGATTCGATGGTGGGAATGGAGACCGAGCCCGTCTCGGTCTTGAAACTTTCGTGAATCACGTAGAAAAAGCGCGGCGATCGCCAGTAATAAGGACCATGCGACGCGACGCCGCGGCCGGCTGAGGAGTTCGATTGATACAGCCGCGTCGGATCCAGGCGGCTCATCAGCGTCTGCAACGTGTCATCAAGCTCTTTCGGCGGATAGCCTTCATTGCGCGCGCACCACAGCGCGATGGATGGATGGTTGCGGTAGCGCAACACTTTATCGGTGACGTTGGCGAGATAGGTGGGAATATCGCTCACGTCCGGACCGTCAAGCGGATTGGGCTGAAAGAACTCATCCCACAGCAGGATTCCATACTTGTCCGCCATGTCGTAGAAGTCGGGGCTGGTGCTCTGCCCCACCCAGTTGCGGATAATGTTCAAATTCGCCAGCGCGTGCATGTGAAACTGCGCGTCCAATCGCTCCCGCGGAATCCGTTTCATTGCTTCGTCGAGGCCCCAGTTCCCGCCGCGCGCCATCACGCGAACTCCGTTCACGGTGAGCGTCAGGTTCTCCGAGCCGCCTACCTGGTATTCGATCTTGCGAATGCCAAACTGTTGCGAATTACGGTCCGAGGAAGTTTTTCCGACGTCGAAGCGCAGCGTCAGGGTGTAAAGGTTCTGCGGACCATAGCCGTTGGGCCACCACAACTTCGGATCAGAAATGTGCAATTCCGGCGTGGATATGCTGTCGAGCGCGATCGCTTCCGTGCCATGGGCGGCAATAGTCACGGATTTGTGGAAGGTAATCTCACCCTCGCGTGAATTCTGCGCCGGTGCGTTCTGCGCCGGCGCGTTCTGCAATCGAATCACGCCTGTAAGTGTCCCGGTGACGGGCTTGGCTGATTTATTTTCCAGCGTAGCGGAAGCGTGCAGGTCTGCGGTGTCGTGTCTCGCGGATAAATCGCTGGTAATGAATGGATCTTTCACCAGGACAGGACCGGTTGCATCCATCGTTACCGGAAGCCAGAGGCCCGTATCACGATCGCGGATGGCAGGAAGCCAGTCCCACCCGATGGTGGAAAGAAAGGTCGGGCCGTCAACCGCCGTCTCGCCTCCGTTCTGGCCTACGCCCAGCGCAACGGTGTGTTCGTGCGGAACGCCCGGGTGCGGCTGAGGGGCAATCAGCACAGCCAAGACGAAGCGGCGGCCCGGCTGCACAAATTGCGAGACATCGAAATCACCGCGTATAAAAGCGCCGCGCATGGTTCCCACTTCGTGGCCGTTCACCCAGATCTGCGCGCTGTAGTTGATGCCGCCGAAATGAATCCAGATATGACGGGCTCTGTACGCCGCCGGCACGCTGAACGTGGTGCGATACCAATAGCTCGCCTTGTTCAGGCTCTCGGGAATCGCGCGCATATTCTCGCCATACAGCGGTTCCGGGTACACGCCGTTGTTCACCAGCGTAGTGAGCACGGTCCCCGGAACCGTTGCAGCGTACCAGCCCTGCGGCTCGAAACCGGCCGTCGAAATGATCGCGGCTTCTGCGGCAACTTTCGCGGCGTCTTGCATTTTCCAGCCATCAATTGTTTGCGTTGATGATTGCGCGGTTAAAGTCGCCGGAACCGCAACCGCAAGTAGAGCGAGAAGGCGAAAGTTCATTGGCGTGATTCCCCTTTTTGTGGGAATTGCTAAAATGAATTAGCAAAATTTGTTGCTCATCGCGCGATGCAGCGCATTGCGACGCGGACCGAGCATCGCGTCAGCGTAATTTACGGCTCCGGCACGAACCGCACGCAAACGGGCGAGGACACATGCAGCTCCGGGCCGCTGCGTGTAAGGTGCCCGGTGCCAGGATCAACGCGAAAAACCACGATATTGTCGGAATCCTGGTTCGCAGCCAGCAGCCAGGCGCCGCTGGGATCGAGCACGAAATTGCGCGGCGTTTTTCCGCCGGTTGAGTCGACTTCCACCGGCGTCAGCGTGCCGTCCTTCGCGTTGACTGCGAATACCGCGATGCTGTCGTCTCCGCGATTGGAAGCAAAAAGAAACCTGCCCGAAGAATGCATCTCAATTTCCGCCGCCTCGCTCGTTCCCGGAAATCCTTTGGGGAGCGCGGAAACAATCTGCAATTCGCTGAGCGTGCCATTCGCCGCGTCGTAGGCATACGCCACCACAGTCGATGCCATTTCGTTGATCACGTATAGATACCGACCCGTGGGATCGAACACCAGGTGTCGCGGTCCGGCCGTCGGCACGGCGCGCACGATCTGGGGATCGCTGCCTAAGGATCCGTCCGCCGCGTCGAAACGGTAGGTCAGCAACTGATCGAGCCCCAGGTCCGCAACAATTACAAAGCGATTGTCGGGCGAAAACACGGCGGCGTGAGCGTGCGGCCCCTCCTGGCGCTCTTTATTCACGCTCGATCCTTTATGCTGGACGAACGCCGTGGCTTCACCGAGGCGGCCGTCCCGCAGCAGCGGAAATACGGCGATGCTTCCGCGATCGTAATTGGAAACCAGCGCGTATTTGCCGCTGCGATCCAGCGCAATGTGCGCGGGCCCTTCACCGCGCGATGGAACTTGATTCAATGGCGTAAGCTTCGCAGTCTTTGGCTGGATGGCGAACGCGCTCACCGCCCCGGTGGGCTGCCCGTTGAATTGCGAAAGCTCGTTGACGGCGTAGAGGAATCGTCCGCTCGGGGCAATCGCGAGAAATGAGGGAGCAGTACTCTCGGCCGCTAGTCCGAGCGAAGTGGACTCGCCGGTGGCGGAATCGAAGCGGTACGCGTAAATGCCCTTGCTGCCGTGGTCGGTGTACGTGCCCACATAGAAAAGGTATTTCTGCCGCCCTGCCTCCCGTGCATTCACAACTAGCGAAAGCGCGCATAATGCCAGAATCAGAGTCAGCAGCAGCGTCGGAGCTGTCGAACGACGAATTAATCGCATCAATGGCATTCGTGGCACCTCGGAAATTTTTGCTCGCCAGAACCGAGCGTTCGAGATCCTATTCGAGAGCCTCATGTTCCATCGGCTCGGGAATAGGCTCGATGCGCCCCAGCAGGAAGATATATCCCACAATCCCCAGAAAAAGAATCACGGTGCAGGTGGCGAACGCCGCCGCGAAGGAATGTGTTGCGGCGACAATGTAACCCGTGACGATGGGCGCGGAAATCGCGGCGATCTGCCCGCAGAAATTCACAATTCCGCCAACTGTGCCCACGCTTTCCCGCGGCGCAATCAGCGAAGGAACCGTCCACGCTACCGGCGCGGCTGCGGCCAGGCCGCCCAGCGCCAGACTGATCCACACCAGCGCGGCCATTGGGCTATGCGCCCGCGTGGTGCCCAGAATCGCCAAGCCCATCGCCATCCCTCCGACCATAACACTTTGGCGAACGCGGTTGGCATTCCATCCCCGCTGAATCAACGCGTCCACCAGCCATCCGCCCACCAGCAAATCTGTGAAAGTAGCCCACAGCCACGGGACGCTGGTGTAAAAAACGGAGTGCAGCAAATCCACGTGCTGCGAAATCGAAAGATAACTGGGGAGCCAGTTCAGAAGCAGGAAGAAAGTGTAATTGTAAGCGCCCCATCCCAGCGCCAAACCGTACACTTTGCGTTGCTGCAGCAGATAACCGAGCGAAGCGCCGCGTTGCGCTGCGGTCGCATCTTCCGGCTGCGCGCCGCTCTCCGCGATGAAGTGCAATTCGGTGACGGAAAGCCCGCGATCCTCACTCGGATTGCGATAGATCGCGTAAAACAATACAAAATAAACAAAACTGATGAGCCCCGTCGCCGCAAAACTCCAGCGCCAGCCAAAATGCAAGACCAGTAAGCCGATGAAAGGGACTCCGATGGCTGCCGCGAACTTTGCCGCCGCATCGGTGATGGCCATTGCCAGACTTCTTTCAGCGCGGCCGAACCAATAACCGATCGCTTTGGCATTCGCGGGAAACGTGGGCGATTCGCTTACCCCTAAAAGCAATCGCGCGCCTAAAAACCAGTTCAATCCTGGAGCGAGCGCCCCGCCAAAGGACGCGAGGCTCCACAGCCACGTGCTGACGCG
>DATNLN010000135.1:0-3407 GCA_035602855.1 Candidatus Acidiferrales bacterium
CGTGTAATAGTATTCATGGATCTCCTTTAAGGTCTTGCTGGTTATCTTGGCGAGGGGTGGTTCAGATAACTTCCGTTGCGTTCAGGTGAACTGAAGAATCCCAGGTCCGTAACCACCCTGTGCTTCTGCTACGTTGTTGTCAACGGAATTGCGACCGAGTATGGGGAATAATCTATCTTCGCGGCGTCTGCGCTTCCTAAGCCAAGCACCCAGAGGCTTTAGAGGTGCAAAACAAATTCGAACTATTTCGCTGGCGGGGCAGTTATTCACTCCGGAAACCGAAGATGTGAGTGCCGAGTTGCTGAGACTCGCCCTCGAACCCGAATGTCTCGATAACCCGACGGACCACCACCGGAAGAAACGATCAATTTCATCGACAAACCCCTCCAATGATTTATCCCCTAGAGCTCCACGTGTTACGCGCCACGCATGTCATCGCTCCCACGATCCCGAACATCATCGCGAACGGTACAGCCTGGTTGCGGACGAATCCCATATTTTCGCTTCCTAAACCCACCGCGTACCCCAGGCCGAACCCCAGACCCATGCACACCAGGATAATGACCGCGTTGAGGATTTTCCATTTCGCGCCCTGTCCTGAAGCGATGGCAAACCCCGAGCCCAGAATCAACGCCGCGAGCCAGATCACCTCCATCGCGTCCTCCTACTTAATTCGACAACAGCCCAAACTTTAATGCAAAAACAGATCCTCCTCAACCGATCCGATTCGCCGCAAAAAAGTGACTTCCATCCGTCAACCAAAATTAAGAAATTCTAGGCTCGAAGCGCTCCAGCAATCATTTCTTGGTGACCTCACCCTCTAATCGTATGTGTCGAAGCAGGTCTTGAAATCGTGGTTCACCTCGAATTGAGTCGAACGCGGGTTCGATAGCGATCTCGGTCATCGCAAGCGAGCGCTGCTGATAGGCATTTTCGAGGGAGTCCAGAGCTTTGGTCTTCTGGCCGAGATGGGCGTACAAGATCGCCGTCCCAAACGGCGACTGATATGTCTCGGGCGGATTGTCCGTCATCTGCGTCAATTCAAGCAGCTTCTTCCAGTAGCCCGGTGAACCATCCGCCGTCAACGCACGCTGGAGTGCAGCTTCCTTCTTCAGCGCGGATTTGGCATCTTCCCCTGAAAGCAGTCGCGCTTTGGTGTCTTCGGCGATCGCGTCAGCAAACCTGCCCCGGAAAGCATAGAGCTGTGCTGTGCGTTCGTGATCGATTGCGAATCCGGGAAACATGTCGGCACATTTCCGGAATTGCGCCAGCGCCCTGTCGAATTGCCGAGCCCAAATGTAAGTGCGGCCGAGAAACGATTGGACTGGCGCAGAGAATGGATCGAGGGCAATCGCCTTCTGCATCTCTTCAATGGCTTCCGCGTGACGCCCCAGCGGTGAGAGATAGCTATTGGAATAGAACAGGTGGGCGTAAGCGTCGTTGGGATTCAATGCGAGCGCTCGCAGATATTCACGCTCAGCACCGGGCCAGTCAAATTCGTAATGCGCCTTAACGAAGCCTAGAGTCGTGTGACCGGAGGCGAGATCGGGATCGAGCTCAATCGTGCGCAGCGCCGCATCTCGCGCCTTGGGCATAGACTCTAGGGACGTCATCGCACCAACCACGGGTGCCAGGCTATAGGCGCGAGCAAGCGCCGCGTGGGCGGGAGCGTATTGGGGATCAAGCGCAATCGCGCCCTGGAATTCGGCGATCGAGCGCTCGATGCCAGGTTTGGTTCGGAGATCCCAGTCATGGAGTCCTTGCAGGTACGTATCGTGAGCTGCGGTATTGACTGGCGGCGCTTCCGTGAGGCGGGTGCGCACGGGAGGCGACAGCGTCAATTCGATCTTGCTCGAGATGGCCAGCGCCAGGTCGCTCTGCAGTTTCAAAACGTCACCCGTATCCCGATCAAAATCCGCCGCCCACAAATGGGTCTGATCGCTGGCTTGGATCAGCTGAGCGGTGACGCGCACGCGCTTTTCGTTGCGCCGGACGCTTCCCTCGAGCAAGTAGTCCACTCCAAGCTCGCGCGCGACCTGTGCAGCGCTTTTTTGTGCGCCCTTGTATTGCATGGAAGATGTCCGCGCGATAACTCCCAGTTGGTCTGGTTCCAGGCTTCCCAGCTGCGTAATGATTTCTTCCGTCATCCCGTCCGTAAAATATTCCTCGCCGGGATTTCCACTGAGGTTCACGAATGGCAGCACCGCAAGCATCGCCTTCCTTGGGGCCGGCGGGGGATGCGCGATCCGATGCGAACGGAAGATGACCGCGGCGGTCACGAGCAGCAAAAGGCTGACGGTCGTCCGGATCGCCAACTTTCTGAATTGGGGGCGAAACGGCGGAGCGCCGATCGCTAGTTCGGGGATTTCCCTGGCCAGCTGTTCTGGGAATCCAGCTCCGCCGGGCAGCGCAGGCGAGGCTGCTGTGTCTACTTGCGCCGTGAACCGATAGCCTTTCCCCGGAACTGTGCGCAGGAAACGAGGATTTTCGGGATCGTCCTTTAAGGCTTGGCGGGCTTTTCTGACAGCGGTGTTAATACTGTTATCGGCATCAACAAATACGTTTTCACCCCAGATGTCGCGAAGGATTTCTTCGCGCGTCACGAGACGCTGGCGATTTTCGGCGAGCAAGAAGAGCAACTGCAGAGGGATACGCTCCAGTTTGACGAGGCGGCCATCCTGGCGAAGCTCAAAGGAACTTGGGTCGAGTTCGAAGCCTTCGAAGTGGATGGTATCGGAGAGCATGCGATGCAGGACGTTAGGCTGGGTTAATTCTACGACTTTGCTTCCTACGTGCAAAGCAGCTATTTGAAGCGCTCCAAAAGCTAACCCACAGAAAAACAAGGCCTTCTGGCTTCAGAAAATCTACAGGAAAGCTTCAGGTCATCTCTATTGCGAAGAACCCAGCCTGCGCCAATGATGGCCTGTCACGAGCGAAAACAGCCTTCCCGGACTGTACTGGAACCTTTACGATCGATACCCCCGAGACGCGCCAGGTTGTCGTTGTCAAATTTGTGCTCAGCAACGGCGGCTGGTCGATCCGTACGATCGTCACCTCACTCACCCTGCCAGGTGCGACCGCGCCAGTGCCTGCGCTGATACTTTCGGAAGGCCACCGGCTCGGAAGAATTGTCGAGTGGTGGGAGTAGCATTTGCACAACGGACTAAGCAGGGACTGATCGGAGGAGTCAGATCACAATGCGAAAACTCTGGATTTTGGCTTGCCTTTTGGGAATGCCTTGTGTGGTTTCAGCTCAATGGGAGAACCTGAACGCGCTGCAAGCGGGGCAGAAAATTCAAGTGGTTGAAACCTCGAAGAAGGACTCCGGAACGTTTTTGAGTGTGTCGGACAAGGAAATCTCGCTGCAAGGGAAGTCAGGCGCGCAGACAATCCAGAGGCAAGACGTG
>DATNLN010000207.1:0-6092 GCA_035602855.1 Candidatus Acidiferrales bacterium
CCGAGACCGACGACCATTCCCTCCTCAACCAGCATCGCGGCGGCCTCGCCGGCTTGTTTCTTCCATTGATTTTGCTGCGAGAGTTCCATCGATCTTCCGTCCTGCGCAAAGATTGCAACGGCGCTCATCATAGCCGGAGAGGCGCACATTGCCAACATTCGGTCATCCGTTACCCGGAGGCGGCGTCATTTGAATCCGGCTTTGGATTCCGAAAAAGTCTCGCGAGCGTGTTCGAATCCGAGAGGATTTACGTGGACAGCGCCGCGAAAGGGCCGATCGATGTCGGCGATCGCGACGAGCGCAAGAGCCAGCAGGAGGGAAAGGGAGAATACTTGTATCGCGTGGAGTTTGAAATTGTCGGTGCCGAATAAACACGACGACAATGTGGTAATCACTCCGCCTACAATCAGGACCACCCACAAGATGCCGGGGAGCTTTGATTTGCTTTGCAATTCGCGCAGGCGGCGATGTTCGGTCATGTTGGTGAGTTCCGTGAGGACGTGGTTCCAGCTGGTTTGTTCGCCGAGACTGGCGGGCTTGGCCTGCATCGTCGCGGCCCACAGCTCTGTGATAATGCGGTGTCCGTTCAAGCTTAAGTTGCCTTCATTCATGGCGGGCCACTCTTCGTTGATCATCGTGTCGGCGTACTCTCGCGAAAGTTTCTGGATCTGATCGCGATCGTTGGGAGCCAGGCCCTCGGAGAGGCGGAACACGTTGACCAGACAATTGGCCTCGGAGTCGGCGGTCATTTCGGCGGCATTGAAGTCGGTCCAGACGGCGTAGAGCATGAAGCCCATGATGACGGCGTAGGTGGTGCCCAGGACGCTGACTTGCCAGCCGATGATTTCGTTGTGTTCGCGGCGCTGGCTGGAGGGCCAGAAGCGGCGCATCAACCATAAAAAGACCAGGGTGAACAGGACGCAAAGCAGGACGATGAAAACGCTTTGAGTTGCAGTCAACACGCTTGAGTTCCTCCCTTGCAGGCGAACTGCCGCAGGCCGATGCGCGGGACATTCTATCCGGCGGGGCGGAGCTTAGCAGAAAAATTTCGAAGAAACGATGCGCGAATGGATTGGCAGTTTGGGGGTTTGGTGCGCGCGGAGTCGTGGCGGATTAGAGCGAGGCTTAGCCGTCGAGCAGGCTGTTTTCGGGAGCAGCGGCTGGGCCAGGGAGATCGTTGCCGCCGAGGGAAACGAGCAGGCGGCGGAGTTTGGCGCGGTCTTCCAGATTCATGCCGACCATTTCGAAACCGGCCTGATGCGAGCGCACGAAGCGAACGACGGCGTGCATGCTTATGGAACGCAGGCCCGCGGGGATTTTCAAGGTGGCCTCGGTGCCGACGGGGAGTTGCAGTTCACCGCTCAAAAGGCCGCCATCGAGGCTGAGCACGCTGATCGCGGAAGAATATTTCCCCTTCGCCGAGGTAACCACGGCGGGCACGTTGCGCGGCAGCCGGACGCGGCGGTAGCGGCGATGGCGCACGAAATCGCGTTCCGGAATGGCATCGAGGGGCGCGAGTTGAAAGACCTTTGCGTCCAAACCTGACTGCGGCAAGAATTCTTGAATCCAGGCGGGATCGAGTTTGACGAGCGCCTGAGCTGCGGCCATGCGAATTTCGTCGGGGTAAACCCAGCCGAAGGTCTTGCGCTCTTCGACGAAGCGGCGCAGGTGGCCGGCGGCGGCGGGGGCGCGCATGCGGCCGAGCGCTTCGATGGCCTTCACGCGTAGGTATTCGGGGCCTTGCGGCAATATTTCACCTTCGGCAAGGCGCAGAAGTTTGGGGGCCGTATCGCCGTCGCCGCACATGCCGATTTCGTCGAGCGCGAGGGGAACGATCATCACGTCGAACATTTCCAGCGAATCGGTGAGGAGCTTGCCGCGCTCGGGAGCACCGGCAGTCGACAGCTGGCGCACGACGGCATCGTGGAAACCGCGGCCGCCGTCGCGGAGCCGGCGCGGCAGCAGTTCGTCGACGGCTGCCGGATCGAGGCGGCTGAGCAGGCCGATGACAGTTGCGGCTTTGGCGGGCGCGTCGTTCTTGAGCGATTCCTTGAGGTAGCGCACGCACGGCGCGCCTACGGCCTTGGCAAGATGGACGATGCTTTCGCGTTCGGTGCGTCGCGAAGTACGCGCCAGGCGCACGGACAGATGTTCGGCTGCGCCCTGCGGCACGCGCATCAGCACGCCGACCAAACCGTCCGGCATCGTTTCGGCGACAATGGCCTCTTCGATGAACTCTGGAATGCGATTATCCACGCCGATGCGAGGACGCAATGTTTGCACCCAGCTCGGACGCGAGCCTTCCAGGTCCGCCAGTGAATCGATGGCTTGTTGCACGGCGCGAAAGTAACGGCGCGCGGCGGATTCCTGACTGAGGCGGACAAAGGCGGCGCTGAGCAGCGTTTGCAGTTCGGGGTCTTTTTCCGCGGCCATGGCCAAGCCAATTTTGGCCAGAGTGTCTTGCAGGCGCTGGCTGGCGGCTTTGCTGTAGAGCCCGGCCAGTTGGCCGAGGCCGATCGCGGCTTTCTTGCGCGCCTCGGCGTCGGAATTGCCGACGCAGGATGCGTAGTGCAAAAGGATGTCTCCAGCCGCGTCTGATTCGCCGCGGCCCATGAGTTCTTCGACGTACTGCTGCACGTTGCGCGGCGGAATGCACCACGCTTCAGAAGACATGAGCACGGTTTTTTTGCCGGAGTCCGGCACGGCGGCCCAGAACTGGCGATCGAGAACGTCGGCGTGCGATTCAACGGACATGCCGGCGTGGGCGAGTTTTTCTTCGCGCGATTTGAGCAGTTTGCGCAGCGTCGTGAGTTCGTGGCCCATGCGGTCCAGCATCTGGCGGACGGCGTTGACCTTCACTTCGCCGCGTTGGTAGCGATCGATGGCGAAACGGATGGCGAGATCTTCAGCCAGACGCAGCATGGTGTTCTCGTCCATTTTCGCGTTGGGTGATTGCGCGGCGACGGTGGCGAGCGCCTGCTGCAGAGTGACTTGCGCATTTTGCGGGAGGGCCGAAATTTTTAGCCGCCACGCTGTAGCGTCCAGATCCGGATTCTTGGCCGATTGAGCTTCACCGAACTGGGCGAGCAGTCTGAGCAGACTGTGCAGTTCAGCTTCTTCCAGTTGGCCGATCCCGCCGGCCAAGCCGGCGACGCCGCCTCCGCCCGTTCCGGTGCCGGCGCCAACGCCAGAGCCGAGCCCGGCCACGAGGAAATTTCCGGTACCGAAACCTGCGCCGGTCCCTGCGCCAGAACCGGGGCCGAATCCTGGGCCGAACCCTTCGCCGAAGGCTGTATCAGTTCCCGTGCCGGTTCCTGTGCCGCTTCCTCCCGCGTAGAACGAGCCGGGTACTGTTCCGCCGCTGCCGCCGGTTCCGGGCGCACCTGGCCCACCATGTTCGCCTTCAGCGGCGGCGATCAGCTGAATCATTTTTTCCGGGCTGCGGAACCATTCCTGGATGCGCTCGGCGTCGGCGCCCAGAGTTTTTGCGGTGAGAGTGGCGGCCATGCGCGCGTCGGAAAATCCCGAGTCTTCCGCGACGAAGCGAATCTCGTTGACGCGGATGCCGGAGTAGCCGCGACTGGTGAAATAGACTGCGAGGCGGTCGGCGAGTGGTACAGCCTTCGGGCCCGTTTCCATGAAGCACTTCACCAGATTGGAGAATTCTGCGCGCTCGACGCGAGGAAGGAAACCGATGCTGGCGACTCCGGAGGCGTTGAGGAAATCAGCGAAATTACGTTCGGCGGGGCTGGATTCCAGGGGGACGCCATCGAGCAGAAGCTGCGAACCGGAGGCTCCCAGCAGAAGGCCACCTTGCCCCGCTGCTCCTACCGCTGCCTGCAATTCCGACCATGCGGAATCGAATTGGCCGGCCGAGCGGGAATGCTCTAAACCATAGAGCCGAGCGTACTTAAGCAGCACATTGAGGCTGCGGACGAAGGCCCGGGCATTGGGGATCGTTGGGTCGCTCTGCATGGTTAACTCGCGAGAGACACGTGTCATACAGTTCCACTCGCTACAAGTTTGTACTAGGACCACTGATTATGGAAATAGTACCGAAGGCCTAGGGTCGCGCATTAAACAATAGGGACGGCAGGCGTTAGGTGGCCAAGCGAATCTCGATTTCCTGGCCCTGGAGTGCCGGGCGCACGCGGCGAATGACTTCGCTCGCCCAAAGCTTTTCGCTGAGGATGATGAGCGAGCCGTCTTCGAAATTGCAGATGGCGCAGAGCGAGTATTTGGCGAATGCGCTGTGGTAAGCGTCCACGCCGCGACGCGCGAGTTCGCCTTCAAGAGTTGGATCGCCTTCGGCGAGCGGGCCTCCGACGCGAGCGCCAAAGGTTTCAGCCTGAAAACGATCCAGCAGAGGTTCGAGGACGGCAAGCTCGGGTGCGGGCAGCACGATTGAGTGCTTTGTCGCGTCGCGGTAGGGGATCTGATGGCGCTGGCAATAATCGCGCAGACGGTCGAGATGGCTGAAGAAATCGAGCGCCCAGTTTTCAGGGGCGGCGACAGCAAGTAGAACGCGCGACCATATTTTGGCGGCGTCGGCGCCGCGGATCGGCTCGCGATTTTCGTCCGCTTCGGTTAGCTCGAGGCCCATGGCGCGGACGTCAGTGCCGAGATCGAGCGGTTCAATTTCGAGCAGGTACACGGATTTATTCTTCCGCGGCGCCGGGCAGGTCTTCTTCGAGCCCGGGCAGAGGGAACTTATTCTTGAACTCGGGAGATTGTTTGCGAACTTCCAGCCAATCGAAGAAGGCGTCGGGCGTTTCCAGCCAGATTGCGAACCAGTGAGCGATTTCTTCTTTTTGCGCGCGTTTGCTGGCGTCCACTTTGTGGTTGCGCGAAATCATTTCAGCGCGGCGTCGGCCGAGGCGCGCGACTTCGCGGACCCGTTCGCTGGCGGCTTGCTCGTGTTCCAGGAGGAATTTGCGGAGCAGCTCATCGAGGCGCACCAGGCACATTTCGGCTTCTTCGAGCGTGGAGAAATGAAGCAGGTCGGTGAATTCTTCTTCGTAACGGCCGTCGGTATCGGAGCGCGTGGACCATACGACACGCAATCCCGCTTCTTCCAGGACGCTGACGATATAGTCCGGCGAAGTTTTTCCTGGCGCGCCGAGTTGCGCGATTAACCGGCGGCGAATCTGTTCGATCTCAGCGGGAGTGTAGCGCGGCTTGCCGAGGCCCTCGGCGACTTCAAGGATCAGCGCCTTCTTGGTCGGCGAGCCGCCTTCGTGATGTGTGTCGGAGCGGGCGGGACTCACGACGGGCCTCGATGCGCGGGTTGCTTCTGTTCGGCGACAGGTTGCGCGTCGCGGGACAGCAGGCTGCGATAGCGCGCGACGTTGCGGTTGTGCTCGGCGAGCGTCTTGCTGAAAAAATGTCCGCCGCTATCGTTGGCGACGAAGTAGAGGTAGTCCGTCTGGGCGGGCGCCAGGGCAGCGCGCAGAGAGGCTTCTCCGGGGTTGGCGATTGGGCCGGGAGGCAGACCGGGATTTCTGTACGTGTTGTATGGCGAAACGATCTGCAGATCCTTGGAGCGCACGACTTTCACCGGGTGACCAGCGAGTTCCAGAGCGTATGCGACCGTGGGGTCACACTGCAAGGGACCGCCGCGTTTGATGCGATTGTAAAACACGCCGGCTACCAGGGGGCGCTCTTCCTTGCGCGGCGTCTCGCGTTCGACGAGGGAAGCCAGAGTGACGACTTGGTCAGCGGTGAGGCCATCGGGAAGATTCGCGGTGCCGGAGGGAATCAGCGATTCCCAGACGGCGCGGAAATTCTGGACCATGCGCTTGGTAGCCTGTTCGCAGGTGGTGTGGTGCGTAAATTCGTAGGTGGAAGGAAACAGATAGCCCTCGAGGTTGTGCGCTTGCGGCGCAAAGTCTGAAATCAGGCTGGTGTCTTGCGCGGCTTCAAGAAAGCCTTCTCGGGTACAGACGCCTTGCCGGTCCAGTTCGTCGGCGATATCGAACATCGTCCAGCCTTCGGGAATGGTGACGGTGTGAACGAAAATTTTGCCCAGGGCGAGCTGCCAGAAAACTTCGCGCGAGGTGACCGGATGGTCGAAATAATATTCGCCAGCTTCC
>DATNLN010000261.1:0-5893 GCA_035602855.1 Candidatus Acidiferrales bacterium
AGAATAATCGCCAGCGCGTAAAGCACCAGGACGGCGCCGCGATGACCCAGGCCCAGATTCGACAGGCGGTGCGCGGTGTGGTCCTTGCCAGGAGAAGTGAAGGGCAGCAGCCCACGGCGCGCGCGCGAAATCGAGACGAGCGTGGTGTCAAAAATCGGCACGCCGAGAATGAGCACCGGAACCAGCCATGTGTGCGGGAACAGCGCTCCATCGGGACGAATTTTCAGCCCGAGCGTGGCCATCAGGAAACCCAGGAGCATGGCGCCGCCGTCGCCCATAAAAATTTTCGCGGGATTGAAATTCCAGCGCAGAAAACCGAGCGCGGCGCCCAGAGTAGCGGCGGCCAGCGTGGACACCATGGTCTGTCCGTTGGCGCAGGCCGAGAACGTGAAGAAGCCGGCGGCCACCGCGGCGATTCCCGCGCACAGGCCGTCCATGTGATCCAGAATGCTGAACGCAGCGGTGATCCCGACGACCCAAAAAATGGTAAGGCACCAGTCGAGAATCAATCCGGCAAGGCCAGGAATGTACTGCGAAAAAAGTTGCGCGCGAATGCCGGAGGCAATCAGAAAAACTGCGGCAAGCGGCATACCGATGAAAAGTTTTACCTGGTGATGCAGCAGGCCGCCATCGTCAAGAAAGCCGATGATGGCCAGCAAGGTAGCGCCGGCGAGGATGCCGATAATCTGCCGCAAAGGCGCGTCATGCCGCGTGAGCACCACGGCAAGAACGAAGGCCAGGTAAATGGCGATGCCGCCGAGCAGCGGAATCGGATTCAGATGAACTTTGCGCGGCCCGGGTTTATCCACCATCCCGTATCGCAACGCCAGATGTCGAATGGGCACGGTGAGGCACAGCGATGCGAGCAGCGCGACCGCGAAGGCGATCAGTTCCGAGTGTTGCGACATTGCAGTGGTGGCTCGTTCATGGGGTCAGTTCTCTGGCTGCCGATTCTACGATGGCGACGAAACGTTCCAGCTCACCAACTCTAGCATATTTGGCCGCCGTTTCCCGCGCGCGACAGCCCATTTCGGCCAAGCGTGCCGGTTGTGCGCGCAATTGGCGGATCGCAGCAGCGACAGCTGCAGGATCGTCGGGATCCGCAGCGACGCCGCACCCGGATTCGACAACGATGCGCGCCGCGTCAGATTCCGGCGGCGCAACGACCAGTATGGGACGCCCCGCCGAGAGCGTCGAATACAGTTTGCTGGGCACGACGACGCCCTCCAGCCCGCGTCTTACGGTAATGATGTGCAAGTCGCCCGCCATCATCACATGCGCAATTTGTTCCACCGGTCGAAAAGCCGCAAATTTTACATTCGGCAAATTGCGCGCCGCAGATTCGAGGGCCGCGCGGTTCGCGCCATCTCCTACGAACACGAAACCAGTATTTTCGTTGCTGAGCATTTTCGCCGCCGCAAGCAAAGTGTCCCAAGCCCCGTAAAATCCCAAATTTCCCGCGTGCAGCACCACAAACGGAAATCCGTGGCGAATTTCTTGCACCATCGCATCGCTGCGCTCAGGCATCCGCCCAGGCGAAGGCGCCTCCGAGGTGCCGTCACGAACCACGACAACTCGTTCCGCCGCAACGCCTTTGGCCAAGATGCGATCGCGCATGTCGTCGCCCAGCACAATCACACGCGCCGCTTGCTTCAGCGCCCAGCGATGCAAGTTTTCCCAGCGCGTCACCCACTTGCCCGCGCGCACAATGTCGCCGCCTACAGCCATGTCCGGATACAAGTCACGGATGTTGTAAACGAACGGTCGCCCAGCCAGCCGCGCGATGAACGCCCCGGCGATCCCCGCGACGGGAGGGTCCGTCATCGCCAGAATAATATCGGGACGAAGCGCGAGCGCCCGCGGCACTGCAAGCGCGAGGTAAGAAAGATAATTCGTAACGCGGCGCGGCATTTGGTGGCGCGGGTAGGCGGTCGAACCAACGCACTCGACGGTAACTTTGTTGCTCGTGCCGCGGCGCAGCAGGGCATAGGCGTACCGCGCGTCGGGATCGTACGAGGGCCGGCCAGCAACCACAGTAACCTGGTGGCGCTGCGCGAGCGCTTCGGCGACTTGCGCGGCCATCTTCGCGGTGGCCGAAGTGTCGGGCGGATAGTATTCGTTCAGGAGCAGGATGTGCATGCGGGCGATTTATTTTGCGCGCGTGGCGCCGCGGAAGGCGGATTCTGCATCATTGGCGGCGACGGATTTTTTCTCCAGAACGAAATTGCCCATCACCAGCACGTCCATTTGCGTGCGCTGGAAACAATCCAGAGCTTCTTCGGGGCGGCACACGATGGGCTCGTTGTCGTTAAATGAAGTGTTCAGTACGACCGGCACACCGGTGAGATCTCCGAACGCGCGAATCAGTTTCCAGTAGAGCGGATTCGCCGTGCGGCTGACGGTTTGCAGGCGCGCGGTGCCGTCCACGTGCGTGGGAGCGGGAATCACGGCGCGTTTTTCCGGCCGCACGTTGTAAGCGAAGGTCATGAACGGCGACGGATGAGTTTTTTCGAAATATTCGCCGGTAGCTTCCTCGAGAATCGAAGGCGCGAACGGACGAAAAGTTTCGCGGTGCTTGATGCGGCGGTTCAGAACGTCTTTCATTTCGGGTCGGCGCGGGTCGGCGAGAATGCTGCGCTGCCCGAGCGCTCGCGGGCCCCATTCGACGCGGCCCTGAAACCAGCCGAGGACTTTGCCTTCGCCAATGTGGCGCGCGGTGATGCGGAGCAGCGCGGCCTCATCGAGGTGTTCGGCGATCTGCACGTCGTCACCGCGGGCGGCGAATTTGTCCACGGCCGCGCGGATTTCCTGTGGCGAAAATTGCGGACCCCATCCGGCGTGGTCCATCAAAAATTCTCGCGGCCGCCCGAGGACTTGGTGATTCACAGCGCACGCCGCACCGACGGAAAGGCCAGCATCGCCCGCGGCCGGTTGCACATAAACGCGCTCGAACGGAGAGTGATCGAATATTTTTCCGTTCGCGACGCAGTTGAACGCGACGCCGCCGGCGAGGCAGAGCGATCTTTCGCCGGTTTTTTCGGCGAGGGCGATCCAGTGCGCGGCCAGGACTTCTTCGAGCGCTGCCTGCATGCTGGCCGCCAGATTGTGGTGGCGCTGCTCCAGCGGCTGATCGGGCTGGCGCGTGGGGCCGAGGCGTTTCTCCAGATACGAAGAAAAAAGGCGGCCGAGAACGGGTGTGCGATCGGCATCGCGCCAGGTCATGTCCGCGCCTTGCGACTGGTGCGTGAAATATTCCAGCCCCAGGCGAAAGGAAAGCGGGGCGTCCACGTAAACGATGCGGCGAAATTCATCGAGAAATTCCGGCTGGCCGTAGGCGGCCAGACCCATCACCTTGTATTCGTCGCCAAATTTCCAGAAGCCGATGTATTGCGTGAGCGCGGTGTAATACATGCCGAGCGAATGAGGAAAAGTGATTTCGCCCAGCGGCTTCAAGCGCGCACCTTCGCCCAGCGCCCACATCGAGCTGGCGAAATCACCGAGGCCATCGGCGGAAAGGACGGCGCTGCGTTCGAAGGGCGAGACGAAATAGGCGCTGGCCAGATGCGCGGTGTGGTGTTCGATGCGATGAAACTGCGCGTGGATTTTCCCCGCCGGAGTTTCAAAGGCTGCGGCGAGATCTTCGTGAATTCCAGCGAAGCGCCGCATCACGCGCGCACGATCCAGGGCGAATTTTGGCATGCGCATCGCGAAACGCAATTTCGTGCCCAGGCGCGCCCAGGGATTGCGCGGGATGGCAATGTGGTCCACTTCGGAAAGTTTTACGCTGGCCTGGTCCAGGCAATATTGGATCGCGCGCACGGGCAGGCCAGCCGCATATTTCACGCGGTTCAGGCGCTCTTCTTCCACGGCTGCGAGCAGGCGGCCGTCCGCAATAATCGCTGCGGAGGCGTTAGCGTGGTAGGCGTTGATGCCCAGGATAACCATCCTGAATATTGTGGCGGAAATTTGCCGCGCTGTCTCAGGAATAAATTGGTAAACCGTCGGGCGGTGGTGGGACCATGGCAAGCATGAACTCCTACACACGAGCCGCCATGGAGCGGGCGATGAAGGTACAGGAAGTGATGTTGCTGACGATGGCGAAGAAGATCAGCTGGTGGCAAGCGGCCGAAATCCTGGGCATCAGCGACCGGCATATGCGGCGCTGGCGGGAGCGGTATGAGGAGTTCAGATTCCGCGGGTTGTTCGACCGCAGGCGAGGAAAACCTTCGCCCAAGCGCGTGGCGGCAGCGACCGTGGGGCGGGTGCGGGCGCTGTGCCGGGAGCGTTGTTTCGATGTTCAATGTTGGACAGCAGGTTGTGTGCCTGTCGTGGCATGCTAGTCTTACCTGCCCGAGAAGGGGGCGCATGGAGCGCGACTATGATTTGTTTGAAGTTCTGCCGGATGGCGCCGTTATCTGGCAGGAGACGGTATCAGGCCATGAAAATGCAATTCGTAAATTAGTGGAGCTATCGAAGCGAACAACAAACGAGGTTCGCGTGATGCATATTCTCAGCAACACTCTGATTGCTTCTATGAACGGACCCAAAGCGTAACGGCGCCAGCGGTCGCCCACCCTTCCCTGCAACCGGAACGCTTCGATGCTCCTGCGGCGCGATTCAAAAAACCTGTGCTGAACCCGTCCGGCGCCGTGGCCAAGTCGAATCGCTAGTGACGGATTATTAGAAACGGGCGCAAATGATTGAACACAAATAACAGCGACGGATTCTCATCGCTAGTCTTTCTGGCGTTTTGCGGCGGCGTGAATTCGCCGATCAGGAGATTGGCGTTCGAAGAAGTGCGCGCGGCGCGGATCGCGGAGCACGGACCCTGGATTCATTGGGCACTTGCCCGCCCATCACTCGTCACTGCCTCGTTGCGGAAGCTACGCGCATTCTCATCAACGCTGCGGCGATTAAAAACGTCTGCAACTTCCAGCACACAAACAGTCACGGCAGATTCCAACGGTCGGTTCTTGAGCGCTGGGGCGCGCCCGCGGCAGTACGGCCGCACGGCTTCTGCGTACGCGCGCAACGCATGCCACCTACCACGGCAATCTAGGCCACATGAGCTGTTGCGGCGTTCTTAGCGGGCTCGGCGGATGATTCTGGGACGCGGAGATTGCGTTTGGCCCATTCGTTCAGGACGTACAGGCTCCAAGGGCGCGACCACGTCGTGCGACCACGCAGAAAATCTTTCCAGACGGTTTGCGCAAAGCGGCCATCGAGGCGGGATTCCAGAGCGGGCGACCAATCGCCCAGCTGGATCGCTATGCGTTCACCCAATTTCCCGCGCAACCAGGTTTCCCATGGAAAAGTGAAAGTGCGTTTGGCATGTTTGACAATTTCATCGGGCAGCAAATCTTTCACGGCTTCGAAGAGCAAGGCTTTCGGGCGCGCGGGATTACGCTTCAGCGCTTCGGGGAGCTCGAGGACATATTCGACGAGCGGGCCGTCGAGGAAAGGCACGCGGACTTCCAGAGAGTGATGCATGCTCATGGCATCGGTATCGCGCAGCAGAGTGTTGACCAGGTAGGAGCGCAGCTCGAGCCAGGAGACACGCGTGAAGCGGTCCATGGGGCGTGATTGGCGCGTGGCTTCGGAAAGCCAGCGGGACCAGAGCATGGCGTCCCATGTGGCCGAGTCGTCGCCCAGGCGATCGACGACAGTTTGCGGAGTGAAAAGCGCGCGCGTGAAAAAATACGGCGATGGGAGCAAATCAGGATCGAGCCAGGCGGAAAACGCCTTGCGAAATGCGTCGGGCGAGCCGCGATACACTCTCGAGCGCTTAATGCCGGAGGTGGCAAGTTCACGGGCGAGTTTGGGGAAGAAGCGGGACATGGTGGTGAGGCGGGTAACTTGCGCGGTGGCGCGAAAAGAACTGTAGCCGCCGAAA
>DATNLN010000015.1:0-3913 GCA_035602855.1 Candidatus Acidiferrales bacterium
GCTTCCGCGCTGGAATTAAAGAAGAAAGCTTTGGAAACCGGGATGATTACGTTGCGCCGCAGCGGCCTCTTAAAAGTGGCTCTGGGGCACACGACGATGGAAGAAGTTTTGCGCGAGACTGTTCTGTAAGCGGAGGAAATAAATGGCCGGCATCACTTTAAGCGAACTCTTGAAGAAAATGATCGAAATGTCGGGAAGCGACTTGCATCTATCCACCAACAGCGCGCCACGCATTCGCGTGCACGGCAAATTGCGCCCGCTGGACATGCCGCCGCTCACCGCGGCAGACACCAAGGCGCTGGCCTACAGCGTGCTGACCGACGTGCAGAAGCACCGGCTGGAGGAGAATCTCGAGCTGGACTTCTCGTTCGGATTGAAGAGCCTGGCGCGTTTCCGGGGCAACATCTTCCACCAGCGCGGCGCGGTGGCAGCCGTCTTCCGTACGATTCCGTGGGAGATCAAGAGTTTCGATGCTCTAGGCCTGCCCAACGTCGTGCGAGGGCTCTGCGATAAGCCGCGCGGCCTCGTTCTCGTGACCGGACCGACCGGCTCGGGCAAATCGACGACGCTCGCAGCCATGCTCGACAAAATCAATAACGAGCATGAAGAGCACATGATCACGATCGAAGACCCGATCGAGTTCCTTCACAATCACAAGAAATGCCTGGTGAACCAACGCGAGGTGCATTCCGACACGCATTCGTTCGCCAATTCGCTGCGTGCCGCACTGCGCGAAGACCCGGACGTGGTGCTGATCGGCGAAATGCGCGACTTGGAGACCATTGAGTCGGCGCTGCGAATCGCCGAAACGGGCCACTTGACGTTCGCCACCTTGCACACCAACTCGGCGGTGTCGACGATTAACCGCATCATCGACGTATTTCCGGCGCACCAACAGCCGCAGGTACGCGCGCAATTATCAATGGTGCTGGAAGGAATTCTTTGCCAGTCCCTATTGCCGAAGATCGACGGCCGGGGCCGCGCGATGGTGATGGAGATTCTGATTCCCACCGCCGCCATTCGTAACCTGATTCGCGAAGACAAGATTCACCAGATTTATTCGGCCATGCAGACCGGCACAGGCACATCCGGAATGCAGACGTTCAATCAGAGCCTGGCGAACGCCTATCAACAGAAGTTAATTACGATAGAAGTGGCGCTCGCGCGTTCATCGAATCCAGACGAATTACAAGACTTGATCAACCGCGGGGTCGTTTCGCCGCCTGTAACTGGCAAACAGCCTGTCCGGCGGTAACTGCAGATAAGAAAGAGGAGGGAACAGATCATGCCGGTATTCACATATCGAGGAGTCAACCGGGCGGGAGCAACCGTCACGGGCGAGCGGACGGCTGCCACCAAGGCCGAGGCGACCACCTCGCTTAAGCGGGAGCAAATCAACATCAGCAAGCTCTCCGAGAAGGGGAAAGAGTTCAACATTCCCACGTTCGGGGGAGGGGTGGATTCAAAAGAGCTGGCCATCTTCACGCGCCAGTTCTCGGTAATGATCGACGCCGGCTTGCCTCTGGTGCAGTGCCTGGAAATTCTCGCCGGGCAGCAGGAAAACAAGACCTTTCAAAAAATCCTCAACGGCGTGCGGGCTTCGGTGGAAGGGGGCGCCACACTTTCTACCTCGATGAAGCAGTACGAAAAGGTATTCGACCCGCTTTATTACAACATGGTGGAAGCGGGCGAGACGGGCGGTATTCTCGACACCATTCTTCAGCGGCTCTCGAGCTACATCGAGAAGAACGTGAAACTGAAGCGCGCGGTGAAGTCGGCGGCGATCTATCCAACCGCTGTGCTGGGTATCGCCGGCGGCGTGATCATTCTTCTTCTGTGGAAGGTGGTGCCGATTTTCACCACGCTGTTTAATGGACTCGGCGTGGACCTGCCGCTACCCACCAGAATCGTGATCATGCTCAGCAGCTTTATCGGCAGCATCTACGGCCTGCTGATCCTGGTGTTTTTCGTGGGCATCGTGTTTGCGGTGAAATTCTGGTACGGCACACCGCAAGGACGGTACGCCATAGACAGCATTTTGCTAAAGCTGCCCATGATCGGAATTCTGCTGCGCAAGATCGCGGTGGCCCGATTCACACGAACCCTTGGCACTTTGATTTCCAGCGGCGTGCCCATATTGGAAGGCCTCGATATTACGGCGCGCACTTCCGGAAACGCCGTGGTTGAAAGAGCGATCACAGCAACGCGAAAGGCCGTCGAGGCCGGGCGTTCGCTGGTGGATCCTCTGAAGGAAACAAACGTTTTCCCGGGCATGGTGACGCAGATGATCGGCGTTGGAGAACAGACCGGCGCGATGGATGCTATGTTGCAAAAAATCGCCGACTTCTACGAAGACGAAGTGGACGCCTCGGTGAAGGACCTGTTGACGGCCATGGAACCTATCATGATCGTGGTCCTGGGAGTCGTCGTTGGCGGTATCGTTATTTCCATGTACCTGCCGCTGTTCTCGTTGATCGGAAAACTTGCCGGTCACTAAACCCAGGCGTGCAGACAGCGTGAAGGGGGCGCTCCGTTTAACGAGGCGCCCTGCTGCAACAGCCTTGTAGCTACTGTTAATCCTCGAAAAGGATCCAGCCGGTGAATTCAGCGGGACCGGCAACGAAAGAAAATGAAAGCCGCAACCAGCGTAAGTGAATGGCTACCCTGGCTGGGCCGCGTCCGCTTCCTGGCCATTACTTTTCTGCTGGGCATCGTGGTGGCGGCACGCCAGCTTACCCCCGCATCCATATCGGTCCGATCGTTTGTTCCACTGGTAGCGCTGTGGTACATGCTCGCCATTGTTTACGTAATTCTGCAGCGCTGGACTCCGCAAGCCCGCGTGCATGCGCCCCTGCAGATTATCTGCGACCTGCTGATCATCACGGGCGTGGTGTACACGACGGGAGCGCAGGATAGCTATTTTATTTCGCTTTATTTGCTCGTCATCCTGATGGCCAGCGTCCTGTTCTTGAGGCGCGGAGTTTTCCTTGTTGCCGGAGCGAGCTTTGCACTTCTCGCAGCCGTAATCGAACTGGCTTATTACGGGGTACTTCCACACACGGCGAATTCGGCGCCGGCACAGAGCTCTCTGGCTTCCTGGCTGGCCAGCAATTTCTTTGCGTTTATCGCAGTTGCATACCTGGGCAGCCTCCTAGCGCAAACACTTCGCAAGAAAGGTGTGGAGCTCGAAGAGAAGAGCGAAGAGCTGAAGGATCTTCGAGCGTTCAATCAGGACATCATCGAATCCATGCGCGGCGGCTTGCTGACCACCGATCTCGACGGCCGGATTTTATTGATGAACCACGCAGGAACGGAAATTATGGGCCGCGAAGCGATTCCTCTTCTGGGTCAAAAAGTTCAGGATGTGTTTCCAGGCTTCTGGCCCGTGGAGATGGACGGCAGCGGAAGTCCTGTCGCGGCGCGCAAAGAGGTCGAGTTTCGAACGGCCGCCGGCAATATCCGTTTCCTGGGACTATCGATTTCGCCCTTGCGCACGAGCCAGAATCCCAACACCGGCTTCGTTTACAATTTCCAGGACCTTACTCAATTGAAGCGTCTCGAACGCGAAGTACTCACCAAGGAGCGCATGGCGGCGCTGGGACGGCTCTCAGCGGCCATAGCGCACGAAATTCGCCAGCCATTGACCGCCATGACCGGAGCCCTGAAGGAACTGGCACGGCTGGCACCCCTTGATGATGACGACAAAAAGCTGGTCCAAATCGTCAGCCGCGAGTCTCAGCGGTTGAATCAGATCATTACCAATTTCCTCGATTATTCGCGCGAAAAAACATATGCCTTTACGGATCTCGACCTGGTGCCGATCATCGAGGAAACGCTTTTGTTGCTCGAGCATGACGCAACGGCAAAGGGCAAATATCGATTCGAGCGCCACATCAATGTCCGCAATGCCCGC
>DATNLN010000020.1:0-15264 GCA_035602855.1 Candidatus Acidiferrales bacterium
AAACCGCCCATCGAAATCCCCATCAAAGAGGGAGAAATCTTTCTGCTTCCGAAACACACGCGCCATTCGCCGCAGCGTCTCACCCCCGGCACGATTGGCCTGGTCGTCGAAATTCCACGTCCCTAAGGCGCGAAAGACGCCTTCGAATGGTACTGCGGCAAATGCCATCACCTGGTTCATCGCGCGGAAGTTCTTTTGCAGAGCATCGTCACCGACCTGCCGCCGCTGTTTGACAGGTTTTATCAGAACGAAAAGTTGCGCGTGTGTCCCAACTGCGGTGAAGTTCATCCGGGAAAGCCGGCCAAAAAATAGCATCGAGTTCGCGAATCGAAAACCATATGCCAGTCACCGACATGCACAGCCACTTCTTCCCGGAATCATGGCCGGATCTGGCGGCGCGCTTCGGCACGCCCGATTGGCCGTCGATCAAGCACACCGAGCCCGGTAAAGCCGTGATCATGATCGGTAATCGCCTGTTCCGCCACGTCACCTCCGCGTGCTGGGATGCGAACGTGCGCCTGGAAGAAATGGATCGCGACGGGGTAACGCAGCAGATCGTTTCCGCCACTCCCGTGCTCTTTGCCTACAATCGCGAACCGCAACAAGCGCTGGATTGCTCGCGCCTATTTAATGATGCGGCGCTGGAACTCTGCGCCCGCGGCCAAGGACGTTTGCGCCCTCTCTGCCAGGTCCCGCTGCAGGATATTGACGCTTCCTGCGCCGAACTGACTCGCTGCATCCGCGCCGGGCACAGCGGCGTGCAAATCGGCAGTCACGTCGGCGATAAAAATCTCGACGACCCCGGCATCGTCACCTTCCTCCACCATTGCGCCGACCAAGGCGCCGCTGTCCTGGTTCACCCCTGGGATATGATGGCCGCGCAACGCATGCCCCGATACATGATGCCCTGGACCGTCGGCATGCCCGCCGAAACGCAACTCTCGCTGGTGGCGCTAATCGTCAGCGGCGCGCTTGATCGCCTGCCCGCGAGCTTGCGCATTTGTTTCGCGCACGGCGGTGGTAGCTTCGCGTTTCTTCTGGGCCGCCTGCAGAACGCCTGGCAGCAGCAGGAACTCGCCCGCGGTGCTGCACAGTTTCCTCCCGACCACTATCTCAACAGGTTCTATGTGGATTCCGCGGTCTTCGACGAACGTAGCCTGCAATTTCTAGTCGAGATCATGGGCCCGGACCGCGTCCTGCTCGGCTCCGACTATCCGTTCCCGCTGGGCGAAGAACGCGTAGGCGCGCTGATTCGCGCGAGCCGATTGCCAGCGGACGTAAAAGCGAAATTGCTGGGCGCGAATGCCGAAACGTGGCTCGGCCTGGCGCAGCAAGCAGCCGAGCCGGCCAGGAACAAGGTCGCGCAAACAAACAGTTTCTTGGGCTGTCCAGCTCGCGGCAACGTCGGGAGCGTCAATCCGACAAGCGCGAATGACCGCACCGAATCAGGGAAGAAACTGACCTACAGCTCCTATCTCCGGGTTCCGGAACTGCTGCGCCTCCAGCATCCCGAATCCTCTCCCGAGCATCACGATGAATTGCTTTTCATCATCGTTCATCAGACCTATGAGCTTTGGTTCAAGGAATTACTCCACGACCTGGATGCCGTCGTCGCAAACCTGCGCGCTACCTGCGAGAATCCCACCTCGCGCGACGGCGTGTATGAAGCCGCCCGCCTGCTGCGCCGCTGCACGGAAATCATGCGCGTGCTGGTCGAGCAATTCACCATTCTGGAAACCATGTTGCCGACGCACTTCCTGGCGTTTCGCGAAAAGCTGGCCCCCGCCAGCGGCTTTCAGTCCGAACAATTCCGCGAACTCGAGTTCCTATGCGGCCTGAAAGACGAAAAAATGCTCCGCTACCACGAACTGACGCCGGAAACTCACGCCATCCTGTTTCGCCGCCTGCGCGAAGATTCGCTGCGCGACGTTTTCTTCAAAGCGCTCGAAGCCTTGGGCACCTTAAAATCGCCGGCCGCCACAGCGACCGAAGAAGAAAAGTTCCAAGCCCGCGCCCAAGCGATCCACGCGCTCTATCGCGACGAGCGCAATCACCGCGACTGGATTGACGTCTGCGAGCGCCTCACCGAATTCGACGAACTCGTCGTCGGCTGGCGCCTTCGCCACATTCAAATGGTCGAGCGCACGATTGGCATCCGCATGGGCACGGGCGGCAGCGCCGGCTCGTCCTACCTGAAGCTCACGCTGGAAAAGAAATTCTTCCCTGAACTGTGGGAAGCGCGAACCTATCTGGAAGGATGATCGCTTGAGCCGCGTTCCTGCCCGTGGCGAAGCGCCTCTCCGCAACATGCAAAAGAATTCCCACACCATAACGCTGGTTGGCGCGGGACTAACCGGTCCACTGCTTGGACTCTCGCTCGCACAACGCGGATTCCCGGTGCAGATTTTCGAGCGCCGCCCGGACATGCGCCGCACGCGCGCCAGCGCCGGCCGCTCCATCAACCTAGCCGTGTCCACGCGCGGCATTCACGCGCTGCGCGAGGCCAACCTCTGGGACCAGATGAGCCGCATCATCATCCCAATGAAAGGCCGCATGATGCATTCGCTCGCCGGCGAACTCACGTTTCAGCCCTACGGCAAGAACGATACCGAGGTCATCAATTCCATTTCGCGCGCGGACCTGAACGTCGCCCTGATGAGTGCCGCCGAAGCCGAGGGCGTAAAGATTCATTTCACCGAGCGCTGTACCGGAATGGATTGGACCGCGGGCGCTGCGCGTTTCCGCAACGAAGAGTCCGGCCGCGAAACCACGGTACATTCCGAAATCGTAATCGGCACAGACGGCTCCGCCTCGGCCCTGCGTCAGGACATGCAGAAACAGGGCCGCCTGAATTTCTCGCAGGAAGTCCTCGATTACGGTTACAAGGAACTGACCATCGCCGCCGGCCCCAGCGGAAAACACGCTCTCGAACCCCACGCGCTACACATCTGGCCGCGCGGCGCCTACATGCTAATCGCCTTGCCCAATATTGACGGCACCTTCGCCTGCATTCTGTTCCTGCCCCGCGAAGGTCCGGAAAGTTTCTCGAGCCTGGATAGCAAAGAAAAGCCGCTGCACTTTTTCCGGGAGAAATTCGCCGACGCCGTTCCGCTGATGCCGCAGCTCCAGGAAAATTACGCAACGAATCCGTCTGGTTCGATGGTCACAATCAAATCCGCGCCCTGGCAAGCCGACGGCAAGGTCCTGCTGCTCGGCGACGCCGCCCATGCCATTGTCCCGTTCTTCGGGCAAGGCATGAATTGCGCGTTTGAAGATTGCACGCTGTTTCTGGAGTTGCTCGATCAACACGGCCCCAACTGGCCGAAACTGTTCCAGGAATTCGAGCGCGGCCGCAAGCACAATACAGACGCCATCGCGGCCATGGCCCTGGAAAACTTCATCGAAATGCGCGATCGCGTCGCGGATCCCCGCTTTCTGTTCAGAAAGAAAGTCGAGCTGGCGCTGGAAGCCAAATATCCCCGCCGCTTCGTGCCCAAATATGCCATGGTGACGTTTCATCGCGTGCCGTATTCCGTCGCACTGACGCGCGGAACGATTCAGGATCGTTTGCTCGCGGAATTGTGCGCTCCCATCACGCGCATCGAAGATCTAGACTGGAAGAAGGCAGATGACTTGATCCAGCGGGACCTTACGCCTTTGGAGACTCTCTAAGTGCCCAGCGTCAAGTTCGAAACCGGCCGCGAATTCGCGCAGGCGATGACCACCGCCGATCCGCTCGCGCCGTTTCGCAATCGGTTCCATATTCCCAAAACGCCCGATGGTTCCGACTGCGTCTATCTCTGCGGCCATTCCCTCGGCCTGCAGCCAAAATCCGCGCGCGCCTATATCGAACAGGAACTGCAGGACTGGGAGCGCCTCGGCGTCGAAGGACATTTTCATGCCAAAAGTCCCTGGATGCCGTATCACGAAATCTTGGCCGCGCCGACCGCGCGGCTGGTTGGAGCGCTTCCCAGCGAAGTAGTCGTGATGAACTCTCTCACCGTAAACCTGCACCTGATGATGGTTTCTTTTTATCGCCCGACTGCAACGCGCCACCAGATCGTCATCGAATCGAGCGCCTTTCCGTCTGACCAGTACGCCGTGCAATCGCAAATCAATTTTCACGGTTACGACCCGGCGGAATCACTTCTCGAAATTGTACCGCGTCCCGGCGAGACAACGATTCGAACCGAAGATATCGAAAAGTGGCTGGCGGCGAAAGGCGAGCAGATTGCATTGGTCCTCCTCGGCGGAGTGAATTACTACACGGGACAGGCCTTCGACTGCCAGCGCATAACGCAGGCCGCGCACGCCCAGGGCTGCATCGTAGGTTTCGACATGGCGCACGCCGCCGGAAATCTTCCGCTTCATCTCCACGACTGGAACGCCGATTTCGCCGTCTGGTGCAGCTACAAATATCTCAACGGCGGTCCCGGTTGCATCGCCGGATGCTTCGTCCACGAACGTCACGCGCGCAACCAGCAGTTGCCGCGATTCGCCGGCTGGTGGGGCCACGATAAAAGCAGCCGTTTCCAGATGCCCGCGCAATTTCAACCAATCCCGGGCGCCGAAGGCTGGCAAATGAGCAATCCCTCGATTCTCTCCCTGGCGGCGCTGCGCGCCTCCATGGAAATCTTCGACGAAGCCACGATCGCCCGCCTTCGCGCAAAAAGCGAAACACTGACGGCCTATCTTGAATTTCTGCTCGCGCAGCAAGCGAACGAAAAGTTTCGCATCCTGACTCCGCGCGATCCCGCGCAGCGCGGCGCTCAACTCTCGTTGCAAGTTAAAAAAGGCGGCCGCGCCGTTTGCGACCGCCTCGCCCAACAGGGAATCCTATGCGACTGGCGCGAGCCGGACATCCTCCGCGTCGCGCCGGTTCCGCTATACAACTCTTTCCTGGATGTCCACACGTTTGCGGATAAGTTCCTGTCGGAAGTGAAAACGTAGCGACCGCAGAACGAACGCGGGTGCGGGCGGAGCGGGAGCGCGTGATTACGTGTCGATGTTTTTCGTGCCCTGAATGAGTTCGAGCGTGGCTTGACCTAAGACGTTCTCGCGGTTCGCCAACCCAAACACAATATCAAAATGATTCGTCCCCGCAACCTCAAACGCGGAAACCGGGAATCCAGAACTCTGTAGCGCCGCAGCGAAGACGCGGCTCTGCCTCTTGAATTCGCCGGTCTCGTTGTCGCCCCACGCAACAATCGTTTTCACTGGTCGTCCTAACCTCAGTCCCAGCGGGCTCAGTGTAGCGGCGTCCTCAGCCGTCAGATGCAACGCCGCATCAATATAAGTGCCCATCAAGGGCTCGATATCGTAAATCCCGCTCAGCAGCACGCCGCCGGCAACTACATCCTCAGCAAGCCCGTACGCAGCCTGCCAACCAGCCACCAACAACATCGCCGCAAGATGCGCGCCCGCGGAACTACCCGAAACATAAATCCGCCGCGCATCAAATCCCAGCGTCGCAGCCTGCCGATGCAGTGACGCGATCGCCCGCCGGCATTGCTCCACAATCGTTCCTAACCTCGCCCGCGGTGCCAAAGTGTAATCGATTGCCGCGAACGCAATTCCATTCGCAACGCAATCCGGCGCCGCAAAAAGCGATTCCTCCTTGGAGTGTTCTTGCCAGTAACCTCCGTGGATATAAACCAGCAAAGGTGCCGCGGCGGAGGCTGCGGGGAAATAATCGAATGTTTCATCTGGCCCCTCGCCCCAGAGCAGATTCTCCTGGCAGCGAAAGCGCGTCTGGGCGTCGCGGCTGCGCGCGACGTACGCTTCCAGAAACGGTTCCATTGCGGCCACACAACTGCTCGGCGAATATTGCCGCTCGCGTTCGGCCAACGTCCAATTCCGCCAATTCGTGTCATTCATATGTCATAGGAAGGAGGGAACGGTGTTCTCCTGGAATCATAAGACTCATTCCGGTGTCAGGAACCCACATTCACAATTTTTTCGATCCAGTTTGGTTCATCTGTCGCTGCACGAAGCAGGCAGTCGGCGCAATCGTCGAAGGAAAGCGGAACGAGTGGCGCGACTCGAGCCGACGGACCTGCCGTATAGCGTCCCTTCGCCGGCTTATCTGCCAATACCACCGGGCGGACGATGACCCACTCCATGTCTATATTCTGCGTCATCCGCTCGGCGGCCGCCTTGTCGGTAATTGCAGCCGTGAATAGCCGGCCCGATACGCGGACGATAAAGCGGTTGGGACAGGAGAGCTCGCGTCCATCGCTCAAGCCGATACCACTTTGCAATATGAATCGTCGTACGTTCGCACGTTTGCATTCGGTGAGAATGCTGGCGACACCGACTGACATGAGCGTTCCTGGCGAGAGGTTCTTTTGTGGTCCGATGCAGCTGATGACGGCCTCCACGTCGTCAAGAGCACCTGTCATGCCCCCCGGGGAAAGGACATCTCCTCGGACGAAGGACAGCCGGTCGGCAGCAGACAGTCGCTCCGGATGGCGAGCAACAGCCGTAACCAAGTGTCCTTGTGCCAGTGCGTGCTTTACCACTCTGCGCCCCGTCGCACCCGTCGCTCCAACAACCGCTATCTTCATCTCTCCACCCCGCTAGCACCCATCACGATGATTCGGATCGCAAGTGCCATCCGTCGCCTGTGGTAAAACAGGTTCCGGTCGCCGACTGGACGCCATCCGAAGTGTCCAGAAGACGCAGCGCCAGTTCCTGTGCGCCGATTCCATGCCGCTCCCAGCGAGCGGCCGTACAGGCCTGCGTCAAAGTATTGGCAATGAGTGAAAGCACATCTGCCTCGAAAATCGCCGGAAATTACCGCGATGGCTGCTGCTGCGTCAGACAATGAAGCGTGCCAAATCCCCACACCAGATCCACGGCATGAATGCCAACCACGGTGCGCCCGGGAAATAATTCACTGAGAGTTCCCAGGGCCACGCGGTCGTTCGCATCATTAAAGGTAGGAACCAATACGGCAGAGTTCGAAATATAAAAATTCGCATAGCTAGCCGGCAGCCTCACGCCTGCGAAATGCAGCGGCGCGGGCATGGGCATCTCCACCACTTCCATCTTGCTTCCATCCTCCAGGCGCGCACTTCGCAAACGCTCCCAATTCTCCTCGAGCGGTTTGTAATTCGCGTCACGCTGGTTTTTCTCGCGAATCAGCACCACCGTGCGCGGATTCACGAACCGGCACAGATCGTCCACGTGTCCGTGGGTGTCGTCGCCCGCAATGCCCTTGCCCAGCCACACAATATTTTTCACGCCGAGGCCTTCGCGCAACACCGCTTCGGTATCCGCCCGCGTGAATCCCGGATTCCGCACCTGCCGTTTTTGATCCAGCAAACACTCCTCGGTGGTGAGCGCCGTGCCGCGGCCGTTCACGTCAATGCTCCCGCCTTCCAGCACCACGTCGCGTCCGCCATAACGCACCGGCAGAATCTGATATTTCAACCGCCGCGCCACCTGTCCCGGGATTGCATCGTCTTTCTGCCAGTCCGGATAACGCGCCCAAGCATTGAATCGGAATCGCGCAATCCCGACTTCGCGCCGCGGCTTCGCGCGCCGCACAAAAATCGGCCCGAAATCCCGTGTCCATCCGCGATTCGTCGCAAAACGAATAAATTGCACGCGCTTTGAATCCACACCCACTCTTTTCAGCACGCCGCGCACCCGTTTTTCGTGCGCTGCGGAATTCACCAGGATGCGCACAATCTCGCCCGGCGAAATTGTGCGCACGATCTCGCCATACACCCATTGAATCGGTTCGAGTTTGTCCGGCCAATCGGTGGGGTTGTGCGGCCAGCCGATCCAGGTGGCCTCGTGCTTCTCCCATTCGGCCGGCATGGAAAAGCCCAGAGCAGCAGGGGTGGTCAAATCATTCATTGGGTCTACACGAAAAGGTCGCTTCAAGATTTGTCGTCGAGGAATCGCTGCTCGATGCCGTGATAAGCATCAATGCGCCGGTCGCGCAGGAAAGGCCAATTGCGCCGCACGTCTTCCAGATGCGCCAGATCGACCGTGCCATACAAAATTTCTTCGCGCTCGGTGGACGCTTCTGCAATCACCACTCCCTGCGGGTCGCACAAAAAGGATCCACCCCAGAATTCCAAGCCGTCTCCGCCCGCCGCGGGAATCTCGTGGCCCACGCGATTCACCGCCGCCACATAAATCCCGTTCGCGATCGCGTGCCCGCGCTGCACCGTCCGCCATGAATCGCGTTGCGCCGCTCCGTTCGATTCCTTTTCGCTGGGATGCCAGCCGATCGCTGTCGGATAAAAAAGAATGCACGCGCCATTCAATGCCGCCAGGCGCGCTCCTTCCGGATACCACTGGTCCCAGCAAATCAGCGTTGCGATTTTGCCCGCCTGCGTGGCAAATGCGCGAAACCCCAAATCCCCCGGCGTGAAATAAAATTTCTCGTAGTAGGAAGGATCGTCGGGAATATGCATCTTGCGATAAATGCCCGCGATCTTGCCGTTCGCATCAATGATCGCCGCCGTATTGTGATAGACGCCCGCGGCCCGCCGCTCAAATAGCGGCGCCACCACGACAACTCCCGCTTTCTGCGCCACGCGGCCCAGCGCTTCGGTCGTCGGACCAGGAATCGCTTCGGCCAAATCAAAGTTCGCCGTGTCTTCCCGCTGGCAGAAATATTGCGATTGAAATAATTCCGGCAGGCACACGACCTGTGCGCCGTTGCGCCCCGCCTCTTCGATCTTCGCAATGGCTCGCGCCAGATTCTCCTGCGGATTGCGGCTCACGGCGAGCTGCACCAGGCCCACGCCAAATTTTGTTTGCGTTGTCACGATAAGAAAATCTACACGAATATTCGATACACGGCCACCTGCAAAAGGCGCAGCACGCGCAAAGCCGTGCGCACTGGGAGGGTGAAGATCGGTGAACGGTTAGGGAGCCACACGGCGCGCGCAGGCGGCCCCTGGGTGGGGCCGGCTCTGAGAGCCAGGGCAGATGAAATGCTCGCGAGTCTGGAGGAGGCCCGCTGATCGGTCAGTGGTGCGTCGCGCCTCCGCATCCCTCGCCGCTGGAAATATCCGTCAGCACATTGTTCGCCGCAGTCAGCTTCTTGCTGTAGCATACGCCCAGTGAATCGAACGACACATAATCCTGCGAACTTGCCTGTCCCTGGTTCCCCAGAAAGTTAAACGAAGCGTCAAACTCGAGAGTGTCCGTCGGCGCCACCGAATTCGAAACCGAGCGAACGTAAACCGGGAAGCCGTTCAGCTGCACGGTTTCGTTCTCGCTATACTTCTGCTGGATCGTGGTAGGCAACGAGAACGTTCCATCTGGGTTCTCGACTTCCGAGAAATCCACAGTCAGCGGATAGGAAAGATTCTTATCCACTTCCGTGACGATGAATCCCTCCCGGGTCGTCGTCTTTGATTCCACCGTTGTTGTCTGGCCGATATCCTCGGTGTAGACCGTCGCGGTGATCGTGTACTGCTGCGTGTTGGAAAACTTGAAATCCTGCTGCACGGTCGTATCCACGCGTCCGTGGGAAGTCTTCACGTAGCCTGCCAAAGTAAATTGCCGCGCGGATGTCACGGTTGCCGTTCCGACCACGTTGCCCCCGCTAGTGTTGAAGTCTTCGGTCACTTTCGGGTTCGGGCCGCTGCCTATCGTGTTTTCCGTCACCTCACCCGTCACGTGTTCGGAACCGCGATCCAGGTAAAGCAAAAGTGTTCCTGTAACATTGAAATAATTGTCGGCGTTAAACACGCTGATGGACACGGTGTGCGTCTCGCCGTTGCTCAATACGCCTGCAAACGGCGTCAAGTCCACGCGGTAGGGCACAAAATTCAGCGTTTGCACTCCGGGTAGAGGGAACCACAAGAAAGGATCAAGACCGCCCGTGTAAATCCACGGGTACACCGGCGCGACGCCTGCCGGCTCCCCATCAATCGAAATTTCTGCCTCGCGAAATCCCGTGTTGCCGCAAGTATTTTCGGTTTCAGTCACCAGATCGTTCGGCGAGCACGTGTACCAGAATTCATCGGTGGACTGGCTCTGGGTGATCAAATCCAGATAAACGCGCTCGATATTTTCTGGCAGCGTAAATGTCTGCGAAAGCAAGCTGCTCGTGCTCGCTAAGGCCGCAGCGCCTCCCGGCGCATCCGGCAGCGGCAGCACGACGTCCGCTGTCCTCGGCGCCGGGTTAAACCAATCCGGAGGATAGAATTCGATCTTGGCGTTGCCAAAAATAATCCCGGTGTAGGTTGAATTCACCAGGTTTCCCAGGTTCGCCTGTCCTGCTTGCGCGGTCTTCAGCAGCGCGCTGTAATCGGTCAGGTCCCGTTCGATATGCCAGGTCGGCCCCAAGGTGCTGGAGGGTTCGGGCGTGGTCCCGTAGTAAACGTTGACGTTGCCGAGCGTGACTTGGGCCGTACGGTCGAACTGATTTCCCGTGGTTTCGTTGAAATCCAGAACCAAGATTACTTTCGCCCAAGGCCCTGCGCAGTTCTCAGGAGGCGCGTAGTCGAAGGGTTTGATGTTGAAGTCCGCGAATTCCAGATTGCTGAATAGGCTCACCACGCAAGGCTTCGTATTGGGGTGCGCCACCGGCGGGTCGGCCGTCACCGTATTGGAGGATCCGATCACGGGTTGATTCGCCCCGACCGAACTCTGCGCGGCTGCGGGCCGCACCAATATCAACCCCAGCAGGACCAGGAAAACAACCGTCCACCGGCACAATACGAATCGTTCCATCATGGCAGAATCCCCCCGCAGACGCATTTTCCCGCTGCACCTGGCTCGGGATGCGCAACAGCATATTCATCCGCCGGAACTTGTCAAGCGTAAGCAGGCTTAACGCCGGCCGATCTCTTGCAACGGATGGAAGCACCTAGCAGCGAAACCTAAGCGAAGGAGATAGCAACCTCGCCTGCCTTGGCCGCGCCCTTGCCTATCGATAACCCCCTGCTGAGTCCAGGGGTTCACAGCAGGCATCGAATCCGGTAACATGAGACTCTAATACGGGAAGCGCGAAATGATGCCTGTCTTGCGCGGCAAGGGGAAACAGCAGAGATGGCAGTTCCAGTTTCACAAATGTGGACGACGGCCTCCTACGTCATCAGCCAACGGCTGAAAGGACGCAAGCATTATCCGTTCGTCCTGATGCTGGAGCCTCTGCTCCGCTGTAATCTCGCCTGCGCCGGCTGCGGCAAAATTCAGTATCCCGCCCACGTTTTGAAAAAGCAGCTATCCCCCGAGGAATGTTTCCGCGCCGTCGAGGAATGTGGCGCGCCGATGGTCAGCATCCCCGGCGGCGAGCCTTTGATGCATCCCCAGATCGCCGAAATTGTGGACGGCCTGGTAGCGCGCAAGAAGTATATTTATCTCTGCACCAACGCTCTGCTCTTGAAGGAAAAGCTGCACCTGTTCACGCCCAGCAAGTATCTGTCCTTTTCCGTTCACATGGATGGCCAGCGCGAAGAACACGATTTCGCGGTTTGCCGCGAAGGCACCTACGACAAAGCGGTCGAAGCAATTCAGCTTGCGCTGCAGCGCGGCTTCCGCGTAACTACCAACACGACGCTGTTCGATGGCGCCGATGCGCAAAGTGTGCGCCACTTCTTCGACGATATGATGGACCTGGGCGTCGAGGGCATGATGCTCTCGCCCGGCTACACCTACGATAAAGCTCCCGACCAGGAACATTTCCTCAGCAGGAAAAAAACGCGCGAGCTTTTCCGTCAGATTCTGAGCAACCGCAGCGAACGCTGGCGCTTCAACCTCAGCCCGCTGTTCATGGAATTTCTCATGGGCAAGCGCCATTACAAATGCACGCCCTGGGGCATGCCCACTTACAATATTTTCGGCTGGCAGAAACCTTGTTACCTGCTGCAAGACGGCTACGCAGACACTTTTGAGGAATTAGTGCGCGAAACCGACTGGGAGCGTTACGGCACTGAAAGCGGCAATCCCAAGTGCGCGAACTGCATGGTGCACAGCGGCTATGAAGCCAGCGCCGTGGACCATATGTTCGGGTCGCTCGGCGGATTCCTCAGCACGGTGCGGGCAACGATTTTCAATAAGTACAAAGATCCCGATGCCATGGGCGGCGCGACCAAGAACTCTGGCAACAATTCCGGCCAGCTCGTGCAGATTGCCGTGTCGCCGAAGGCCTAGTCGTCTCGAGTCGCCATGTCCGATCCGCACCCATCCCTATCGCCTGAATCGGGCGCCGAGGAACGCCTCGGCATCGTCCACGAAAATCTGGAAGGATGGATTCCCGCGCTCGCGTCGGTTTCCGAAATTCACGAAGCGCTGGAGAAAGCTTTCGATTATCGCGGCGATCTCACCATCACCCTGAAAAACGGCCAGAAAATCGAAGGCTACATCTTCGATCGCAAAATCAAGGGCCCCGCGCTCTGCGATTGCTTCATCCGCGTGATGCCCAAGGACCAGCCCGGAAAACTCAGCATTCCCTACAGCGATATCGCCGCCCTGGCATTCACCGGGCGCGACACCGCCGCCGGCAAGAGCTTTGCTGCGTGGGTAAAGAAGTACAACGAAAAGAGAGCCGCCGGAGAAAAAAATATCGGTATTGACGCCGAACCGCTCGACTGATGAGCGCAATTACTGCGCAGCGACTTTTTCACTCCGCTTGGCCTTCTGCTCCTGATATTCCTGCCACGTTAAATAAACGATCACCGCATCAAAAATCGTCAGCCAGATCAGCGTCCAGGCATGCGTGTGCGTGAAGCGTCGCACCTGATAGACCATGAACGCGCTGAAAACGGCAATGGTTAGCGGGTACGCCCAGATCTTGTTGCACAGCAGGCAAATCACCAGCGCCAACTTCACAATCCCATGCGCGAGCAAATAATACGACGCGAAGGTGGTGCCATGATCGGCGAATCGCTGCGAGGCGTTCAGCACGTGCGTGGCAAACGGGTGGTGCGGCGCGTCCACCAGCAGGTTCTCGCCCACCCAGCGCACGACATCGTTCATCTGTGACGGTTTTACCAGCCACAACAGCACGCCGCCGGCAATTTCCAGCAGCGCGCCCACGCCCTTCAGCGCGATGCCCACTTCGAATGTTTGGTGGAGGATTGTTTTGCGCTGCATGCTCATGGCCCCGTTAGGAAGATCGGTGCTCCAGCGCGGCCAGATGCTCCGCAAAATGTTCGCGCCAATCGAGTGGCAGCGCTTCCAGCTGAATCACTCGCCGCAGCAACGCAGTGTCCGTTCCCTGGTTGAAAAGCTTGTTGATGTCGCTCACCGCAATGCCGTTTTCGTCCTGCTGGATTCGCTCGATCGCATCGCCCGCGGCCACCGGGCCCTCTGCGATCACCGAAAAGTAGAATCCGGAGCGCCCACTCTGCAGGAATCGCTTTAAGATATCATCGCGCTGAAATTTCGCAGCCAATTTGAAACACGGCACGCGCGGCTGCGTCACCTGCACCGTTGCCTTACCGATCCGCAGCACGTCGCCAATGTGCGTATCCGCCTCACCGAGTCCTTCGGTCGTCAGATTTTCTCCGAACTGTCCCCATGGCAAATCGATTCCCGGCAATTCCTTCCTCCAGAACTCGTAATGCTCGGAAGGATAAGCGTACACCGCCTTGTACGGCCCGCCATGCACGGACAAATCCGCCTGCCGGTCGCCGTCAAAATCCAGCTGCCGCATCATCACCGGCCCAGCAATCGGCTGCTTGAAAATCCCGGTGTTAAACGTCTGGCCCTTCCACGCTATCAGCCGCGGCAGCGCAACATTTACGGATAATACTTTCATTTTCCTCTCGGTTTGGCCTCAAGCACAATCGCACGCCTTACGCTTCTGGATCTAGAGATCAATGGTCGCACAGATTCCGGTCTTACAGCGACGCTCAGGGTCCCGGTCCGCACCCGTCGCTTTTGCAGGCTCGCTGCGCGACTTGCCCTTCGTCGCTTCACCGTCGGCGTTCCGATACGCGATTCCTGCGCGGCGCCGTGCCAGCCTCCACGCGGGAACGGCGATCCGAGACTTCCTAAATGAACACTACGGGTAATTCTTTTTCGTGCGCCCGCCGTATTCACTGTAATCTTTGACTTGTTTCCTTCTCTCCTGGGGCGTGCCGGCCATGAAAAGGCTCAGTTTCCTGGTAGCGCTGATCACGGATGATAATGATTTCCAGGTTGAGCAAGCGCGGGCTGCGGAATCCACCGCTCAGCGGCTCGGAGTTGACGTAGAGATCATCTACGCCGGCAACGATTCCATCAATCAAAGCCAGCAACTGTTGAACGTAATTCAAGGGGATGCTGCGAAGCGTCCCAACGCCATTATCTTCGAGCCGGTTAGCGGTACCGCTCTGCCTCACGTCGGCCGCGCTGCCGCCGCCGCGGAGATCGCTTGGGTGGTTCTCAATCGCCAGGCTGATTACCTCGCGGAGCTTCGCCGCACCAGTCGCGCGCCCGTATTTTGCGTGAGCTCGGATCATTTGGAAGTTGGCCGCATCCAAGGCCGCCAGCTGGCTGCTCTGGTTCCGCAAGGCGGCGCCGCTTTATTTATTCAGGGCCCGTCAGACACCGCCGCCGCCGTGCAGCGCAGAATCGGTATGCAGGAAACGATGCCGCGCAACATCAAGCTTATCGCGATGAAGGGCCAGTGGACTCAGGAAAGCGCTTTCAATGCCGTGTGTTCCTGGCTGCGCTTGTCCACTTCAGACAAGCTGCCGATTGACGCGGTAGTCGCGCAGAACGACGCGATGGCTCTGGGCGCCAGAAAAGCGCTCCAGGAATTATCGAACGCCGCCGTGCGCGATAAGGTCATGAGCTTGCCGTTCTTGGGTTGTGATGGACTGGTGAATACCGGCAAAAAGCAGGTTGCTAACGGCAGCCTCGCGGCGACCGTTGTGATCCCGCCCAATACGATTCTCGCAGTGGAAATGGCTTTCAAGGCGCTGCAGGAAGGCGCCGCGCGTCCGGCCGAACTCGTCCTGACTCAACCTGTATCCTTTCCCCAGATCAATGAGCTCTCCGCGAAGCGTTCTGAAAATAAAGCTGCGCTGATTACGTAAGTAAATATGCGGCCCCTGCAGGTCCCCCCGCCATATAAATACGCATCCCGATCGACGTGATCACCACCCCATAAAATCCACAGCGCGATAATTTCCACAGGCGGAAGCCTAATTTAATTTCGCATTACAGCTTGACACTTTGATACCTGTTCGGTAGTATCGGGGTTCGTCTGTAGTCCTTCCAGCTGGCCTGGATTGACCTGCTCTTTGACAATCGGATGATACATGCCAGAACCCGTTTGGTTACGGTTCGTGCGCCGGG
>DATNLN010000060.1:0-3447 GCA_035602855.1 Candidatus Acidiferrales bacterium
GAGAAGATCGCCGGGACGGCGACGCTGGCGACGACTCAAGAGCTCGAGCCCGTGGCGGATCCGAAGCCGGCCGGCATCAAATGGCCGTTGACAGTGGACGAGATCGCGACCGCGAGGAAATACGAGGTCGTCCAGCTATACGATCTCCTAAAGCGTCTAAAGGGGCTGCGGAGCGTCGACAAGAGCGAGCCCGCGCTGAGGATCAAATTTGGGGACGCGTTCAAACCGCTGTGGGATGCAATCGATCAATCTAAAACTCTGACGGTCAAGGATCGGAAAGACTTCTTTCGACAAGACGCTAAGGAGTTTGAGCGCTATGAGTTCATCGCCAAGATCCTCGGGAGCACCCAGGCTGCCGTGAGGACCTTGCGGTTTCCGCGCAAAACGAAAGCGAAAAAGTCGCGCAAAACGAAGAGAAAGAAGCACGCCTAGTCCGGTCGCCCCGATCTCATCATCTCCGCCAAAGCCTTGCTAGTCGCCCCTTTGCGACTGCCATGCGACGGAATTACGACGATTCTGCGACGATTCTGCGACGGATTTGCGACGGAAAAAAATGGTGCGACGGAAATACCACGGAAATCACTACGACTTTTTTCCCCGAGTTGAGCTAACCGAAGTTCGTCACGAAACAGTCTGGAAACCAGCTAAGCCGTTCAGAATCAGTTCAGGCTGTCGCGCGGTCTGCACTACATTTTGAAAGTGATTTCAGCCGTTCCGGCAGGCTGAGGCCGAGCTGGTGCAGCAAGGATTTCTGTTCGGTCGTCGGTTCGGTAATCCGGCGTAGGCGGATCTCGCGTCCATCCGTGGTGGGCAGCACGATGTCGGCGCTCTGCAGCGTGGAGAGCAGAGCCAGCGCCTTCATCGGGGATAAAGGCTGAGCCTTGTCCACTCCACCGGCCGAAGGTTGTGGGACGATCGCCAGCTGTCGCTGCAGCAGATGCTTCAGTGTCACCCAAAGGGCATAACCCAGAAAGGCTACCAGGACGTGAGCCTTCACCCGCGGCTCCTTCTGGTGGAACAAAGGCCGAATCGAAAGCTCGCTCTTGAGCGCGCGAAACGAGGCCTCCGCTTCGGTGAGCTGCATGTACATGGACCACATCTGCTCGGCCGAATCCGCCTGCAGATTGGTACGCAGCATGTAGGCGCCTTCTCGCAAGTCCCGCCACGCCTTTCGATCTTCTTTCATTTCCCACACCAGACGCACGCCGGCGGGGGTGTCTCGCAGAGTGACTTCGAACAGATCATTCACCTGCGGGTGCCGCGCCTGAATCCGTCCCAGTCGCCGCTCCATCTTGTAACGGTCCTTCAATCGGCCACTGGCAATGTTTTTCTCTAGAGCTTCCAGAGCCGCCTCCATGCGCGTGGAAAATCGCTTCCGGATTGCCTTCTCTTTCTCCTTGCGGCTCGCCGTGCGGCACAAGATGTAGGTCTCTTCTCCCTGGGGAATCGCGACCTGCTTGACCTCCACGTCCCCGCGCACCTGGGTCCAGTCGTCACGCATTAACTCCTCTTCAAAGCGCTTCATCTGTCGGCGTGGCGTACCTACCAGATACTGTCCACCCCGCCGGCGAATTGCCGCCAGGTTCTCCTCACTTACGATCCCTCGATCCATCACCCAGATCCGCCGCGCCTTCCCGTACTTCCGTTCCACCATCCGCAGGATGCTTTCCATGCTCGACACGTCGGCTCGGTTGCCATCGAACGTCTCATAGCTGAACGGAAATCCCTCCCGGTTGACGATCAGCGCGATCACCATCTGTTCACAATCCGGGCGATGATCCCGGGAGTAGCCTCGGCTCATCATCGGGTTGTTCTCTGCCGCTCCTTCCACGTACGTGCTGGTCAGGTCGTAGAGCAGCACATCAAACTCGGTTCCGAATAACTCTCCATACCGCTGCTTGAGATGTTGTTCCAGTTTCGTCTTGTGCGGCAGAATCCGGTCCAGGCAACGATACAGACGCGTGTCGTTAATCTTGCCTTCCTCGATTTCCAACAGATCATCCAGCGCTGTCGCGGGGTACCAGCGCTGCTCTACGGCCAGCTCGCTGCCCGGCGCACACAGCCGATTGATGGCCAGCACCGCCGCTACCCGCGACCACGGCACCTCGGCCGCTTCCTCGTCCATCGCCTGCTCAAAGAAGCCATCCAGTCCCAGACGCTTCCACAATTCCCAACCCAGAAAACAAGCGCCGAACTGACGTGTTCTCTCCAGGCGGACTCGATTCACTAACACGCGAGCTACCTGCGGATCATCGTCGGGAACCTCCACATGGGAAGGAAACAGTTTCAGTTGCTGGGCTTCGCCCTGCTCGTTAAAGACCTCGACGCTTTTCAGCCACCGGGCCTGCGCCGAACCGTTCAGCTCCCCCAAGTAGCACAGTGTCCTCTGGCGAGGACCGTCGATCGTTCGCACCGTCTCCACCAACGACCAGTAGGTGTGCTCCTTACCATCCTTGTTGCGCTGATGCGGTCGCAAAAACATCTGCGCCGAGTTTGTCATCAGCTGCTTTAGCTTTCAAGAGGGTAGGTCTGCACTACATCGCGTTTTCTGAACTCGCGATTGCAAAAACAAGACTTGTCTAGCTTCCAGCATCAAGAATTGCAGAATTTGGCACTTCCACGACGAACTTCGGCTAGCTTCCTTCGCGGGGGAAAAAATCGATGCGCACCCAGGAAACTCACATCGGGATGTTTTGGAAGTTGCGGCGGATCGCTGCGCATTACCGGCAGCAAGACGTGTCCACCCATTGCGGCATCAGCATGGCCCGCTACCGGGCAATCGAGCACGGTCGCTCAGATCCAGATGATCTCGATCGCCGACTGATCGAGAAATTTCTCCCGCCATTGCCGACGAACGATCCTCCCGCTTCGGAGTGTGTTCCCGCCGGCGGATCCGTGCGCGCTGCGGGACGGGAGACGTCCGCGGAGCCGTCACCCTGAAAAGACGAGGGGCCCTGTTTTTGGCAGGGCCCCAACGACAGCAAACGCAAGCAGCGCACCCCGCGACGAGGAGCACACGATGCAATCTGAGAGTATCATCCCAACCCGCGCGTCCTCCAACAAAATTCCGGCGTCCGTCCGATCAGATCCATTCCGTGAAGAGAAAAAGCGCGAGCGCACACTTCGACCGTTGAAGCAAGCGCTCATAGCGTTCGGTGGATCCGGACGTCGCTCCGACTTCAAGCTCGTGAGGCGACTGTTCGACGAGATCCAAGAACTGCGCAGCGCGTGAGGCGATTCATGAGCTCGAAAGAAAAAACGACTTCGACGCCGGCCCGGGAGCAAACAGCGTGATTACTTCCGTCGCGGACTCGCTCCGCATGCTGATCGAACCGGGAAGCGTTGCCGAGCTCCGCATCCTGCACGCGGGATCGAAGCACACCGTCTCCGGCTACTTCGACGACACCGGGAAGATGGCGACAACCGCCGAACGCTGGAGCGGTCGAG
>DATNLN010000071.1:0-16047 GCA_035602855.1 Candidatus Acidiferrales bacterium
AGCTTTGCTGCTTTCGCATACATCTTGGCAGCCTCCGCCATGTTGCGAATCTTCTTCACTTCGGGCAAGGTACGAGACTCGGCAAGCATTTGCCGCGCTTTATCCAATTGAGCAAGCGCGTTAGGTGTTGGCAGGACGGCGAGCGCAGTCGTCATGCCATCTTCTCCGCCCGAGCACGTTCCAATCGTTCAACTACGTCGGCTGGCACCAGCACTTTCTTCCGCTTTGAGCCTTCCCCAACGTTTACGATTTTGGCAGCGGACGATTGAAGGATTTTGTAAACCTGTGGAATGGAGCACACCCATCGGTCAGCGAGTTGGCGAATGGAGAAGTATGGCTGGCGTCCCGAGCGGCGTTGACGCTGTGCTTCAACAGCCGCAACTATGGCATCAGCGGGAAAACCAAAAAGAGAAGCAAACTCTGCGATGGATAGCGAGTCTTGTGGAGACATAGATGGAATCCGTCCTGTATCGGATTCCACCCACGTTTTGCGGTGGGGGTGCGGTTTGTATGACCGCTCTTATTGCATTCTGGCAGTCTGTCCGTTCTTTCCCGAGAGTGCCTTCGCACGGTCAGGCAGGCTGCAAGACCCTATTCGCTATCACAACGGCAGTTCCTAGTCCCGACTACAGTCAGCGAACTTGCGTCGGTTGCCGTTCGTCCATAGTGGTCGGACGATTCAGGTATAAGTAATAGTACCATAACTGCACAAAAATTTCAAGGGGATTCAACCCAGCGTCGGGACATCGAGCGCCAGACTGACATGTTTTCTGACATGTTTTTGAAAACATGTCCGTAACTTATAGAAAAGAAGCGGGCGAGTCTATAAGCCGGATTCTGTTGCTGCGCTGTCGGTAGCCCAACTTATATTGGGGTTTGCGGCGGCGCGGCCGATGATCATTCCTCTAGGTCCCGGATCGCTCCGGGACTCGAGCAGCCTACCCGAGGGTTGCAGTAAGTAGCTCCTGCGAGCTTTTACGTACGGGCTGGGCCAGCCCTCCCCTCCTATTTGGCCTTGCTCCACGCGGGGTTTTCCGTGCCCCGGATGTTGCCATCCGAGCGGTGGGCTCTTACCCCACCTTTTCACCCTTGCCAAATGAGCTGCGCCGAAACAGGCAGGGCTGCGGTTTCCCGCAGGCCTGCCGCCGAGGTGCAAACATCACCGGCGGTTTAATTTTCTGTGGCACTTTCCGTAGCCGCGATTCTTGGCTTGCTTGCGCAAGTTGTGAACGCAACCCCCTGGCGTTACCAGGCGCGTCGCCCTGTAGTCCGACACTCTTACGAGCTGAGGACTATGGGAGTCCGGACTTTCCTCCCGTGTATTTCGCTTGCGCGGAATACACCGGCGATCATCCGACTCACCCGCTGCGTTCATTATACGGCATGATGGGAGAATTCAGAGGCGCGATGATTGTGGCGTCAGGGGTGAGATCAACGTCCATGCGAGCGCAGCGACGGCCTTCTAACCCCTGCTGAGAAGTTTTTCGAATTGGAGTTCGCTGAGGATTGTTACGCCTAGGGCTTTGGCTTTGTCGAGCTTGGAGCCGGCGTCTTCGCCTACTACGACGTAGGTGGTTTTTTTGCTTACGGAGTTGCCGGGTTTGCCACCGTGGGAGACTACCAGGGCTTCGGCTTCTTCGCGGGAGCGTTTGGCCAAGGTGCCGGTGAAGACGAAGGTCATGCCGGCGAAGCGGGTGGAGAGCGGGACTTGGCGCTCTTCTTTCATGTTCACGCCAACGGCGCGGAGATGGTCGATTAGTTTGCGATTGGCGGATTCGGAGAAAAATTCGCGGACACCTTCGGCTACTTTCGGGCCCACTTCGGGAACTTCCATCAATTCTTCCTGGGTGGCTTCGGCTAGCTTGGCCATCGATCCAAAATGTTCGGCGAGGAGTTGCGCGGTGCGTTCGCCTACGAAAGGCATGCCGATGGCATAGATGAGACGGGCGAGCGTGTTCTTTTTGCTCCCGGCGATTTCCTCCACGAGATTTTGCGCGGATTTTTCTCCCATGCGGTCGAGATTTTCGAGCGTGTTCAGATCGAGTTTGTAAAGGCCGGCGAAATCGTTTATTAAATCTTTTTCGAGGAGCTGGTCCACGATTTTTTCGCCTAGTCCGTCAATGTTCATGGCGTGGCGCCCGGCGAAGTGCAGCAGCGATTCCCTTTTGCGCGCAGGGCAAGAGACGTTGACGCAGCGGTAGGCGACTTCGCCTTCGGCGCGGTGGACCCTCGTGCCGCAGACAGGGCATTTGTCGGGCATCTTGAATTCTTTTTCTTCTTTGCCGTGCTTCACTACTTTGAGGACGTGCGGGATTACTTCGCCCGCGCGCTCGACCAGCACGGTATCTCCCGCGTGGACGCCGAGGCGCTGGACTTCGTCCATATTGTGCAGAGTGGATTTGGTGACGGTGACGCCGCCGATCTGGACTGGCTCGAAAACCGCGAAGGGAGTGAGGACGCCTGTGCGGCCTACGCTGACTTCAATTTGTTTGAGGACGGTGGTTTCCTGATGCGCTTGATACTTGTAGGCGATGGCCCAGCGCGGAGCTTTGGAAGTGAAGCCGAGTTCGTTCTGCAGGCCGACTTCGTTTACTTTTACGACGATGCCATCGATTTCGTATCCGAGCTTTTCGCGCTTGCTGTCCCACTTGGTGATGTAGTCTTCGACTTCCTTGACGCCGTGGCAGAGAGCCCAGTCGGCGCTGACTTTGAAACGCAGGTCGTCGAGCGCTTCGAGGATTTCGGAGTGGCGTTTTTTGGGGATGCGGCCATCCACCAGCAGGTAGTACGCGAAAAAACCTAGATGGCGCGAGGCAGTGATGTTGGGATCGAGAACGCGGACGGAGCCGGCGGCGGCGTTGCGCGGATTGGCGTAGCGCTTTTCGCCTTTGGCGTCTTGCTGTTCGTTCATGGCTTCGAAAGCTTTGCGGGTCATGATCGCCTCGCCGCGCACTTCGAAATTGCCTGCGAGAAGACCGGCTTTCTTTAAATGGGCTGCGTTAATCCATAGGGGGATGGAACGGATGGTGCGCACGTTGGGAGTGACGTCTTCGCCGGTATTGCCGTCGCCGCGCGTGACACCGCGGACCAGGGCGCCTTTTTCGTAGATGAGGGACATGCTGAGGCCGTCGAATTTGTGTTCGGTGACGTATTCAACTTTTTCGCGGCCGGTGAGTTCGCGGACGCGGCGATCGAAATTCGCCAGCTCGTCAAAGGAGAAGGCGTTGTCGAGGCTGATCATCGGGGTTTTGTGGCGGACTTGCTGAAAACCTTCGCGGGCGAGCCCGCCGACGCGTCGGGTGGGGGAATCGGGCGTGGCGAGCTTGGGATTATCGGCTTCGAGCTTTTTCAGCTGGAGCATCAGCTTGTCGAATTGCGCGTCGGTGAGTTCCGGGTCGTCGTTCACGTAGTACAAATATTCGTGATGACGGATTTTTTCGCGCAGACGTTCGATTTCTTTTGCAGCCGCCCTGTTCCTAGCCATAAACACCCCGTGCCAATGCCGTCGGTGAATTGCGCGGGGTATTATACAATGCCCGTTTAGTTTCACAGGATGAACGCAACCTTGCCTGAAGGAATTCAAGACGCGCTGCTGATCTACAACCCGACGAGCGGGGGGAGGCGGCAGCGCCGTTTCATGGAAATCGAGCAAGCGGTGCGGATTCTGAAGGATTTTGGAATCACCACGGAGATTGCTGCGACTACGGGGGCGGGATCGGCGCAGGGGATTGCGCGGCAGGCCGTGCTGCAGCGGCGCGGGATGGTGATTGCTTGCGGCGGCGACGGCACGGTGAATGAAATTATTAACGGATTGGCGGGGAGCGCGGTGCCGATGGCTTTGCTGCCCGCAGGAACCGCAAATATTCTGGCGAAGGAACTGCGGATTCCTTGGGACATTCCGCACGCGGCGCGTTTGATTCAGGACGGCGTGATTCGGCGCGTGGCTTTGGGGCTGGCGACTTCATTGAACGGCGCGCATTCGGCCGATATGCCCTCGGGCGGGCGTTATTTTCTTAGCGTGGCCGGAGCGGGGCCGGACGGCGCGATTGTGAACGCCGTGAATGGCGAATTGAAAAAGCGAGCGGGGGTGTTGGCTTATTGGGTTGAGGGAATGCGGCAGCTGGTTGGTTACGATTTTCCCGAGATGCGCGTGCGGTCGGATGGGCGGGAACATCTAGCGTCGATTATTGTGGTCGGCAGGACTGTGAATTATGGCGGCCCATTCAAGATTACTACTGGCGCAAGCTTGTTCGAGGATTCGTTTGAGTTTTTGACGAATACGACGCGGAGCCGGCTGCGTTACATGGTTTGTTTGCCCGCTTTGTGGCTGGGGAAACTGCGCAGCATGGATGGGATTGCGGCTTGGAAACATACTGAGGTGATTTGCGAATCGGCGAACGGGGCTGAGGTGTTCGCGCAGGTGGATGGGGAAGCGATTGGACGTTTGCCGCTGGCGTTTCGGATTGTGCCGGATGCGCTCTCCTTGGTGACGCCGGCTCACTTGAAGTAGCTGTGTTGCGGTCCGATGCGTGCGCTGGATTTTTTGTGCGAGCTGCTGCCTGAAGACACGACCGTGGAAATTCTTACTCACGCGCTGGTTTCCTTGGCGCTGGTGCGGGCTGGCCGGAAACTGCTGCCGCGTTATGGAGCGGCGATGGTTGTGGTTGCCGGTGTTGCGGCTGATTTAGATTTTTTGAGTTATCTGCGCGGTCCTTCCGCCTTTTTGCGATTTCATCGTGCAGTGTTGCACTCCGTTTTCGGTTCGGCTGTGTTGCTGTGCGTGCTTGCATTCGCTTTCTGGGCTGCGGGGCGACGAGTCGCCGCAAACGGCCCAACTTCGGTGTTACCTCCTTTGAGTTTCCTTGCGGCCGTGCTGGTCTGTGCTGTCGGCTCCGTGGCACATTTGCTTTTGGATCTGGCGAGCGGAATTGGCGTGCAGTTACTTTGGCCTTTTCGCTTGGGCTGGACGGCGTGGAATCTGCTCAACAATGTTGATCCGTGGGTCTTGCTGCTGCTGGCGTTGGGGTTACTTTTGCCGGAGTTGTTTCGCTTGGTCAGCGAGGAGATCGGGGAGCGGGGAAAAGGGCCGCGCGGGAAGCGAGCCGCTGTCGTCACCTTGTTATTGCTGCTGATTTATGGGGGTGCGCGAGCGGGACTGCACAACCGCGCTGTGGACGAATTGAATTCGCGCGAGTATCACGGGGCTGCGCCGCTGGATGTGGCGGCCTTCCCTTCTGCGCTTTGGCCGCTCGCTTGGCGCGGGGTGCTTTCTACGGAGAACACGATTGATGTCATCGAGATTTCGCTTGCACCGGGGGCGGGATTCGATCCGGATCGAGCTGTGGTGCACTACAAGCCGGAAAATTCCATGGCGCTGGTTGCGGCGGAAAATACCCAGGCCGCGAAAACATTCTTGCGGTACGCGCAGTTTCCGCTGGCTAGCTTGGAGCGCGGAGATGAGCGTTGCAGGTTCACGTTGCGCGATATGCGATTTGCCCCTGGCGACCGCAGCGCGGACAACATCATTGTACGCGTGGAAGTGGGCAGCGATTTGCGGGTGTTGCGGCAGGAATTTCGCTATGCCTACGCGGCGGAACCGTAGTAACGATTTGCTGTTGCATTGGAGGGGCGCGCAGAGATTACGGCTTTTTCGCGGAACTGCGGAATACGAAGTGAGTCAGGACGTAGAGCAACAGGACAAGCACCAGCATGGCTAGCACGAAGGCCCCGCCGTGGGATTTCAGGTAGATGAGCGCGGCGTCGCCGTAGCGCACCGCGAGAATTCCCTCCCCGCCGTAGCGCAGGCCGCGGCCCAGCAAAATCGCGAGGATGAAGGTGCGCGGCGGGACCTGGAAAACTCCTTCGGCCAGGACGAAGGGCTTGAATGGAAACGGCGGCGGGAGCAGGGCGGGCAGAAACGCGCTGAGGAAACCGTTGTTATCGACCCACTGTTTGATTTTTTCCGCTTTGCCGCCAGCGTGTTTGTGAAAGAAAGCTTCGCCGCCTTTTTTCGCCAGGAAATAGAGAACCATAGAGCCCAGGAGCGAACCGCTCGCCGCCATCGCGGCGTAATAAGGCATGCGCGCGTGATTGGCGATGCAGAGTTCGATGAGCACTGCGTCGGGAAAAAAGGGAAAGGAAAGCACCGACGAATCGAAGAAAGTGACAACGAACAGGCCGCCGCCGCCAAAGGCCATGACCAGACCCTGCAGCCACACGAGTATTTTTCGCCGGCCCATGATTGCAAAATGCTCCTGGAAATTCGCACGATTGTATCAGAATTTCTTCGCAGGACCGGTTCGCCGGCGGATTCATTCCTGTCGCGAAAATTGCTCTATCTTGTGCGGTCGGTTAGAATTTCCACTTGCACAATTCCACTTCATCTTCCACTTTGCTTGCGAAATTGAATGAGCGGCAGCGCGAGGCGGTGCTGACGACCGAAGGCCCATTGCTGGTCCTGGCCGGGGCGGGCACGGGCAAGACGCGCGTGATTACTTATCGCGTGGCGCACCTGATTGAGATGGGAGTGCCGGGCGGCGCGATTCTGGCTGTAACTTTCACCAACAAAGCTGCGGCCGTGATGAAGGAGCGCATTGGCGATTTGTTGCGCTCGACGGGGCGCGATGCTTCCGACGTGTGGGTCTCGACGTTTCATTCTTTCTGCGCGCGATTAATTCGTCGGGAGTCGCAGCATTTGGGATTGCCGCGCGATTTTGCTATTTACGATGATGATGACCAGACCGCGGCGGTGAAACGCGCTTTGGCGCAGCTGGAACTTTCCACAGACGACTACCCGCCGCGGAGCATACGCGCCCAGATCAGCTACGCGAAAAATCATGGAGTGACTGCGGATGAGATGGCCGTTTCCGCTGCTGAGGCGCGTGATGACGCGCGGGAACAGGCTGCGGAAGTATTTCGCGTGTACAACGAAATGTTGCGCAAGGCCGCCGCGCTGGATTTTGACGACTTACTGCTGCGGGCGGTGGATCTGCTGCGCGACCATGCAGATGTGCGCGCGGCGTGGAATGCGCGCTTCCATTATTTGATGGTGGATGAATTTCAGGATACGAACCGGTCGCAGGAAGAACTGGTGCGGCTGTTGGCTGGGACGCGTAAGAACGTTTGCGTGGTGGGCGACGAAGACCAGTCCATTTATGCGTGGCGGGGGGCGCGTGCCGGAAATCTGAAGCGGTTCACGGCGGATTTTCCCGATGCGAAGCTGATTCGGCTGGAGGAGAACTACCGCTCGACGCAGACGATTCTGGATGCGGCCGCCGCCGTGGTGAAAAACAATTCCGACCGGCTGGGAAAGACTTTGCAGGCCACTTTGGGAGCGGGGGCACGGCTGAAATTTTTTGAGGCGCCGGATTCGTCGGCGGAGGCTGAGTTTATCTGCGGCCAGCTGTCGGGGTTGGTGCGCAACGAGCCGGATGCGCGGATTGCGGTGCTGTATCGGACCGGCGCGCAATCGCGTTCGTTTGAAGAAGTGCTGCGGCGGCTGGGAGTGCGCTATCGGGTGGTGGGCGGATTTAGCTTTTACGAACGCGCGGAAGTGCGCAACGCGCTGGCCTATGTGCGCCTGATTTTTCATCCCGAGGACGACGTGGCCTTGCTGCGTGTGCTGAACGTGCCGCCGCGCGGGATCGGCGCTGTGACCGTGGCTGCGCTGGAGGCGCGCGCGAAGGAAACATCGCAATCGCTGTGGGCCGTGATTTCCGGCGGTGAATTTCTTACGGGCAAGAAATTCAGCGGGGCGCTGCGGTCTTTCTGCAAACTGATCGAGGACTTGCAGAAAGATTGCCAGGACATGCAGCCGATGCAGTTAATCGAGCGGGTGCTGGGCAGCACCGGATATCTGGATTGGGTGGAGCAGCAGGACAATCTGGAGCACGGGTCGCGCGCGGAAAATCTGCGTGAGCTGGCGAACGCGATGGCCGAAGCTACCGAGCAAGGGCAGACGCTGGAAGATGTGCTGGACCAGGCGGCGCTGGCGAGCGATTCGGATCAGTATGACGACACGATTCCCGTTTCCTTGATGACTTTGCATAGCGCGAAGGGTTTGGAGTTCGACGCCGTATTTCTGGCGGGACTCGAAGAGGGGCTTTTGCCGCACGGGCGTTCGCTCGGCAGCAACGCCGAGGTGGAAGAGGAGCGGCGACTGTTTTATGTGGGGATGACACGCGCGAAGCAATCGCTGGTGCTGTCGCGCGCGGTGTACCGGCGGACTTATGGCGAAGAGCGGTTGCGCGCGGCGCTGCCTTCGCGTTTCTTGGCGGAAATTCCTGGCGATTTGATCGAAGCGGCTCTTGGCTCGCAATCCGAGCCTGGGGAAACGCGGCGCTACGAGCCCGATCCGGAATTCTCCGAGGGCTATGCTTACCGGACCAGGACGCGGACGCCTTACGGTGCGGCGTCGCGCGGAGCGCGGCGTGCGTCGAAGGATCCGTTGATCGGGACGCGCGTACGTCATGCGAAATATGGCGTGGGCACGATCATCGAAGTGGAAGGCGAGGGCGAGGATCGCAAATTGACTGTGAGCTTCCAGGATCACGGGGCCAAGAAACTCATTGAGCGCTATGCCAACCTGCAGCTGGCGTGAGGCGCGGTTTGCAAAACGCCGCTGCGCGACCGAAACAAGCTAGGACGAATGCGCTGTGCTGTAGGATGATGTCGCGGGCGGAGGGCGGCGGCACGCAGTGTTGCGCCCTGGCTTTTCGCGGGGTAAAGTTTCTCGCTCGCTCACAGGGAAGGTGACGATTGGGCGCACAGCTTTTCCGCACGAAGGATATTGACCGGCTGATCTCCGATTCGGAGAATCCTGAAAAACAGCTGAAAAAATCGCTTGGTTGGCTGAGTCTTACTTCGCTGGGAATTGGAGCGGTGATCGGCTCGGGAATTTTCACGATCATCGGCACCGCGATCGCCGGGCAAAAACTGCAATTCAAATCGGTGTTGAACGCGCCGCTGCTGGAATATTTGATATATCACTCGGCGTCGTTCGGGCGGCCGGGCGCGGGACCTGCGATTGCGCTTTCATTCGTGCTGGTGGGAGTGGTGTGCGCGTTCGCGGCGCTTTGCTATGCGGAGCTGGCGGCGATGATTCCGATCGCGGGCAGCGCTTATACCTACACGTACGCGACCATGGGCGAATTGATCGCGTGGATTATCGGCTGGGATTTGATTCTGGAATACGCCGTCTCGAACATGGCCGTGAGCGTCGGATTTTCCGCGCACGTGGTGAATCTGCTGGATTGGTTTGGAGTGCATCCGAGCTTGCGTTGGATTACGCCGGCTTATCTTCCCGCGGGCCTGGCGGATTTGCAGGGCAATACCTTGTACGATCCGGGCTGGCATTTCGGATTTAACTGGCCGGCTTTTATTATTGTGATGTTGCTGACGGTGATCCTGGTACGGGGAATCCGCGAATCGGCGAACGCCAATAATATTATGGTGCTGCTGAAGATTACCGCGATCATGGTGTTCGTGATTTTCGCTTCGCGCTACGTGCACCCGGCGAACTGGCATCCGTTTGCGCCCAATGGATGGCCGGGAATACTGACGGGCGGGTCGATCATTTTTTTCACGTACATCGGCTTTGATTCTGTTTCGACGGCGGCGGAGGAGTGTAAGCAGCCCAAGCGCGATTTGCCAATCGGAATCATCGCCACGCTCGTGATTTGCACGCTTTTATATATCGCCGTGGTGGTGGTATTAACGGGGCTGGTGCGCTGGGAGACGTTGCTGGATGATGCGGCGCCCGTGGTGAACACGCTGAAGAAGTTGGGCTTCAGAAATATTCAGCTGATCGTGCTGCTCGGGGCGCTGACCGGAATGATTTCTTCGCTGCTGGTGTTTCAGCTGGGGCAGGCGCGAGTGTGGTTCGCGATGTCGCGCGATGGATTGTTGCCGGGCGTATTCAGCCGGGTGCATAAACGATTTCGCACGCCCGATTTTTCGACGATCGTGGCGGGATTTCTAGTGGGTATTCCGGCGGGGCTGCTGGACATTGGAACTTTGGCGGACCTTTCGAACATCGGGACGCTTTTTGCATTCGCGTTGGTGGCAGGAGGCGTGCTGATTCTGCGTTACAAGCAGCCGGACCGCCCGCGAGCGTTTCGCGCGCCGGGAGGAATATTGGCGCCGGTGATTACGATTCTGACCTGTCTGCTTTTGATGGCCGGACTGCCGATTACGAACTGGATCCGGTTCTTTGTGTGGCTACTGATCGGATTGTGTTTTTATTATTTTTACGGACGCCGCCACAGTCAGCTTTCGGACGCGAATATCAAGGCGGATGCCGATCAGGATAAGGATAGACTGCGGTAATGCGCCGTTCGCTGCATCGCGCGATGATTTTGTCGGCGGGGATTTTATTCCTGGCGCTGGCGCCGCTTTTTGGCTGGGGCGAAACCGCCGACCGGTTGGTGACGAATCGAGCCGTGGACACCCTGCCGCAAGAAATGCAGCCGTTTTTTTACGCGAACCGGCAATTTCTGGTGGAGCACGTCGGTGCGGCGGATGAAGCGGACCCCAAAACCGGGACGGCGCGTCACACGGATTTCATTCAGCTGGATCATTACGGGCCGTTTCCCTTCTCCGCGTTGCCGCGCGAATACAATGCGGCGATCACGAAATTCAACCGGCGCATGCTGGAACAGTACGGAATCCTCCCTTGGGAGATCGGTTTTTACAGCAAGAAACTGACGGACGCATTTCGCGAGCACGATTGGAATCAGGTGCGGATGTCCGCGGCGACTTTGGCGCACTATGTGAACGCGGCGCACGATCCATTTAACACTACGATTAATATGGATGGGAAGCTTTCGGCGCAGCCCGGAGTGAATGAAAGATTTTCCAGCGGTTTGGTGGACCGGTATCAATTATTTTTCTTCGTGCAACCGAACGAAGCGGCGTTCATTCACGATCCTACGGATCATGCTTTCGAACTTTGTTTGACGGCGCATTCCTGGCTGGAAAATGTGCTGCTGGCAGACCGGCGCGCGCATGAAGGGCTCAGCAGTTACTCGCAAGATTATTACGACCGGTTCTATTCGCTGGCTGGAGCGATTCTGGTGCGCCAGCTTTCGGATGCTTCCACTGACGTAGGCTCGTATTGGATGACGGCCTGGATCAACGCGGGCCGGCCACAATTGCCGCAACACTAGAATGAATTTGCATACAAAGACTGGCCGGCCTCCCATGGCCATTGACGCGCTGCCGAAAGCGGAAGTGCATTTGCATCTGGAAGGATCGATCCGGCCGGAGACCGCTTTGAAGCTTGCGGCGCGGCACGGAGTGGTGCTGACGCCGGAGGAAGTGGCGGCGCGTTATCGTTTTTCGAGCTTCAACGGATTTCTGGAAACATTCAAGTGGGCGACTTCTTTTCTGCGTACGCCGGATGATTACGCGCTGATCACGCGGCAGTTGTGCGAAGAGCTGGTGCGGCAGAACGTGGTCTATGCGGAATTCACGATTTCCGCAGGCGTGATTTTACGGCGGATGCAGAATCTGGAAGCGACGGTTGCGGCGATTCGCGATGCTGCGCAGTCGGTTCCGTTTGCGCGCTTGCGTACGGCGTTTATCCTGGATGCCACGCGGCAATTTGGGCCCGATCCGGCGAAGGAAGTTGTGCGTTGGGCGGCGAAGCTGCAGGCGCTGGGCGTGGTGGCGTTTGGCATGGGCGGCGATGAGCTGGCGTGCCCTACGATCAATTTTCGGCCGGCGTTTGATCTGGCGCGGCAGGACGGGCTGCACATCGTCTGCCACGCGGGAGAGATTGGCGGGCCGGATTCGGTGCGCGAAGCAATCGAATTATTGGGAGCGGAGCGAATCGGGCACGGCATCGCAGTGATGCGGGATGCGGCGTTCGCAGACACGCTGGCGATGCGGCGCGTGGTGTTGGAGATTTGTCCGACGAGTAATCTGTGCACGGGGGCGCTGGCCCGGCAGGTGGAAAAAGTGGACGCTTCGCTGCGCGATCATCCGCTGCCGGATTTCATCAAGCGCGGAATTGCGGTGACGCTTTCCACGGACGATCCCGGAATGTTTCATACCGATTTGCTGACGGAATATTCGAATGTGGCGTCGCTGGGAGTGGCCACGCCACAGCTGCTGCGGTTGATGGAGCAGAGTTTTCATGCGGCGTTCCTGCCGCCGGAAGATAAGCGAAAATATCTGCTGGATTTTCGTGCGGCGGCGGATTCGGCGGGGCTGCTATAATCTTGGCGATGAAAGCACACGTCTGGGTAATGTTGAAAACCACGGTTCTCGATCCACAGGGCCAAACCATTCAACGAGCGTTGTCGTCACTGGGATATTCGGCGGTGCAGGATGTGCGCCAGGGGAAATTTTTCGTGCTGGCCCTGGATGGAATGAGCCGCGCGGAAGCGAAGACGCAGGTGGAGCGGATCGCGAAGGACGTGCTGACCAATCCGGTGATCGAGGAATTTCGCTTCGAGATTTTGGAGTGACGCGTCTGCCGCTTCCCGGCCCTTCGATTTGCGTTCCCGATGTAACATCTGCTGCACTCGTCGTGTTCGCCGCCGTTGCCTGATTCGACCGATATGCTAACCTTATTGTAGGCGCGGCTGCTTGTAGCTTCGATCCCAAGGCAGCTTCCGGGAGCAAGTCCTCGTGTGCGGAATTGTCGGTTACATTGGCCCCAAGCCCGTAGTGCCGCTGATTCTGGATGGGCTGAAGCGCCTGGAATATCGCGGCTATGATTCGGCCGGAATTGCCGTGGTGCAAAAAGACGGCAAGCTGAAAATTCGGCGCGCGCCGGGCAAGCTGCACAACCTGGAAGAATCCATTCGCGCGACGCCGCTGGAAGGCGTTTACGGGATCGGGCACACGCGCTGGGCCACGCACGGCCGCCCTACCGAAGAGAACGCGCATCCGCATCGCGATTGCAGCGGCGAAATTGTGGTGGTGCACAACGGCATTATTGAGAATTACCTCGAGCTAAAGCACCAGCTGATTGCCGAAGGACATAAATTCGTCACCGAGACAGACACGGAAATCATTGCGCACCTGATCGAGAAATATTCGCAGGGTGCGTCGCTGGAAGCGGCTGTGCTGCAGTCGGTAAAGGTGATGACGGGGGCTTTTGCGTTGGTGGCTTTGTCGACGCGCGATCCGCTGAAGATTGTGGCGGCGCGGCTGGGCCCGCCGATTGTGATCGGCTTAGGCGATAAGGAATTCTTCGTAGCCAGCGACATTCCGGCGATTCTGCAGCATACGCGCAGCGTGTTCTTTTTGGGCGATGGCGAGCTGGCGGTGCTGACCCCGCAGGGCGTCTGCGTGATGGATTTCCAGGGGCGCCCGATCAAGCGGGAGCCGCAGCATGTTACGTGGGACCCGATCATGGCGGAAAAGGGCGGGTTCAAGCATTTCATGCAGAAGGAAATCTTCGAGCAGCCGCGCGCGGTGCGCGACACTTTGCTGGGCAGAATTTCGCAGGACACGGGCAAGGTGTTCCTGGACCAGATGGATGTCAGCGAGGAAGAATTCAAGAATTTTGAAGGCGTGAAGATTATTGCGTGTGGAACGAGCTGGCATTCGGCGCTGGCCGGTAAATTCATGATCGAACGGCTGGCGCATCTGCCCGTGGAAGTGGATTATGGCAGCGAATTTCGTTACCGCGATCCGATCGTTAACAAACATCATTTGGTGATCGCCATCAGCCAATCCGGCGAGACGGCAGACACTTTGGCGGCGCAGCGGGAATCACGGCAGAAGGGCGCGAAAATTCTGGGGATCTGCAACGTGGTGGGTTCGATGCTGACGCGCGAGGCCAACGGGACGATTTACACCCACGCGGGGCCGGAAATTGGAGTGGCATCCACGAAGGCGTTCACCGGGCAATTGACCGCGCTGATGCTGACGGCGCTTTATTTGGCGCAGGTGCGCGGGAAGCAGACGCCGGCGGCTGCCCGATCGTTGATGCAGGAGCTGACGCGTATCCCGCATAAGATCGAGACGATTTTGCAGCATGACGGCGAGCTGGAAGAGCTGGGACGGCTTTTTTTCCGACATACGGATTTTCTGTATCTGGGACGCGGCATTCATTACCCGATTGCCTTAGAGGGTGCCCTGAAGCTGAAGGAAATTTCCTACATTCATGCGGAGGGATATCCGGCGGGGGAGATGAAGCACGGGCCGAACGCGTTGATTGACGAGGATCTTCCCGTGGTGGTGATCGCGACGCGCGACGAATCGGACCCGGGTTCGATGACGCGCTACGAGAAAACGATTTCGAACATGCAGGAAGTGAAGGCGCGCGATGGCATTGTGATCGCCGTGATTACCGAAGGTGACCGGCAGGCGCGCGAAATTGCAAATCACGTGGTGGAAGTGCCGGCGGCGCCGGAGTTGCTGGCGCCGATACTGGAAATTGTTCCGTTGCAACTTTTGGCTTATCACATCGCGGTGCGGCGCGGTTGTGATGTGGATCAGCCACGCAACCTGGCGAAATCGGTCACGGTCGAGTAGCGCATTGGCGGGACCCTTCCCCTGGCTTCCCCACAGACTTCGCGACTGGCTTCCCGACTGACGGTTCCTGGCGGTCTGCAATTCGTGGGTTCCCCTTACGGTTTGTGTGTTCTAGAATTGTGGCATGATGCGCCATCACGTCTTCCACAAGCTCTGGTCGCTTCTCTGCGCATGCCTGCTTTTTGGTATTGCATTCACGCCACTGTCTGCATCTCGTCTGCGCGAGGCTCCGCAAAATGCGCGTCCGGGAACGGCGCGGCTGGATTCCGTGCTGGTTGCCGGCTCGATGCGATTTACTTCGGAGCAGATTGTGACCGCCATCGGGCTGCATCCTGGCGAAACCGTTGGCCGCGAGGAACTGCAGGGTGCCGCGGACAAGCTGGCTGCGTTGGGCCTCTTCGCGAACATTCAATACAAGTTCGCGACCGTGGGGAACGGCGTGAAGGTTACCTATCAGGTGTCGGACGTGCCGGCGCTACCGGTGACGTTCGATAATTTTCCCTGGTTCAGCGACGAAGCGCTGGCCTCCGGGCTGAAGAGCTCGGGGATTTTGTTCGATGGCGGCGCGCCGATGAAAGGCACAATTCTGGATGCGATCTCCGACGCGCTGGAAAAACTGCTGGATGCGCACAACGTGCATGCGCGCGTGGCGCACGAAGTTGTGGCGCATCCTTTCAACAATCAGACGGTGCAACAATTTCGCGTGGAAAACACGGAGTTGACGATCCAGAAGATCGACTTCTCCGACCCGCTGGCGCAGAACGACCGCGTGGTGCAGGAACGCCTGCCGGATTTGATCGGCAAGCCGTATTCGCGCAGCCAAGTGGAACTTTTCGAATTCGAACAAGTGCGGCCGGCGTATCTGACGCGCGCGTATTTGAAGGTGCAATTCGGTCAGCCGGTGGCGCATTTTGCCGCGACTCCGACGAATCCGCTGTCCGGGCAATTGATCGTGGCGGCGCCGATTGATGTGGGCGTGCCCTATGTGTGGGGCGGAGTGGAATGGAAGGGAAACGATTCCATGACGGTGCAAGATCTCAATAAATTTTGTGCGCTGCTGCCCGGCGACCCGGCGGATGGCAACAAGATTCAATCCTTCTGGGAAACCGCGCGCGCGGCCTATGGGCAGATTGGTTTTCTGGACGCGGCCGTGAATCCCGTGCCGCGGTTTGACGACCAGACCAAACGTGTGACGTATGTGGTCGAGGTTGCCGAAGGACCGCAGTATCACATGGGCAAACTGGTGCTCACCGGCCTTTCGATTGAAGGCGAGCGGCGTTTGAAGAAAGCGTGGAACATCGCGCCGGGCGCAGTTTTTGATAAGAGCGTGTACGACGATTTCGTCAATAGCGGAATCAAGGCTGCGTTCGTGGGGCTGCCGGTGCACTACGACAAGATCGGAAAATTTCTGCAGCTCGATCCGCAGAACGCAAAAGTCGATGTGCTGCTGGATTTTCAGTAGGCGGAATTCAGTTATACTGGCTCGTCTATGTCCAAGGTTACGCGATTGCCGCTTGCTGCGGGAGCTGTCGCTGCTGCTCCAGCCGTGGATGCATC
>DATNLN010000099.1:0-10299 GCA_035602855.1 Candidatus Acidiferrales bacterium
GGGGCAAGCAGTTCGGCGCAGTTGGTCGTAGCGATGCGTACCTCCGCTCAGAGCCCTTCGCCATACAGGGAAGAGTGTTCTTTCTTTGATAAGATAGTCTGCAGTTCAAATGAAAATCATCAACGTCGTAGGCGCACGACCCAACTTGGTTAAGATTGCTCCCTTGTTGCGAGCCATGCACCGGCAGGAGCGCGTCGAACCGCTCTTGATTCATACCGGCCAGCATTACGACAAAAAATTATCCGACATATTCTTTCAGCAGATGAAGATTAGCGAGCCAGATTTCAATCTGGACGTGGGTTCTGGATCGCAAGCGTGGCAGACGGCAGAAATTCTGAAGCGGATTGAACCCCTGTTGGTGGATCACAGACCCGATCTCGTTTTGGTGGTGGGTGACGTCAATTCAACCGTTGCGGCCTCGCTAGCCGCGGCGAAATTGGGGATCCCTATTGCTCATGTCGAGGCCGGTCTGCGAAGTTTCGATCGCTCGATGCCGGAGGAGATCAACAGAGTAGTGACCGATGCGCTCGCCGATCATTTGTTCGTAACCGAGCAGGACGCGGTCGAGAACCTCTTAAAAGAGGGACGCCCTCGGGAACGGATTTATTTTGTGGGCAATGTAATGATTGACGCGCTCGAGCAATTTCTGGCAGTCGCCCAGAAGTCCCGCATCGCGGAACATCTGGGTCTTGTCAGCAATGGTAGCTTACAGCAGTTTGGATTGGTGACCCTCCACCGGCCTTCAAACGTAGATTCCAGCGCAACCTTGGCGAGCCTAATGCGTGCTCTCGACTCCGTCGCTGATATGGTGCCCTTAATTTTCCCGGTTCATCCCAGAACCCGCCAGAAGCTCTCACAGCTCGGCATCAAGGACAATGCCGGGCTGCGACTCATCGATCCGTTAGGTTATTTGGAGTTTATCTGCTTGCTGAGCCACGCGCGAATCGTGCTGACAGACTCGGGAGGGGTGCAGGAGGAAACAACTGCTCTCGGGATCCCCTGCCTTACGTTGAGAGAAAACACCGAACGTCCGGTGACGGTCACATCTGGCACCAATCACATTGTGGGTCAGGACTTCGAGAAGATTAAGACCAGAGCGCGTGAGATATTGGACGGCAACAGTAAGAAGGGAGAACGACCTGAACTCTGGGATGGCCACGCGGCGGAGCGTATCGTGGAAATCCTTCTGAAGTAGGGCGCCGCCCCCAACAGTTATTTCCGCTCGGGCCTCGGCACCATCTTTTCCATCCTGACGATTGTTTCCTTGGTCGGGCTCGACTTCCGGTTGTCCCGTGATTTGCCCAGAATCGATAAGCAAGACCGAGATTCGGTCCCGCTGCTTGTTGGCAAGTGCAGTCAGCCTTGGGTTACCCTTGACACTCTGCCTCTCCTATCAACCGGAGCCATTCCCGATGCTCCGAATCCATCATCGGTTCTGCGCACTAAAGATCACTCAGAACCGACTCAGCCTTTGCAGTTACCTTAATCTCTCCTTTCTCGATCCTCTCATCGATATGTTTCAACGCTATGCACTTTGCGCCAAAGCAGCTGAGATTGCGGGTTGGTTCATTGGCCGAGCGCCACATGCGGAGGCCAGCACCAGCGATGGGAAGGAGCGCAGCAATGACGATCAAATTTCTGGAGGCGGTCCCGGCCCCCGGTGTGAACCGCATGCCAGGCGGCACCTGATTTGGTGACGGCTGGATGCCGTGCTTATACAAGTCACGCCCCACAAGCCTCGAACCAAAAGCTTCAGGACTACTAGTACAACTATAGGTGTTCCAGACCGTCCCGGATATCGTTCGCAGCTATACGCGATACCGCGAATGATATCTTCGCAGTATAATGCACCAAGTCGTATTCACAGACAGACATCGTTTGCGTTCCGGGATGTTTCCGTTGAGGTGGGAGACAGCGTGTCAGTTTCGACCGGGTCCCTCTCGAATACTCAGCAAGTTGAGACGCGGCTCTGGAGCCGGCGGCTGTGGGTGTGGTCTGTGATTTTGATAGGCTTGATTCTGCTGCTTTACGCTGAAGTGATCAAGAGTTTGGTCGTGCAGTGGGGGACGGATGCTGACTATGGCTACGGGTTTTTCGTTCCGCTGTTCTCGGGCTACATTCTGTGGCGCGCGCGCGAACGCTGGACGAAAGTAGAAATCAAGCCAAGCAACTTTGGATTCGTGGTAATTGTTGGGGCTATTGCCCTTCTTTTACTTGGCTCGCTCGGCGCCGAACTCTTTACCAGTAGGTTCTCCCTTCTGGTCTTGCTTGCAGGAATGATTCTGTTCCTGGCCGGTTGGAAGACGCTGCGTGCCGTTTCTTTTCCGTTGGGCTATCTAATATGGATGATTCCCATGCCCGTCATCATTTACAATCAGATCACCTTTCCATTGCAATTAATTGCATCTCGCTTCGCTACTGCGTGGCTGGAGTTAGCTCAGGTACCTGTATTGCGAGATGGCAATATTTTGATTATGTCGAACTATTCTTTGGAGGTGGTGGAGGCTTGCAGCGGAATCAGGTCGCTCATGACTCTGATGGCCCTTGCGGTCGCTTACGGCTATCTGGTGTCGCCGCGGCGGTGGGTCCGCTATGTTCTCGCTGCGTTCATGGTTCCTATAGCAATCGTCACCAACGCGATCCGAATCATGGGAGCAGGCCTCATGGCCCACCGTTTTGGACCCGCGGCAGCCGAGGGATTTTTGCACCAATTCTCTGGTTGGGCTATTTTCCTTGCTGCGCTCCTTCTAATGTTCGGTAGCTATTGGATCCTGCAACACATCAGCGATCGCCGAAGAAAACCAGTCAATGATTAATCGCTCAGGATCAATACGATTGGGGATCACGGCCGCCATTCTACTTGGCGCATTTATTCTTTTGCATAGCATAACTCACGGCGAACCAGTTGTTCCGCACCAGCCGCTTCACGATCTTTCTTACACGCTCGGAAAATGGTCAGGCCAAGAGCGACCGTTATCAGAACAAATCGTGCAAGCCGTCAGCGTGAGCGACTACACGAATCGATTTTACTTTGCGGGCGGGCTGGCCCCCGTGCAGTTGTACGTGGGTTACTACGCAAGCCAAAAAACGGGCGACACAATCCATTCGCCGAAAAATTGTTTGCCAGGAGCGGGCTGGGATCCCGTCCATTCTGGGTTCACCACAATCAACGTTGCGGGAGGGCGCCAGATTGTCGTGAATGAATATGTGATCCAGCAGGACCAGAATAAGCAACTGGTCTTTTATTGGTATCAGGGTAGAGGGAGAGTCATCGCCAGTGAATATGCGGGCAAATTTTGGATGGTGGCTGACGCGATTTCTCGGAATCGAACCGATGGCGCCCTCGTTCGTTTGGTTACACCGATAAACGACAATGAGGCCAGTGCCCGGGCTCGGCTTGTCGGCTTTACTCAAGATCTGTTTCCCCAATTGGATAAAATAATACCGAAGTGAACCTCCTGGGAACGGCGGAGCAAAAACCAACATGGAAGACGTCAGAAAACTGAACACGGCCGTGATAGCAATTCTCGTGGCTCTATTACTGGGCGGGTGCGCGCGCGATCCAGAGAAAGCGAAGGCGAAATATCTTGCCGAGGGTCAGAAGTATATGAAGAAGGGTCAGTATGGCGACGCCAGCGTCGAATTTCGCAATGCCCTCCGGCTCGATCCCCGCTTTGTAGACGCCTACTACCAGCTCGCTCAGGCGGACTTAGCACAGCGCGACTGGCAGGGGGCCTACGCATCCCTCGAGAAAACCATCGAGCTCGACCCTGGCCGTCTGGACGCGAGATTGGATCGCGGACGCCTCTATCTTGCTGCGCGGCAGTTCAGTAAGGCAGCAGAGGAGGCGAACGCTATTCTGCAACAGGAACCGAAAAACGTTGGCGCCTATCAACTCCTTGGCGCCGCGTCGATGGGGCAGCAAAAATCCGACCAAGCGCTCGAATCGTTTTCAAAGGTCATTGAGTTGGTTCCAGATCAAGCCAGCTCTTATGTGAATTTAGCTCTGGTTGAAATCAGTCTGCGACGTTTCAAGGAAGCCGAGGAACACTTAAAAAAGGCTGTCGCTATCGATCCGAAGTCGTTGCAAGCGAATGTCGACCTGGCAAATTTCTATCATATGCAAAATAGGGTACCTGAGGCACAAGGAGTGCTACGGGCGGGAATTCGGAATAGTCCCGATGCCCCGCAGCTTTACATCGATTTGGCCAACCTGCTATCGAACGACGGCAAGACCACTGAGGCAACCCAAACACTGGATCAACTTCGAACTCAAATGCCAAAATCGCCTGAAGCGGCAATCGCGATTGGCGGCTATTACGCTCAACGAGGCGATGTCGACAAAGCTCTTGCCGAATATCAGCGTGGTCTGTCGACCTCCGCTGGTAACCTCGATATCGAGAAACGAATGGAAGAACTATTCTTAGTCTCCAATCGAACGGACGAGGCATCCAAGCTCGACAGTCAACTCACCGAACAGTCCCCCAAGGACGTGCTGGTAAACGTCAATCACGGAAGACTGTTACTGGCGCAGGGAAAGCAGCAGGACGCCTTAATCGCGCTACAAAACGCCGTGAAGGGCGCGCCCGATTCCGCGCAGGCCCACTATTATCTCGGCGTCGCTTACTGGCAAACCGGGAGCCTGGGACAGGCCAATAGCGAATTCCAGGAGGCCGTGAAGGTATCACCCGGTTTCGCTTTGGCCCTTCGAGGCATAACTCAATTAAATCTCGCCCAAAACCATCCTTCCGAAGCCCAGGTCTACGCACAGGAATTGGTCCAAAAATCTCCGACAGATGTCTATGACCGGAGGCTGCTTGGCGAGGTATTGCTGAGTGAGGGACGGCCCGGTCCTGCAGAAGAACAATTCTTGGCAGCTGACCGGCTCGCGCCCAATCAAGCTGCCGTTCACTTGGACTTGGGGCAGGTTTACTCTGCGGAAAAGAAATGGCCCCAAGCTGAAAAGGAATTCGAAACGGCGATTCACCTCGATCCCTCGAACCCGATGACCATGTCTGCGTATGCCAGTTTCCTGGTGGCTCGCCAGCAAGCACCGAAGGCGATCGCGCTCGCACAGCAATTTGTGGACGGCAATCCGAACAATTCCCAGGGTCATATCGTCCTGGGCGCTTTGCAATTCGAGTCGAAAAACTCGAGGGCGGCTCAGGCGGAGTTCGAACGGGCGATACAGATCGATCCGAAAAATGTTCAGGCTTATCTACGAATGGGCGGGGTCTATCGGGAGAACGATCAGACGGACGCGGCTATCGGCCAGTACCAGAAGGCGCTCGACTTGCAGCCGAAATTCGCCCCGGTGGCGACCATGGTCGGAAATCTGTATCTCTACAAAGGCGATCTCGAGACGGCTCGTAAATACTTCGAGCGGGCCCTGGAAGCGGATCCCGATTTCGCCGTGGCGAATGCAAATATGGCTTGGGTAGACGCTCAAGAAGGGAAGGATCTCGATGTCGCCTTGGGCATGGCGCAAAAGGCCAAATCCGAAATGCCCGAGGTTCCCACAATTTCCGACACGCTAGCCTGGGTGATGTACAAGAGGGGAAATTATTCCGGCGCGATCCCTGTGCTCGAAGAGTGCGTCAAGAAGACTCCTGATTCCGCCCAATTTCACTATCATCTGGGCCTGGCGCTCATGGCCGCCGGACAAAAAGAGCCCGGTAAAGTTCAACTGCAGGCGGCGCTTCAGATGAACAAACTCGCGGCAGCTGATCAAGAACAAGCCAAACAGGCCTTGGGGCAGGCAAATTAGATCCTAGCAGCGATTTTCCACGCATTCACGGAATAGATGCTCTCGAAATATTCTTGTCGTCCTGATTGTCCGCGTCGACTCACAACTGTCATTTCTCCGTAACACAAATTTGAAAACATCGCAAAGTACTTTCGTACTAGTAATTTCGTACTAGTAGTTTTAGGTCTAGCAGTCGCAACATGCGAAAAAAATATTTCGTAAATCAGTAATTAGTTGTTGACTTGTACGAAGCTGTTGCGCTATTAAAGGTGGGCTCGCTGAAGTCTCGAGATAGCGCATCTGTCCCCCCCACGCCCTGACAGATGATTTACACCTAAACCCCAACCAATTTTAACGTGACTGTATCTCGAGTCAAAGCCGTGGCCCGTTAGTTTTTTTCCCAGGGCACGCCCGTTTACGATCGGGAGGCTACGATGTCGAAGGGGCGGTACTCCATCAAGGCAATACTTGGCGGTCTTGCTCGACTCTTTGCGGTCCTCTTCCTGTTGGGTTGTGCTCAGAGTCTGTACGCGCAAACATACTTCGACTTCACGTGCACCGGCTGCGGCGGCTCAACGGCCACCGGGGTCTTCACGACGACCTTGGTGTCCGGAGATACATATCTTGTGACGGCCCTTTCCGGAACCCAAGGCACTGACCCGATGACTCTGCTGCCTGTCGGCGCTTACGGTGCAAACGACAATGACGTATTCTCGACGGCGCCGTTCTTGGATCTGGCGGGCGTGTCTTTCCTGGTGGGAACTACAGATTACAATCTGTACTACAACAGCGGAACGTATATGGAATGCAATAACGTTGACAACGGGATTTGCGAAGCAGGAACGGGCATACCTGTAAAGTTTGCGCTGACGCCCACTCCGGAATCGGGAACGCTGATCTTGTTTGGCTCGGGCCTGCTCGTGTTGGCTGGTATATTGCGTCGCAAGCTTTTCGCTTAGCTGCGACGTCGGTAGCCAGCGGCCCGCTCCGTTGAAGAGAATTCCGATGCGGCCGTTCGGCGGCAGCAACCGGGCGTTCCCGGCCGCTGCCGCCAGTAGCTAAGTTGGGAGGGATGTTTATGAAAATAGCTCGTTTGTTCTGCTTCTTGATTATTCTAGGAAGCTCGGCCGTCGCAGCCTATGCTCAGACGCCCGTAGACCCGACAGTTATAGTCAACAAAATCGATCCTGGCGGTTGCGGTGGGTCTGGTGAACCCATCTGCTATCCCGGAACCCCTGTCCCACTCGTATTGGCTTATAACCCCAGTGTCACGCTAGATTTTCAGTATGACCCAACACCTTCTTCGTCGAAGCTCGAGACCTTTGAGTTGGAGTTCACGGGCGTCCCAAATCTGACTACTCTTTATTGCCAAACCGACATCTGGCAGATTTGCAGCTTTACGACTTCGTCCGATCCCGGCCACCCCGGGGACTTTGATGTAACGTTCAATTTTTTCGATGTGATACCCAGCACACCCGGCCCATGTGCAAACGATGGTGTGCATGCCATCGCGCCGACCTGCCCGGGCTTTCTGTCGAGCGGTGACGGTTTCTCTGTTGGTTTTTCGCCCATTGTAGGCGCGACACCAGAACCAGGCACGATGTTGCTCTTTGGAACCGGCCTAATAATATTCGGCGGAGTTCTTCGTCGCCGCGCTGGGTCTAGACTGTTCCAGCGACAAATGTGACGGGACCGGGTTCAATTATCCTTTTCGGCACAGAAGTGTTTTATGGCTGCTAAACAAGCCTTGCGCCCAGGACCTAGTTTGACGTTGGTTTAATTCGTATGAATGTAGGAGTGCGGAGTTTTTCGCGCTCGCAAGACTTGAGTGTAGCTGGCTTCGTCCATCCAATCGACCTCCCGGAAGGTTGCTTGTTTGCTTACTGTTTCTTCGCAGAATGTTTCTTGATTAGTGCGGCGAATTGGGAGCTCGCACGAATGCTGTCCAACTCCACGTCCTGCTCGGCGGATTCTGCGGGGTAGTGTTTGTCTAGCGAGTCCTCTAATGCCTTAAATGCCTCGACGGTTTTCCCTGAAAGTGCATAAATTTCTGCCTGATTGTAAATGTATTGGACATTGTTTTTGTCGATGGTTCGTGCTCGGCTTATGAAGCTCTCTGCCTGCTGGCTATCTCCGAGGTTTGCGTAGGAGAGCGCTATTTCGCTCATTGCGTCGGCGTCTTGGGGATTCGTTTGCAGTTCCCTATAACCGAGGGAGATGGCTCGCTGGTAAGTGTCGCGAGCCTTGTCCTTCTGCCCGGCGGACCGGTAAGCATCGGCTAGATTGACAGCCGTGGCGGTCTCGTTGGGGGTGAGTGCTGCCGCCTTTTCAAACATTTCGACCGCTTGAGGGAATTGCTTCAGGAAGAAGTAGGCCGTGCCAAGATTCGAGTACGTCGTGTAATAGGGCTCAATCTGCAGAGCTTTCTGAAAATAGGGAACCGCTTCTTGATACCTGCCTTGTTGGAGATAGACGTTCCCCACATTTTCATATCCCGCATCAACGTCCGGCTCCAACTCAGTGATCCGTTGAAACGCTATCAAAGCCTTCGGGTAATCTCCCAGTTGAAAATATGCGCTGCCTAATGCATCCTGATTTCCCCAGTAGTAGGGGTTCAGCTGCACGGCTTTTTGTAAAGAGTCAATGGCTGCCGCGCCATTGCCACTTTTTAGGTAAGTATCGCCGAGGAGGCGGTAAGCTTGGTCCGAATTCGGCGCGAGCGCGAGAGCGCGCTTCAACTCCCCGACTGCTTCCGAGTACTTGCCAGTTGCCCTGTAGACGCTACCGAGAGTGGCATGGACTTCCGGCAACTTGTCGTTTAGCTGCTGTGCCTGCTGGGCATCCGCAAGGGCCTTTTGTGTCCATAGACTATCCTTCCTGATCGTGTTCATTCGCAGGCTTGCGTCGGCCATGCCAGCATACGCCAGAGCAAACTTTGGATCCATCCGGAGCGCCTGATCGAAGTAGTCCAGTGCCGACTGAATGCTTTTCTGGTCGTGGCCACGCATGGAATTGCGCCCGCGCAGGTACGAGTCATATGCAGCGGCGTTGTCGGTCGGCCGGCTCTCCGCGGAGGCAAGCTCATCATTGGTCGGCTTGACATCGAGGCCCGCGACCAGCTGATTGTAGATTTCGTCCTCCAGGGTGAATAAATCGCCGACCGTGCCGTTAAATTCTCGGCTCCAGAGTTTTTTGCTATCCGCCACGTCCTCCAGATGCATGGTGATGCGGATCTTGTCCCCCGACGCTTGCAGCACCCCTTGCACGATCAAGTTGGCTCCCAATGCGCGCGCGATTTTTGGCAAAGGCTGCTTTTGGTCTACCTGGTCAGCTGCGTCATTCGAGGTAACCCGGACGTCTTTCAACTGAAACAGTTTTGCTGAAAGCGCTTCCTCGATGCCCTTGGCGACGTAACCCAGCTGCGAGGAATCTCCGAGAACTTGGAGGGGCAGAACGGCTACGAACCGACCGCTGGAGAGGGGAGGAATTCCGGAATCGCTCGAGGTCCCTCCTTTCTCTCCGCCGCCGAATAACAGGTGTCGCACCGGCGGAAGAGCCAAGGCAAGAAGGATTACGGCGACAATGCCGCTCGCGACCCAGACCCAGCGCCGACTCGCAAATTCTGGAACTTGTATTTGGACCGTGGAACCGCTGTGGGATTTGCTGCGGGAGAGGCCGCTGCCCGATTGGGATCCCTGCAAGTCGGCCAGGATTTCGTACGCGTTCTGATAACGAGCCTCCGGGTCCTTCTCCAGGCAGCGCATAATGATCCTGACGAGCCAGTTCGGTAGAGATGGGTTCGCGAGCTTAGGGCTTTTCGGTTTTTCCTTTATCCGTTGGTACATTACCCCCAGTGTGGAGTCGCCAGTAAAAGGGACATCACCGGTTGCCATCTCATACAGAATCAGACCGTAGGCGTATATGTCGGAGCGCCCGTCGGTCGGCTTGCCTTCGACCTGTTCCGGAGACATGTAACGAGGCGTACCCAGCAGGGCTCCGCTTTGTGTCATGCCAACAGCGCCTTCCGCGAAGGATTTCGCGAGACCGAAATCGGAAATGTAGACTTGATCGTTCTTGTCCACCAAAATATTTTGCGGTTTCAAGTCGCGATGGACTACATTCTCCGCATGCGCGGCCGCCAGCGCACCCGCCAGCTGCGTGGCGAATTTCAGTACCCGTTCCAGAGGAAGTTTTGAGCTGTCCTTTATGATTTGATGAAGATCGCGACCGTCGACATAGGCCATCGTGATGAACTTCATGCCGTCGACCTCGCCGAGGTCGTGAATACGAAGTATGTTTTTGTGCGAGATCTTGCTGGCGAGGACCAATTCCTGCTTGAAGCGGCTGAGGGCGTCCGTCTCTCCCATTACGCCCTGGCGGACTACCTTGATTGCAACAATACGATTCAGCTCCTTGTCGTACCCTTTGTATACGCGACCCATGCCGCCCTGGCCCAGGAGTGACTCGATGCGATAACGCGGGCCGAAATCGCTTCCTGGATTAATGGTGGTAGGATCCACCATCTGTATTGTTTCCGAGTCGGCTATGGGCAG
>DATNLN010000113.1:0-6725 GCA_035602855.1 Candidatus Acidiferrales bacterium
GCGCAAGCGTGGGGATGCCGGCCAAAAGCGATGGGTCGCTCTGGATAAAGTTGAAAAACTCCTGCGTGGAGACGCCGAACAGAGCTGTGTATGCCTTGTTCTGGGCCATCTCAGTGGTAGGGATCGGGGCGCCATCCATCCTGCCAAAGGCCTTGAGATTTCCGCCGTCGTCGAGAATCGCTACGTTCTCGCTAACGCCAAGTTCTCTGGCTTTCGCCACCGCTGCATCTACCATTTTCTGTGCTAGCTCATAAGAGATGCTGTATTTCTTCACCACATTAGCCATTGGTCACCTTCCTCCACGTGATATATGCGTGTCTTCGGACCTGCCTATTCACTTCAATGCCTCCATTCGCAACGTGACTTCGAGGGCGTTGCTTCAGGCGTTCATTCCGCCATCCACGGTAAGATTCGCCCCGGTAATGTACGAGGACTCCGGACCGGCGACAAACGCCACCATCGCAGCGATCTCATCCACACGCCCGTAACGATCGAGCGCTGTGGCGGCCTTCTGCGGCACCGCCCAATCACCCGAGGCGGGATTTAAATCCGTATCGATCGGACCCGGCTGCACGTTGTTGACCGTGATGCCCCGGCTCCCGATCTCTCTGGCCAGCGCCTGAGTGAACATCTTGACGGCCCCCTTCGTGCCCGCGTATGGCACAAGCCCGGGTGCCGCAACACGTTCGCCGACGGCCGAACCGATCGTGATGACGCGACCGCCGCTCTTCATGTGCTTCAGCGCCGCCTGAGTCGCGACGTACACGCCACGGACATTGATGTCGAGCACACGATCCATCTCCTCTAGCGTCGCCTCTTCGAACGGTTTCGGAATGGCCGTGCCGGCATTGTTCACCAGCACATCCAGTCGACCGAAGGTGGCAAACGTCTTTTCGACCGCGGCTTTAACGGCTTCGGCGTCCGCGGCGTCCGCCTGAATTGCGATCGCCCTTCGGCCTGCGCGTTCAATCTCCTTGACGACTGACGCGGCCGCATCGGCACCTTTCGTGTAGGTGATGGCCACGTCCGCTCCGTCCGCGGCCAGACGCTTGGCGATTGCGGCACCAATGCCGCGCGAGCCGCCCGTAACGAGTGCAATCTTTCCTTCCAATTTCTTTGACATGTGGCTCCTCCTAGAATTAGACGTATGCTCATCAGGCATGAGCCGAAATCTCATTGCTCGCTCAACGAATCCCAATCACCTCGTTAGATTAGAATGTTAGCCGTTAGTCGCAGCTTGGAGCATACCTTGTTAAGATGGGAGGGATGCTCTACAAGCATGGGAGTGGGGAATGGAATTACGACATCTACGCTACTTCATCGCGGTTGCCGAAGCCGGAAGTCTGACGGTGGCAGCACAGCAAACGCTGCACACGTCACAACCTTCGTTGAGTAGGCAAATTCGGGACCTTGAGGACGAGGTAGGCGCGCAACTCCTGACGCGCCGCGCTCGCGGTATCGAACTGACACCCGCGGGTCGAGCGTTTCTCGAACACGCCCGCTCGGCGCTATCGCAGGTTGAAGCGGCAACCGGAGCTGCTCGCCGAGTCGCTCATCCCGCCAAGCCGTGCTTCTCGATAGGCTTTCTCACCGGACACGAATTGACGTGGATGCCCGAAGCGTTGCGGATCTTGCGCGACGAACTGCCCAACATCGACGTGATGATATCGAGTCAATACTCGCCACAGCTCGCCGATGCTATTGTGAAGGGAAACGTCGATGCAGCTTTTCTTCGGCGTGAGCAAGGCGTGCCAGAGTTGGCATTCCGTCCTCTCGTCAAGGAGCCCTTGGTGGTGGTTTTGCCTAGTGACCACCGTCTGGCTAAGCGCAAAGCCATCAGTCCTGGGGATCTACTGGGCGAGACATTCGTGGGCGTGTCGCACACGGCTCCTGTGCTGCGTGCGGTCATCGACGATTACTTGAAGCGGGCCGGAATCAATATCACGCCAGATCACGAGACGGAGCACGTCGTCATGGGAGTGTCCTTAATAGCGTCGACGGGCGGCGTAGGGCTCTTACCTGCTTACGCCAAGAACTTTCTCACCCGGTCTGTAACGAGCCGTCCTCTCAAGGGAGACACGCCGACTGTCGAGCTTGTCCTCGGCTACAAAAAGTCGAACGCGTCTCCCATCCTAAAGCTTTTGCTTTCGAGATTGGACGAGTTGGTCGCTCGTGTCTCGAAGAAGGCACATTAAGGCCTTCGTATGTAGAACGGTTGGATCACGTGTGCCGCAACTCGCCTTCCGAAGTCTTGTTCGAATAACGGGCTGCTCGGAAGTAATGGACTTCTCGGTAGAACACGGTTACAGCCACTTGCGAATTTTGGCCGGGAACGAAGAGCAGTGTCCCAAGTCAGGTTGTCTTTACTTACTGCTGCAAAAGCAGGGGCGTCCTGGAGTGAACCCCTAAACTGAGACAGGTTCTGTATCTGCCCCACGAATACTTCCGAGTTGCTGACAATCCCGGGAGTGGGTCAATTAATGACCACAAGCGCGTTTATCGTTACGTATCTGGTGAAGCTTCGTACGGGCGGACTTCTGTCCCGGAATAATTTCCGTATTGCCCGTTATCCTCCCGCAGCTGCATGACGCGTTCATGCCAAACGTTCAACGTATCCACAACGACCGAGGGGTTGTCGGGCTTGCACGCCTCGACGAACGATTTGGTGAGGGTGATCGAGTCGGAAGATTCGCCTCTTGGTGACGACTGAATTTCGAGAAGTTTCGCGTGGTCCTCCGGGTGTGGGGACTCCTTGCGGAGTCCGGGCTACTTCGAGACCGCACGTGCTGCACGCTCAATTACATCTGCAACTTCCTTGGGATGTGAGACGTAGACTGAGTGGCTGGCGCCTGCAACTTCGACTGTGTGGCTCTTGGCCCGCTTGGCATACCAACGTTCCAATTCCGGGCTGATGGTTCGATCGCTTCCCGCCACCAGCATCCAGCTCGGTTTGGTTCTCCAGGCAGCCGTAGTGATCGTCGCTGAGAAATTGTCCGCAAAGTTGAGCACCTGCGAGCGCGCCATGAATGCGGCCTGGTCGGCGGGAAGGTCAGCTGCGAACAATTCATGAAATTGCGCCGGGTCGATATATGTGAAACCGTCGGGCGTTTTCTTTATGGCGCCCGATTTGGCGAGGCCGCTCGGAAAGCGCTTTCCGTCCTCGGACTCTTTCTCGCCGGAATCGGGCATGTGGGCTGCGATATACACCAAGCCAACAACCGATGGATCTACACCCGCTTCCGTAATTACGGCTCCCCCATAGCTGTGCGCAACAAGGATGCTCGGTCCGTCTTGAAGAGCGAGGACGCGCTTCGTCACAGCCACGTCGTCCTTAAAGGAGGTCTCCGGTTCTTGAACGATGCTGACGTTGAAGCCGTCCTTGCTAAGAATGTCGTAAACGCCGTTCCAACCGGACCCATCCGCCCAGGCCCCGTGCACCAGAACGATGTTCTTTATTGGCGTGTCTGATGTTTGGGCGACAGAGTGATCTGCGATTCCAAGGGCGAATAAGCATATGAGCACTGCCTTTACGTAGTTCGTGATCATAAAATCTCCTTATTTCAGTTGTGTATTAGCAACGGGCAGAATCGTGGTGATATGCCATCCCTCACCATTGTGAACTAGAGTCTGACTAATCAGATATTCGGCGTTCTGGGGAGGCTGACCTGGAAGACCACGTGAGAACACCACAGGGACCAGCAGTTGCACCACCCCGTCTGCAATCGGAGTCACGCTAAATCTAGTCATGTCTGGTTCGAGATGCCACGGTCCTTTGTAGTAGGAACGAAAGATAGCTATTGCTTGCTGCGATCCTCTGACCGGATTACCCCGCGAAACCCAAAGGAAGTCGGGGGAATCCCAAATCATGGATCCGACGGTGTCCGCATCATGGGCATTTTGCGCGGCGACGAAACGCACGAACACGGCACGGATTTCATCCTGCACGGGAACTGTTGGCTTCGCCGTCTGAACGCCGGCAACCAGAGTGGCTAGCAAGCAAAGTGCGATTAGTTTCATATCGAATCTCCCATTCTTCTTTAAGTAGGAATTTCCTGAAGCCCAAAGAGCGCAACCTTATTTCGCGGCCTAATCCTCCGCCGCAGACTCATAGCGTCAGATAGACGATTTGGATCCACTGGTCGGAGTTGACGATCCCTTGGCCCCAGACGGGGTCGAGATCAGCGAACGGCTTTTCCGCGACGGCTTCCAGGGCGGATTTTCCCGAGGACTTCAATTTCTGGACGCGATCGTGAGAAGTAATGAGCAGATCCCGGAATTTCGTGAGGTCCGCTTTGTTGCCAAGCGGGCCGTGCCCCGCAACGATCTTGGTGGAATTGTCGGCGAGCGAGAGAATTTTGTCGCAGGCGGCAATATTGCCAGTGATTGTGCCGCCCGTACCGGGGTCGATGTAGGGATACATGCCGTTGAAGAACAAGTCGCCCATTGAAATCACGTTGGCGTTTTGAAAATGAACGTAGATATCCGAATCAGTATGCGCGGGAGCAACATGTTGGAGCGCGAGAGTTTCGCCATTGGCTTGCAACTCGTAACTGGTGGCGAAGGTTTGCTGTGGCAAGGCCTCCGCGGGCGAGGGATCGAAATGCAAGCTAGCGAGCGCGCCGTCTGCTGCTCGATACAAGACCGGCAGATCATGCGGCTCGGACATGCGCTTCTTAGTGTTTTCGTGCGCAAGGACCGTGGCTCCTGCGGCGTGAAGATGTGCATTGTTATCGGTATGGTCGAAGTGCCAGTGGGTGTCGATGACGTATTTCACCGGTGCGCTGCCAAGGCCATCGAGAGCTTCTTTGAGCCTGGGCCAGGCGGGTGCCACGAAACTATCCACAACGAATTTACCGTCTGGGCCGCCGAGTACTGTCACGGCTCCCCCGGGACCGTCGAACATAGTGACGTTGTCAGCAAGCTTTTGCGTTTCCATGGGAACGGCGTTGAATTTGGCGCGCATGCTCGCGAGCAGGTCGGCAGGTGAAGGCGATTGCTGCGCGTAGCCTACCGAGGAAGCGTGGAGCAACGTCGCAGGAAATAGGTGGGCCAGAAACGCGCTGCCGGCCAAGGTAGCCGAACCTCGCAAGATGTCGCGGCGTGAGGTTTGCTTCTGTAGGAAATTGAATTTCATTTTCTTTACTCCTTTCTTTCGGTGGCATCGAACTCCTCTTTTGCCACACCCGGTTAGATACTTCCGCCTCTGATTAGAATTATTGTTTGTTTTGCTGTCTGTGATAAGGTGTGCAAATGAGGTGGCAAGATGGAGCTTCGCCAAATCCGGTCGTTTCTGTCTATCGCCGAGACTCTGCATTTCGGGCGTTCTGCGGAGTTAATTCATCTCAGCCAACCAGCCCTAAGCCTTCAGATACGCGCTCTTGAGGAGGAGGTCGGCGTAAGACTCTTCGAGCGGAACCGCCGCAAAACAACGCTCACCGCGGCTGGTGCCGCTTTTCGCGATGATGCCGCTGCGGCGCTGTCACAATTGGACCAAGCGATTCGCAGGGCGAGACAGGCTGCCAGTGGGAAACTGGGACTATTGCGGATTGGCTTCGTCTCAACTGCGGGAATTGAGATTGTGCCCGATATCGTTTGTCAGTTTAGAAAATCAAATCCCGACGTAGAGCTCTCTTTGCGCAATATTCTCACGGCGCAGCAGGTACAGATGCTGGAGACCGGGGCGCTCGACATTGGATTTCTTCGTATGCCCGTTGGTGAGGACTCGGCCCTCGATGTTGTCACAGTGCATCGCGAACCCTTCGTGCTCGTCGTACCCTCGTCCCATAAACTAGCAAAAAGGAAAAGGGTGCGCCTGCGCGAAGTGGCGGGTCAGGACTTCGTGAGGTATGAGCGGACCTACGCTCCTGGATTCCACGATTTGGTCGACGGGATATTTCGCGATGCCGGGATTGCACCTAATGTTTCCCAAACCGCAGTAGAGATCCCAATGCTGATCTCACTCGTCGCTTCAGGCATGGGTATCACCATCCTGCCTGCATCGACCCTCAAACATAGTGTCGCTTCGGTAGTCGCTTGTGGGATTCTAGACCGGATACCGATGGTTGAAATTGGTATCGCTGTCAGTAAACGATTTCGCACGGCAGTCGTAGACAACTTCAGATCTTTCGCTCTAAAAACCTTAGGTCATTCAATGCACGCTTTGTAGACCAACCGGAGTTGACTTCAGTGCTACGGCCTGTCAAACCTCCAATTCCCGTATTGTCGGCAAACCCAAAGTAATCCAGGCGGGCACCGAGCGGATCAGTATCGATAAGTCGGCCAGCGGATACCAATCTCGACGCCTGTTCCTCACGACGGCGCATCAGGCTCCAGGCCGATGTGATCATTAACCGCATCGTGAAAACGCTGCTTCCACCCGAGGTATCGCTCCGTCGTCTGAATTGAAACGTGGCCGAGCAGGAACTGAATCTGATCTAGTTCACCTCCGGCCTGATGACACAATCGCGCACAGGTCCTCCTCAAATCGTGCGGTGCCACCGATGGTAGACCACAGCTTTTCGCGTTTGCTTTCACGATTGCCCAGATGACCTTGGGTGTAAAGCCGTGTCCCTAAATTCTGCCTGCTTTGTTGATAGACCGTAGCAACGGACCTGCCGGCACCGACAGTCCAGCTGTCGACCGCCTCCTTCACCCACTGCGGAACGGGGATCGTTCGGATGTGGCCACCTTTTCCTCTCAGGTCAGCTATGACCCAATGGCCTTCC
>DATNLN010000147.1:0-2620 GCA_035602855.1 Candidatus Acidiferrales bacterium
TTCCGCTGGCTGGAGGAGCGCGGTCCGCTCTGCCACCTCATCGCCCTGATCGATGATGCCAGCAGTCGCATCTGGGGACGGTTCAGCGCGCACGACACCACCGAAGAGAACCTACGAACGTTGGGCGGATGGCTACGGCGCTACGGACGTCCTTTGGCCCATTACACCGATAAGAACAGCATCTTTCGCACGGCCGGCCCGCAACCGCTTCCCGAACAACTGCGGGGAGATCCGTTGCGCACGCAGTTCGGGCGAGCGTTGCAGGAACTGGGGATTGAATGGATTGCGGCCCACAGTCCGCAAGCGAAAGGGCGCATCGAGAGACTGTTTGAAACTCTTCAGGATCGTCTGGTGAAGGAGATGCGCTTGGCGGGAATCGACAGCATCGAGGCAGCGAATCACTTTTTGGAAACGCGCTTTCTCCCCCAGTGGGAGCAGCGTTTTGCCGTAACACCGCGGAATGCACGCAATGCCCATCGACGCCTGAGGCCAGAACAGCACCTGGAAGAAATTCTGAGCGTGCGTGTGGCTCGCCAAGTCGCTCAGGACCACACGGTCAGCTGGGAGGGAAATCGCTGGGGGGTAGTGCGGGAGGAAGTTTGCGCAGGGCTTCGTGGAGCTGCGGTAGAAATCGAACGGCGGTTGGATGGAAGCCACTGGTTGCGCTACCGCGGGCGCTATCTGCACCTGCGCCACTGCCCAGAACCCGCGCGAACGACCGCAAGTCCTTCCGGCCTACGGCCTCCAGGACTTGCGGAACAACCAGCAAGACCCAAAAACAAAATCACACCCAAATACCATGCGCCTGCAAATCACCCTTGGAGAAAACCATGGAAGCGGACATTTCTATCTGGCAAAAACCCGGACATTTCTACTTTGCGTTGACACGAACCGGTGGGGCGTACTGTATTGCGCGCCGTTCTGGACACTTCTTTCGCGCGCGGCTAGCCCTGGTTAGTTCTATAAAAGCAGTTGACCGCGCCTCGGGCGCAGTCAATGGTGCCAGAAACTTGTCTCGAGCTCCCCATATCTGGAAAATGTGATCACGGATCCGGTACGGCAAGCTAAGGCCGACTTCCGAATGGTGCCTCGCGCCCGCATAAAAGCATGGCTCCGGTACTGGCGATCGCATGGTGGAAAGGACCGTCGATGCCGATGGCCCTTTGACCCCGAGCGAGGCTTGCTTTACCGTCCTGTCTCGCGACTAGGTCCTTCGAGATTTGTGCCATCGTGTGCCTTGGTTTTGGCGCTGGAATTTCCAACCGCCGGCATTCTCACTTAAGCTTCTCGAAAAATTCGCGCCCGGAAACCTCTACTTGTTGATCTTGCTCTCAAGATCCGGCACGAACATCGGCTGCGCGCCCGGTTCGATCTTTCGCGCTTCCCTGAGTGCCTTGTCCCACTCCTGCCGCGCCTCTTCCTTTCGCCCCATTGCTGCGAGTGCATCTCCCCGCGCTTCGTGCCCCAATATCGAAGATGGATCGATCGCCACCGCCTGGTCCGCCTGCGCCAGCGCCGCCGCCGCGTCGCCCTTCCCCACGGCTTCGGTCGCATTTTGCGCGCGGCTCAGCGCCGCCGCCTGCGTCAAATCAAACCGCCCCCGGTAGATCATCACGCCGTGGTCAAGTGTTTCTTCTGGTTTGGCGCTTCGAAACGCATCGTAGGGATTGAGCGACGCGGCCGGCCACTCGCATCCCGAAAGATCCCCCGCGCTTACAAGCACGGTGCCTTCAATCACCGCCGGCACGTTGTCCGCCCCTCCCAGCCAGTACGTATCCACGGTCGGCAAATGGTGACAACTAATCCCGTAGGTCTCCGGGTTCAGCTCTGGATACGCAAAATAGGCAAACCAGCACTCTTCTCCTGGATGCCGCTGCTGCCACGCTCTCACCTGGAAGAGTTGCTGCGCCCAATCCGCGTTCGAATCGCTCAGCAGTTTATGCACGTTCGCCGGCCCACCCCATGCTTCGTTCGCGTAGGCCATGGCATTGGGAAACGCCGCGAGCGACGAACCCACGTGCGCCGCCAGCAGGAGGCTACACACGGCGAACCACGTGCGGCTCGATGCCGCCAGCGCCGCAGCTCCGCCGCCGGCAAGCACGAACAAATACGCGTAAAACGGCAACAAGTGCCGCGCCCCGATGTTCATCCCGGACACCATCGCCACGGCCAGATAGAACAGCGCTGGAATCAGCAGAAAATCCACTTCGCGTCCCCATTTCAGTTTCCTGGTCGCCGCCGCATACATCGCCAGGCCAGCCAAGGCCAGCAGTCCGAGCGTGGTCTTGATCGCGATCACCGACGGGAAATACCACCACACGCCGTGTGCGATGTTCCGCCCAAATATGAATGTCGGATAAAAGAGCGCCATCCGCCCTACGTCCACCAGACCGATCAGGTAAGACTCCGGCAGCAGGTGCAGCCGACCCACAAGATTGATGATCCAGGAAACGTGCGGCCCGAGCGGCGCCACATAATTCCCCAGCGTCGTGCTCATATTGAGTCCCGCAGGCCGCGCCGCGTAACGAAAACCGTAGAAGCTCCACAGCACCAGCACGCCGATCAGAAAAACCCCGCAGAATGCTCCCGCCAGCCGCAGCGCCTCCCGCGCCCGCATTCC
>DATNLN010000166.1:0-21462 GCA_035602855.1 Candidatus Acidiferrales bacterium
GACAAGCTGGCCTTCACCGGTTTGCATTTGCGATTACCTCAAGAAAGTTCGGTCTGCGAGATGCCTTTATCTCTGGAAATGTGGACTCGTTTAGCGATTTAATCCACGTACCTGGTTTGTCGTTACCGGACATGTTCAGTAGCCGTGCGACTGCACAAAGTAAGTAATGAGAATACCGCCCACGCCGGTCAAAATTAGGATGGTTCTAGCCATCAACGGTGAGGGCTGAGTTCCGTCTCTGTAGCGTAGATACTTCAACCAGTCGTTCGTGGCGAACGCGCCGAAACATATCAGGACAGGCCCCGCAACATAGAAGTAGATATCCCACCAAGCGATGAGCTGCGAATACATGTGGAGAACCTATCACAAGTTCTCGGGCGAAGCCGGCGACCGGTCTAACCGATCCACCGAGATGCATCATCGTCCGAATGCCCACGCCACCATCAGCGGGAACTCTTCTCGCCAGAATACCCCACCGTGCGATCCGCCTCGCTCATTCATGACTACATCCGCACCTGCATCGCGCAGCGCGTCCGCCCACTTCCTTGCGTTCCCGAGGAAGAACGGCTCTTGTGTGCCAGCGACAAGGTATGTGCGCGGAAGCGGACTCGGCATAACGCTAGGGGGCTTGTAACCGCCGCCAGGCGAGGCACAGAAGACCGCACCGTAGAGATGTGGATGCCGAAGCCCAAGCGCGAGAGCCAGCTCTCCGCCCGCCGAGACGCCGAACACTGCGGTACATTCAGTAGGCAGCGCCACGCCAAACCGCGACTCCGTCCATCGGCGAACGTCCTCGACGAAGAACTTCTCGTGTGCCGCGAACCGCTCCGGCTCAAAGCCTGGTGAATACTCATGAAGCCGCAGCGTCTCATCGGTCAGCCCGTGTATACCGACGATCATTGTGGACGGTACGTCGGCCTTCTCGAGCAACCGCCCCCACTTCGGGATTCTCTGACCGTCGCCGGCGAAGACGATTGCTTCGGGCGGGTCCGGTGGAACGTATACCGTGACCTGCCGTCCGCCGTCGTACTCGAACGTCCCAGTGACAAACTCTCCCAAGACCACTCCGGTGGGCCTGGCCGGCGCCGCGTCGGACTCACTTAGCCTGCGGTTGACGTGATTGCGTGTTTGCTTCTTCATGGCCTTGCAGAACTGGTCGCCCGATCCGCCGTCCCGTCAGTACGAAGTATAGATGAGATGACAGGGAGGCCAGCAAAATGACTCTATTGCGTGGCGCGGGCATCTACCCGCGCCCGATCAGGCGCGTCTGATGTGTGTTGCAACAGGGCTGGCCAGCGCCAAAAAAAGGTCTACCTGCCTAGCTTTGTCCTGATTCTACCGGACATTCTCATTTTGCGGCGACAGCTAAATCCTCTTGTTTGACTTGCACGGATAGATGCTCCTAAGATACGCCGACAATGGAGGATCCACGGACACCAGCCAGCAGCCAGCCGACAACATCGCGATACCGCATTCTCGAGAAGCTGGGCGCGGGTGGCAATGGTGTAGTTTATAAGGCCGAAGATACCCGGCTGGGACGTTTCGTGGCCCTGAAGTTTCTCCCACCTGAAGGACAGCGGGATGCCCACGCGCAGGCGCGTTTTCAGCGCGAGGCGCAGGCGGCATCAGCCCTAAATCACCACAACATCTGTACGGTCTATGACATCGGCGAGCAGGACGGTCAGCTGTTCATCGCCATGGAGTTGCTGGAAGGGCAGACGCTGAAGCAGAAGATCGGATCGAGTCCGCTGCCGCTGGAGACATTGCTGGATTATGCGATGCAGATCGCCGCAGCGCTGGAGATTGCGCACAAGCATGGGATCGTCCACCGGGATGTGAAGCCATCCAACATTTTTGTGACCAGCCAGGGTGACGTGAAACTGGCCGACTTCGGCTTGGCGAAACGCGTGTTGCTGGATCGCACACCGAGCTGCGAGGCGCCCACGATGTCAGCTCCGATCACAGCACGCGGCGCCATTGTCGGAACCGTGGCATACATGTCCCCGGAACAGGCGCAGGACAAGGACATCGACGCGCGGAGCGACATTTTTTCGTTTGGCATTCTGCTCTATGAGATGGCGACCGGGAAGAGAGCGTTTCCCGGAGAATCTCCGGTAACGATCATCGGGGAGATTCTGCATAAAGAGCCGAAACCCATTCGCGAGTTGAATCCCCCGGCGCCCGAAGAGCTGCAACGAATCGTGGTGAAAACTCTGGAGAAGGATCGCGAAGACCGTTATCAGACGGCGCATGAGTTGATGGTGGATTTGCGGCGGCTGATGAAAAAGGAGACGGAACGATCGCAGAGCGGGTTGCCGGTAGAGCTGCCAAAGCGTGTGAAATCGAGAAAGTGGATCTGGATTGGGGCCGCGGTAGTGCTGGCCTGCGCCACAGCATGGATTGCGCTGAGCGGCCACGGCACGCCCGCGGCCGATGCGCCATTGCCAATGGAGCAGCTCACATTTTCGAGCGAAACTAAAACTGGCTCGATCTTTACGGACGGATCTCGTATTTATCTCGTCAGCGACGGGCATCCCGTCGAAATGTCCGTAAAGGGCGGAGCTATGGCGCCTCTGCGTGCCGCGATCGGCGACATGAATATCCTGGATATTTCGCCGGACGGCTCGGAGTTTTTGCTGCTGCAGAGCAATCTGAACGACGAAACACAACGGGGAACAATATGGACCATGCCCGTGCTGGGAGGTGCGGCCAAGCGGTTCGGAAATATCACGGCGCGCGGCGCAAGTTATTCTCCGGATGGGAAGTTGATAGCGTTCAATGAAAAGGAATCGGTTTATGTATGTGACGCCGACGGCCAAAACGTAAAGGAAATCTGGAACACCCAGCATATGGTGCCGGGCAATCCCGCTTTTTCGCCAGACTCCAAGAAAATTCGTGTAACGGTGTCGAGAAGCACGCTGGAGGACGATGTTACGAGGATCTGGGAGCTGAACGTGGACGGCAGTAATCCACATGTACTTCCTCTTCCCCAGTATTGGCCAGCGGATACCGGCGTTTACAACGGAATCTGGACACCGGGCGGGAAGCATTTTGTTCTTGGCTCATACAAAGAGAGATCGAACAATCTTTACGAATACTTAGAACCAACCTGGTACGAATTCTGGAAAAAGCCATATGCGGTGCGATTGACGCCCGGCCAACCCGAAGTGATCGGAATGGCACCGAGCCGGGATAGCAACGGAATGTTCGTGCTGGGACGGCTGGCGCAGGGAGTGATGCATTTCTACGACGAAAAGCAAAAACGATTTTTGCCGTATCTGAGCGGACTACCCGCGGCGCAACTGGTGGTATCACCTGACCGAAAATGGATGGCGTACACGGATTATCCAAGAGGATATTTGTGGCGGTGCAAGATTGACGGTAGCGACAAGTTGCAACTCACAGACAGTCTGGCGCAGATGATCACGTGGTCGCCGGACGGCAAGTGGATAGCGTATTCCGACTGGAAAGAGCTGTATCGCGTCAGCGTTGATAGCGGCGCACCGGAACAGCTGACGTCGGAGGGTTTCACGGAAGTACTACCGAGCTGGTCGCCGGACGGGAAATCAATCTATTTTAACGATTACCCAATCGCGGGACACTTCCGCATCCGTATTCTGGATCTGGAGACGAAAAAGGTGTCAACGATGCCAGGATCGGAAGGCTACTATGCGCCGTTGTGGTCGCCCGACGGGGAGTACCTGGCTGCAACTCAGAATCCACCGAAGAGCCTGGCGATTTATTCCGTAAAAACAAAACAATGGAAGCGGTTGAAGGTTTTTGAGCGCGATTGGAGTTTTTTCGTGTGGGCGCCGGACTCGAAGTCAGTTTATGTGATGCGCGATCCATTGAGCGCGGCGGCCGGCGAGCAAACCGGAATCTACCGGCTGACGGTGCCAGATGGGAGGTGGGAGTTATTCACGAAATTTACGGGGTTAAACGTGCTCCGGGAAGGAGCGCAGAACTTCATATCCATCACGCCAGAGGGCAACATCGCAGCGATCAGCGATACCAGCGCGACCCAGATCTATCAGATGAAGTGGAAGCACGCAGAGTAAGGTTCCGAGGAGTTTCGGCTCGCCGCATAGCCGGCGTGCAAGGTCATGGGTTGGCGATTGCTTCGACGACCCGCCAAGAATCGCCGCGTCCGATCGCTTCGAAGTTCGACAAGTCAGATCACGAGGGTGGCGAGACCCGTGGCCACAAGCGCGGCTGCCCATACCAAGTCAAAGTTGACCCACGCCTTACGAAGAAGCGCGAGGCCAACCTTTCGATAAACGACCCAAGCTATCAACCCTGTCACCGCCAGATAAGCCGCCGTATGGACCCCGGTCGCGAGCATGCCGGCCAGCGGACTAATGGTCGAGGCCATGTGGTTATGACCTCCCATGCGGCCGCCCGCTTGGGCGGTAGTGCTGCCCAGCAACACGGGCACTACCATCAAACCCGCACCGTGCGCCGAGGCCATCAGAAACGACCAGACAGTCAGATCTCGGAATCCTACCTGCATTCGGACCCATCGCGGGTGCCAATGTCGCACCAGGGAGAAGATTCCAAGGCCGACCAAGATCGCGGCGACGAAGTAGCGGATGACTGTGAGCGGCAGCGTCATGCCAAGGAACAGTGCGATCAGCACCACACTGCCGATGGCCAGTGCGTGGCCCAGTGCAATGGGGACGAGCGATCTTGCCACGGCGCTCCCCTTTTGCTCCTGCATGCCCAGCGCTACCGCGAACAGCCACCCCATGCCGGGGTTGAGTCCGTGGTAGGCGCCAAGGAGCAGCATCAGCCAAAACGCCGTCGAAGTCAGCCCGTCATGCGTCATTACTAGTCCGAATAACAATAGGAATCGGACGAAGCGTCGCCCCCTTGCAGCCGTAGTTGGTGCGCGCGCAATCCGTCGAACTCGACGAAGAACTTCTCATCGAGCTTCATCCCGCCCTCGGGCTTGGCATCGATCTTCACCATCCAACTCTTCACGCCGTCGGGGTAGAACTGTTCGTCCCACGGAGAGTAAAGCGAGTTGGTGAAATAGACGCGTTTGCCGTCGCGGCTGATCTCGACCATCTGCGGACCGCCGTTGAGAGCCTGCTTGGGTTTCTTCGGGTGAGCCGCTCGGCCTACGATGCCGCCGAGATGGATCGAGCCCGTCTTCTTCGGTTTGGCCGGATTCGAGACGTCATACTGGATGAACTCACCTGTCCCCCAGCACGAGACGTAAAGGAAGCGGTCGTCGAGTGAAAGGTTGATGTCCGACACCAAGGGCGGCACTGCCTTGAAACCCTGCAACAGGGGCGGCAGCTTTTCCGGATCAGCCGGCTCGGCGGGAATTTCGATCACCTTGCGGACTGCCCATTTGCCGTTCTTACCACCCTCGTCGCGGTGCCACATCCAAACGGAGGACGAAAGATCTTTGAGGGAGATGACCACACCGACGAAGCCGAAAGTTTTTTTAGGGTCGTGTGAGGGCCGAAGCTCGAGCACCATCTGCTGCTCCCCGCCCAAGTCAATTTCCTGCAAGTGACGCCGCTTGTCCAGGTCCCAGATGTGCAGCTTGTGGCCGTACTTTCCACCAAGCAGCAACTCCGCGTTGAGGCCGTCCTTCACCATGTTCGGTGTGCCCCACTCGGAACTGATCAACGTGTCGTGCCCAAGGTGCCACCAGAAATCGTAAGCCAAATTCTGAGGGCCGCGCTCCTTCTCCCATGGGCCCTTCAGCTCAAACGTATCGGCATCCATCAGGAAAATCCCGCCGGGACCATCGCCGCTTGCCGAACCGAGCGCGCTGCCATAAATGCCGTCAGGTCCACAGTGGATCGTGTGCGGCGATGTGTAGCCCGTCTTCCTGATGAACTCTTCCGGCTCGATCACCTTCACGATCTTGGGGTGCTTGGGGTCAGCTTTCGTATCCAGGATGTGAATCCGCGATGACCCGATGCCCGGAACGATAAGGTAACGACGCTCCATATGCGGATGCGGATTCTGGGGGCAGAGGCACGCGCTGCACGCGTTCCACCCGAAGTGATGCAGCTCGTTATCGCCGTTGGGAAACTCTGCTTGGCCGAGGAGCTGACCGTACGTGGCGGAACCAGGCTCGAGGTCAATGACTCCCATGGCGTCCCGCTTGCCGTTCTTGCCCACATTAAGCAGAGCAACGTAGGCGATATGTTCCGGCGCGGCTTTCATCGCCATGCCCGGTGAGGGATAAAAGGTTGGATCCGGCGTCAGGGGCATATTCCAGTCTCCTTTGGTGAAAGTCAGGGCGAAGGATCTTCGAGTGCCAAAGCATACTCCTGGTCTTCTCACTGGGCCACTGTTCCTTGCAGATGGTGCCGCCGGTGAGGGGCTCGCGGCGCTCCGGTGCATTCCGATCGGATGACGTAATTATCTGCCAGCAGACCTGCGTTGAACTCGGAGTTGGAAAAGAGCTCGCGCTTGCTTGGCTGCTTGCCAAGAGGCCGTGGATCGTTCCGATTCCAGGCACAACCAAGCTGCATCGCCTTGAAGAAAACCTCGGAGGGGCAAATGTCGACCTTACACCTGAAGACCTCCGTGCCATGCCGACGGGGCGTTCGAGTTTACAGCGATAGGGCATTCAAGAATTCGCGTCTCCGCTTGCAGAGTTTGCGTTGGCCAATCCCTCAGCTAACGGGATATTCCTTCCGCCCTAAGGTATTCCCTGTATCGCTTATCTTTTTGCCGAAAGTATGATGCGCCTCGAAAGGCCCCGAACGCATCAAGCCGAATATAGCGAGTTTTCAAGCCCAACCTCTTGTTAGGCTCAACCATGGCAAAAAAAGATAAATCGATAATCGAGATTGCCGAAGAAGAGCAGCCTAAGCAATCGGAAACGTCAGACCGCTTCACGAGGCGTTCTTTTCTCACGCAACTCGGTACAGCGAGCCTGGCCGTAACAACCGCTCCGTTGCTCCACTCCGCTCCAGTACAAGAGCCTGAGCCGGCTACCGAAGTGATCCCGGGTGCCGACGTTCCGGGCGCGGTTCCGATCGTGCTCAACATCAATGGAAAAGAGCATCATATTGCGTTGGAGCCGCGTGTAACTCTTCTCGATGCTCTCCGCGAGAACCTACAACTTCCCGGCACGAAGAAAGGTTGCGACCATGGCCAGTGCGGCGCTTGCACGGTGCACGTAAATGGACGGCGCGTGAATTCTTGTCTGACGTTTGCCATCATGCATCAGGGAGACAAGATCACCACCATCGAGGGGCTGGCTCAAGATGGAGAGCTGCATCCTGTGCAGGCTGCTTTCCTGGAGCACGACGGATTTCAGTGTGGCTATTGCACGTCGGGCCAGATCATGTCCGCTGCGGCGCTGCTCAAAGAACCTTGCGGTCAGGACGACGCTGCGGTTCGCGAGTGTATGAGTGGAAATATCTGCCGCTGCGGTGCTTACGACAACATAGTTGCCGCCGTTCAAAGCGCCCGACGCAGCGCATAAGAAGTTCATATCACGTCCGGATTTTGTCACTGAGGTCACGCAATGGAAGCCTTTCAGTTCAGCCAAGCCAAAACCGTAAATTCCGCGCTTGAGGCGAGCCGCGCGCAAACGGAAACGAAATTTGTGGCTGGCGGCACCACATTGATCGATTTGATGAAGTTGAATGTTGAAACCCCGAAGAGGGTTGTAGATATTAATTTCCTTCCACTCACACAGATCGAATCGACGTCCGACGGCGGATTGAAAATCGGCGCTATGGTTCGCAACAGCGATTTGGCGCACGATGAAACGGTCCAACAACGTTATACGGTACTTTCCGAAGCCCTTCTGTCCGGAGCTTCTCCGCAACTTCGAAACATGGCGACCACCGGCGGCAATTTGCTCCAGCGCACGCGTTGCTATTATTTTCGCGATACCGCCTATCCCTGCAACAAGCGCGAGCCCGGCTCGGGATGCCCTGCCATCGATGGCTTCAACAGGATTCACGCCATCCTTGGAACAAGCGAGCATTGCATTGCAACTCATCCCTCGGATATGGCCGTGGCCATGATGGCACTCGAAGCGGTTGTGCATATACAAGGCGCGAATGGAGAACGCACGGTTCCATTGAACGATTTTTACCTGCTGCCGGGATCCACACCCAATCGCGAAAATGTTTTGCTGCCGGGCGATTTGATCACCTACGTAACGCTGCCTTCGCTGCCGAATGGCACGCGCTCTCACTATTTGAAGCTTCGCGACCGCGCATCCTACGAATTTGCACTGTCGTCCGCTGCTGTGGTCGTTTCGCTAAGCGGCAATCGAATACAGCGCGTGCGTATCGCTTTGGGCGGCGTCGGGACCAAGCCGTGGAGATCGATGGAAGCAGAGCACGCACTGGAAGGCCGCGAAGCCAACGATAGCAATTTTCGAGCTGCCACCGAAGCTGCCCTGAAAGGCGCAAAGCCGAGGCACGATAACGCTTTCAAGGTTGAATTAGCCAAGCGCTGCCTTGCTCGCACGCTCGAAAACATCACGCAGTCCGCTTAGCCGCAAATTGTGCAGGAGAGGAAGGATGAATACCTCCGTAATCGGGGAACCAATCACCCGCATAGATGGAAAGCTTAAGGTCACGGGCGGCGCTAAATATGCCGCAGACTATCCCTTTGAAAAACTAGCGTATGGCGTGGCAGTCCCCAGCACTATCGCCAATGGAAAAATCGCACGAATCGATTCCGCCAAGGCCGAAAGAATGCCGGGTGTGATCGCCGTTTTTCATCATGGCAATTTCGATAAGCTCTATCGGCCTTCCGGCGCTTTTGAAGAACAGAGCCGCGCTGGCGAGAGCCGACCGCCATTCGAAGATGAAAATATCTATTACTACGGCCAATTCGTGGCCTTGGTGGTCGCTGATACTTTTCAGCAGGCCCAAGATGCAGCGGCGAATGTTCGTGTGACTTACGACGAGAAAACGCCGCTAGTTTTGCTGAATCAAGCGGCACCCGCAAATATCACACTGGCTACCAAATACTCCCGTGGCGATGCAGACTCCGCCTTCCAGAACGCTCCCGTACAGCTTGACGTGACTTACACCACGCCCACCGAAACGCACAATCCGATGGAAATGCACGCCACGATTGCTGTGTGGAATAAAGACAAGGTCACGTTATACGAATCGTCGCAAGGCGTTGTGAATCATCATAACGTGATGTCCGAGATGCTCGGCGTTCCGCTGGAGAATATCGAAATCATTTCCAAATTCATCGGCTCGGGATTCGGCGGTAAGCTCTTTCCCTGGCCGCATTCACTGCTTGCGGCGGTGGCCGCGCGCAAAATCGGTCGCCCCGTCAAAGTGTCGGTGCCGCGAACTTTGATGTTCACTACGGTCGGTCACCGTCCCGCCATTCAACAGCGCATGCGTCTGGGCGCGGCGCAGGACGGTAGGCTCGAGTCATTCCAAAATGACATCCTTCAGCACACATCCTTGGTGGATGATTATGTGGAAGACTGCACGCAGGTATCATCCCTGCTCTATAGCTGCCCCAATAACACCGCTATACAACATTTGGCCCACCTCAACGTCGGGACGCCAACGCCGATGCGTGGCCCCGGACGAACTCCAGCACTTTTCGCCATTGAATCGGCTATGGATGAACTGGCGGTTAAGCTGAATATGGATCCCCTCGAGCTTCGCCTGAAAAATTATGCGGAAACCGACGAGGCTTCCAATCTCCCCTGGTCCAGCAAGCACCTTCGCGAAGCCTATCAGACTGGGGCGGAACGATTCGGCTGGTCCAAGCGCAATCCAAAAGTCGGCTCGATGCGCAATGGCGATCTGATTCTTGGTTGGGGCATGGCCACATGCAATTGGCCGGCGTCGCGTCACGCGGCCGAGGTCCGCGTGAGACTCCTGGCAGACGGCACGGCTCGCGCGTCCTGTGCCACGCAGGATATCGGGACCGGCACATACACTATCTTTGCTCAAGTTGTATCCGACAAAACCGGGTTGCCGCTGGACAAGATTCAGGTGGTCCTCGGTGACAGCGCTTTGCCTCCCGGCCCAATCTCGGGCGGCTCGTCCGCGACTTCCACCGTGCTCCCGGCCATCGTTGAGGCCACGCAGAAAGCCGTTGACGCTGTGATTCAAGTGGCCGCGCGTACACCGGGTTCTCCGTTTCAAAACGCCGATGCCAAAACGTTGAAAATGACCCAGGGACGCATCCATGCGCAGGATAAATCACCCGACACCGGCGTTCCTTTCGAGAGCATCATCGCTTTACGCAACCTCGTCGGTCTAGACGGCCACGCAAGAACCGATGCTGATCCGAACGCGAAGAAGTTCTCTACGCATTCTTTCGGAGCGCACTTCTGCGAAATTTCATTCGATCCAGGCATCGCTCGCCTGCGTGTAACGCGTTGGCTGACGGTGATAGATGGCGGTCGGATGATTAACGCAAAGACGGCTCGAAACCAGATGCTAGGTGGCGTAGTGATGGGAATCGGCATGGGCCTGTTTGAAGCTACGGTGTACGACCCTCGCAACGGCCACCCCATCAATAACAATTTCGCGGACTATGTTGTCCCGGTAAATGCAGACATTCCCGAGATGGACTGCATATTCCTGGACTATCCGGACACAGTATTGAACGAATACGGAGCTCGCGGCATCGGCGAGATTGGTCTCACCGGCGTTGCCTCCGCGCTAACGTCCGCGGCTTATCACGCTACAGGCGTCCGGGTCCGCAACCTTCCGATTCGCATGGAAGATTTAATCGTCTAAGAGCGAGAGCTTCTTGAATTAGTTTTTCTCGTTTGGCAGAGTCAGCAATGTTTCCCACGGATTGCCTCCGACCTACTTCGGGCAAGCAGCGCCGTTGTGCACCCATTCCCGCATGGCAGCAACAAAATCCGGGCGGTTCAGTGGAGGCAAAGTACGTCCGTCACCCGGATCAAGCGTTTCCGGATCATTCAAATTGAGAATGACCCCCTCTTCGTCGGTTTCAACTTCCGTCACGTCTTCTGGAACGTCCATCGATTTCTCGCTTTATCCTAAAAGAGAAGCTATCAGATTGTTCGGCAGTTGTCGTTGTCGTGGCATCACTCTCCCTCAGGCTTTCTTGAGTCCATTCCGGCGCTTGCGCCCCCGGGACATGCCGCTCCCTTAACAGCCCATTCTTGCACTTTCGCAAAGAACTCTTCTTGAGCCACGGGGACAGGGGCGCGGCCGTCGCCAGGGGCCCAACCCCAGAGCACGAGCGGCGTATGCATGTGCTCCACAATCTGATCGACTGTACGATGGCCGTTCTGCTGAGGATCTTTGAACAGCTCGCAGAGCTGATGGTCGGTCAGTCCCTCCCAGATCATCGGCATCGCGGGAGAGGGCAGATGCCAACCCGGCGCTCCCGGAGGCATGTGCAGGCCCGCGAGATTGTGCTCCTGATGGCACGTACTGCATTTGACGCCGTTGACGCCATGACCGTCATCTCCGCGGCGAATCTGCATGGTGTGACGATGGCTGTCATCACCCTGGCGAGGAAAGTCTCCGGTGGAATGACAATTCATACAGCGAGGGTGGCGAAGCACCGGAACAATTGCTTCGAAATCTGCAGCGGCGCCGACATCGTCGCGCGACACGACTTCACGAGCGAATTGTGCATTAGCATGTTCTGCTCCTTGAGCGGCAACCCATAAAACGAGCAACGATAGGGAGCAATACGTTGCCGCGACAGCGAAGAGGGATGCAATGGATTTTCTGCGCTTCATATGCTCTCGCCTTTTCGCGCACTCTCAACCAGCGCAGCTTTGACCCGCGGTGGAGTAAACGGCACCTCCCGAAGGCGGGCACCGGTGGCATCGAAGATAGCGTTTCCGATCGCGGCGGGAGTGATTGTGATTGCGGTTTCTCCCGCGCCGGTTGCCGGCACATTGGCAGGCGTCACAAAGACCGTCTCGACCGTGGGCATGTCGTAATCAAGATACAGACTGTTGTACGTCTCCCAATCGACTGAGGTCACGCGCCTGTCGTCCCATGTAACTTCTTCCACTAAGGCGCGGCTCATCCCTTGCAGGATGCCACCTTCGATCTGATTTCGCAGACCATCAGGGTTGGAGATAGGACCGCAGTCCAACGCAACTACAAAGCGCCGCGGCCGAACTGTTCCTGTTTCCAGATCTACGTCCACCTCGGCAACAAGCGCAGCGTATCCATTGTTTCCTTCGTATGCAACGCAGGCGATACCGCGTCCGCTCACAGCTCCCGCCCGAGAGACTCCCGGCTTCGCTGATGAGCGCGCCTGCCAACTCGCTGCTTGGGCGGCAGCTTTGAGAACGCCGATTACTCGTGGATTCTGCAGATGCAGCAGTCTAAAAGCCACAGGGTCGGCATTTGCGCGGACGCAAAGCTCGTCCATGAAGCACTCGTTGGCGAACGTATTCTGAATCCGCAAAGGCGAACGGAGTGGCCCAGTAAAAAATGGTGAACGTACGGTATGAGTCAAGGCCCGTTCGCTACGGATGGTTCCGTCGCCACCACAGTTGCCAGCAATACAGCCCGCGAAGTAGGACGGCACCGTGTTGCTCTGGTTGCGAAACTTGCCGGCAGGCGGCTTAGCCGAGCCGGGCTTAGGTAACTCGGGTTCATATCCCAACAGCGTGCCGGTAATAACGTTCCCAGGTTGGTCGTAGCCGGGTCGATTGCCCATCTGAGCAACCCAGTCTTCACGATCCCAGGCGACGATGTGTCCATCGGCCGCAAGGCCGGCACGAAGCTGCACCGTGCACGCTGAACCTAAATTCTCCCACATCATTTCGTCTTGGCGGGAGAACTGCATACGGACCGGCTTCCCCACCGCCTGGGAAAGCATGGCCGCATCAAAAGACACGGCATCGGCGCCATTCAGTCCGTAGCAACCCGATCCTCGCATGTAGATCACACGCACTTTATCAAGCGGCATATTCAAAAGCTTCGCAATGATGCTCCGTGTGGGATAAGCCGACTGTGTTGCCGACCATACAGTTACGCTCTCCGGCTTAACGTCGGCCACCGCGCACGATGCGCCCACTGATCCGTGCATCTGGTACGGGTAGCTGTAGCGGGCCTGGATGACACTGCTCGCGTCAGCGAGCCGAGCGTCGACATCCTGAGAGTCAACGCTGAGAGCGTCGTCGGCAGGCTGCTTCTGGAGATGATCGAAGAAATCCTTCTGCGCCGGGAGTTCCGGGCCGGGATTCCACTTAACCACCAATTGACGGGCCGCCAACGTTGCCTGGTGCTGTGTCTCGGCGACGACGCCAACGAAATCCTTGCGAACGACTACCTTCACGAGACCTCGAATATTTCGCACCGATTGTTCGTCTACATGGGCGACCGTCGCTCCTAGCTCCGGCGGCCGCACGACGCGCCCGTGCAACATTCCAGGGACTCGGACATTGTGAACGAACTCGAATTGACCGGTCATCAGGGCGGTTCTATCAAGCGAAGGAATTGGTTTCCCCAGCACTGTCCAACCCGCGACGGATCTGCGTTTCGCTTTCACATTAAGCGGGAGATCGAAATGCTTGTTTCCAAGAAGGCCCTCGTACCTAACGCGGCGTCCCTCCGTGCTCGTGATGACGCCGTCCGACACTGTGAGATTCTCAACCGGCTCCCCTAATTTCTTAGCGGCGAGACTCAATAGTGCTTCCCGAGCGGTGGCTGCGGCGAGTGCGAGATTTTCTGAGTTGAAGTTCGTCGGAGTCGATTGACTTCCAGACGTGGTTCCCTGATCTGGACAAATAGAAGTATCGCACTGGATGAGCTTGACGCGCGCAATCCGAACACACAGCTCCTCCGCGACGAGCTGGGATTGAACCGTAAGAATTCCCTGCCCGAAATCGCATTTGCCTGTATATGCCGTGATAACCCCGTCGTCGCCGACGGCTAACCACGAATCGAGCTTTCCCGGATCGATGTGGGAGGGATGAGTGCCAAAGGGCCCTGGACTCTGTGCGGACAGCAGACTCAGCGGCCCAGAACTGAAACTGACAATCAGGGCACCACAACTTTTAAGAAAGTCGCGCCGGGGCGGATTCATGTTCGTTTTTCCTCGGCGTACTTTCGAATTGCGCGCAACATTCGAATGTGCGTAAAACAGCGGCACAAAACACCACCCAAGGCATGGCGAATCTCTTGGTCAGACGCATCCGGTTTTAAATCGAGAACGGCCTTCGCCGTCAGGATTATACCGCTGAGGCAAAACCCGCATTGGGCAGCTCCTTCGTCAATAAACGCTTGCTGGATCGGGTGCGGCTGCTCAGGCGTGCCTAAGCCCTCCAGCGTCGTGACTTCGTCCTGACCAACTGCGCTTACAGGCATCACACACGATCGCACCACCTGGCCGCGCATGATTACCGTACATGCTCCGCACTGAGCCATTCCGCATCCGAATCGAGGTCCACGCAACCCAAGGTCGTCGTTCAAAACAAACAGTAACGGCGTTTCTGGATCGACCTCCACAAGGTGGTGTTGGCCGTTCACGTTCAGCGCGATCTTCTCCCTCATCGGACGAGTTTGCTCCTTTGCTTCTTCCTGCGCACGAGCCATACGACCGGCTATCGAACCATCAGATAACGCTTACCCGAACGAGCAGTGTAACAGGGTGAGACTACGGCAGAGCCGGACGCGGAATGCTACGCGAACCAAAGGCGACCGTGCGGGCAGTTCGCCATTCGTTGACGCAAGTTACGCTTTCGCTAGTTCCTGGGTTTGAAATGGGAGACGCCTTAGGCGCTTGCCCGTTGCGGCAAAGATCGCGTTGGCGACTGCGGGGGCGGTGGAAGGCACGCCGGGTTCACCAATTCCTCCGGGCGGTTCGTGGCTGGGCACGAGGTGGACTTCGACCTTGGGCATGTCCGCAATGCGCAGCATCGGATAATTATCGAAATTGGATTGCTGTACTTGGCCGTTCTGAATCGTGATTTCGTCATAGAGAGCCGAAGTGAGGCCGAAGACGACGCCGCCTTCGATTTGGGCGGCGACCAGGTCGGGATTGATGACTTGGCCGCAGTCCACCGCGACGACCACGCGGTCCACGCGCAACGTACCATCTTTTGCGACTGTTACTTCGGCAACGTGAGCAACGTAGCTGCCGAAACCGTAGAGGCCGGCGATGCCTCGGCCACGCCCTGCGGGTAGCGGCTTTCCCCAATCCGATTTTTCTGCGACTAGATTCAGGACGGCGAGCAGCCGATCCACATTGACGGGCGTCTCGCCTTCATTGTCACCTCCACCGGCCGGTTTATCTTTGGTTGCGATCAATTGGCGCCGCAACGCGAGCGGGTCTTTGCCGGTGGCTGCCGCAATTTCGTCCATGAAGCATTGCACCGCGAAATGATTCCAATTGGTATCCACAGCTCGCCAGTAGCCGCGCGGAACGGCCGTGTGCAAAAAACTCTGCTGCAGCAAATAATTCGCCACCGTGCCGTTGGGAAGTCCGGTGCCGGCAATTTCGGTGCCGCCCGTGTCGGGGAGTTCGCCGCCGAGGAAGGTGCTGTCGGTCGAGGGAGCGGCGATGTGATGCAACCACGAGGTGACTTGTCCCTGCGCATCGACGGCCGCGCGCAGGCGATGGTGAGAGATGGGGCGATAGTAATCGTGGCGGATGTCGTCATCGCGAGTCCAGATGACTTTCACGGGGGCACCCGCCGAACGTGAAACCAAGGCCGCTTCGACGCCGTAATCAATGCAGAGGCGTCGGCCAAAACCGCCGCCGATCAGGGTGACGTGAATGGTCAGAGCCGATTGCGGCAGATTCAGCACACTGGCTAATGCGGTGGCCATACCGTTGGGATTCTGCGTCGGTGCCCAGACTTCGCATTTGCCGGCGCAGACCGAGGCGGTGCAGTTCACCGGCTCCATCGTCGTGTGCGCGAGGAAGGGAGTTTCGTAATCGGCTTCGACGGTTTTGGCGGCGGAGGCGACAGCCGCATCGGGATCGCCGATTTTTTTCAGCTCCTTCCCGGGAGTTTTCAGCAGCTCCGTCAGCGTGGCGCGTTGCTTCGCGGTGGATTCCTCGGCGCCGGGACCGTCGTCCCAGTCCACCGTGAGCGCGCGGCGGCCGGCGATGGCTTGCCAGGTGGAATCGGCGACGACGGCCACGCCGCCCCACAAATAATGCTGGTGGCCGGAATCAGGCTTGCGCTCTTCGCCAAAGAGCGGCGGCATTTCGACGGCGGGAACTTCGAAAACTTTTCGCACGCCGGGCACGGCCAAGGCGCGGGTGGCGTCGAATTTTTTCACTTTGCCGCCGAAGACCGGCGGGCGCGCGACGACGGCGTAGAGCATGCCGGGAACTTTGGTGTCAATGCCATAGTGCGCCTCGCCGATGACGATGTGCTGGCCATCCACGCGGGCGCGTTTGGTGCCGACGATGCGATAGTCCTTGGGATCCTTCAGCGGAACGTCTTTCGGTACCGGCACGGATGCAGCTTTGATCGCGAGCTGGCCATACGTTATTTTTTGACCGGTTTTTTTGTGTTCGATCACGCTGCCGCCTGCGGCGCTGCATTCATCTTTCGCCACGCCCCAGCTGTCGGCTGCAGCCGTGAGCAACATGTCGCGCGCGCACGCTCCGGCTTTGCGCAGCGGGTCCCAAGTGCTGCGGATACTCATGCTGCCGCCGGTGGTCATGTCGCCATACTGTGGATCGCAATCGCCCTGTTCGATTTTCACGCGCGCCCAATCCGCATCGAGTTCCTCGGCGAGTATCATGGCGAGAGCCGTGCGCACGCCCTGGCCCATCTCCGAGCGGGTCACGACGAGGCGAATGTCGCCTCGCGGATCGATCGTGATGTACGCGTTTGGCTTGAAGTCTGGTTCGGGAGCATTCGGCGTCGCAGCGAGCGCGGGCACGTAGAACGCGAGCCAGAGCCCGGCGCTGCCTGCGGCGCTGGATTTCAGGAATTCACGGCGTGAAGTGTTAGTCACAGTGCGCATGGTGCTCACCGGGCGCCTCCTGCTGCCGTGGGAGTCGGTGGCGCAGTTTCCGCGGACGGATGTTTCACCGCGGCTTGCTGCACAGCTCGGCGAATCCGCTGACAGGTGATGCAGCGGCAAACATGGCGAGCGAAGACTTCATAAACGTCCGAGTCCATGGGCGTGGAATTTTTCGCGAGCAGAGCGGCAGTGGTCATAAACGTGCCGGCCTGGCAGTAGCCACAGGAGTTTCCGGCGGTACTACCAGGGAATGCTGGCGGCCATTTAGAGGAATCGAAATCGCGTCCATGCGGTCTTCTCCAGGCGTGCCTTCCGTGAAACGAAACTCTACGTTCAGACCGGGCGAAATGCAATTTGTGTTTGGCGCCGCCCAACGATTGCATAGAAATTACAGTTGCGCCAGATGGAGTCGAAAAGGGTAAAATCATCAAGACTGATGAAATGTTAAAGGAGCTGATATGAGCGCGCCTTCCTCTGCAGGACCTTCCGCCGCCGCCGTGAGCACAGTTAAAGAAAAAGCCAAGCTTCTGAGCATCTACTCGATGATGGCCACGACGGCCGCAGGCTCAGGACACCCGACTTCGTGCATGTCGGCCGCCGAGCTTGTCGCTGGAGTGTTTTTCCACGCGATGAAGTTCGATCCGAAGAATGCGAACTCGAACGACGATGATCGCTTTGTGCTTTCCAAGGGCCATGCCGCGCCGCTGCTCTATGCGGCGCTAGCCGAAGCGGGGGTGTTCCCTGTTTCACGGGTGATGACGCTGCGGGAGTTCTCCAGCGAACTGGAAGTCCATCCGACGCCGAAGATTCACGGTGTGGATGCCGCAACTGGATCTCTCGGGCAAGGGCTCTCGGTGGGAGCGGGCCTGGCGATCGGCGCACGGATGGATAACAGTGCGACGCGCGTGTACGTGTTGACGGGTGATGGCGAATTGGCCGAAGGGCAGGTGTGGGAAGCGGCAGCGTTCGCAGCGCACTACAACCTGGATAATCTGACGGTGATTGCGGATATCAACCGGCTGGGGCAGAGTGAGCCGACGATGTACCAGCACGACATGGAGCGCTACCGGCTGAAGTTCGAGTCCGAGGGCTTCGATACTCAGGTGATTGATGGACACGACGTGGCGGCCGTGCTTGCGGCGCTAGATCGCGCCAAGGCGGTGAAGGGAAAGCCGCAGGCGATTGTGGCGCGGACAATCAAGGGCCACGGTTTCAGCCAGGTTGCCGACAAACTGAACTGGCACGGAAAGCCGTTCTCCAAGGAACAGCTTGCCGCGGCGATTCAGGAGATGGGCGGTGGACCGACTGTTCCGCCCGACCCAGGAAAATCGTACGAGCGCACACCTTTGCCGGTGCCGCCGGATTTTCCTGAGCCGCCAGCACCCGATTATGCAGCGGACGCGAAGATAGCCACGCGCGAGGCGTACGGCTTCGCATTGAAGCGGCTAGGCGCTGTGAACAAGCATGTCGTGGCCATATCGGGCGACGTGAAGAACTCGACTTTCTCGGAGACATTTGGCGACGCGTACCCGGACCATTTCTGGCAGGGCTACATCGCGGAACAAAATCTGGTTAGCGTTGCAGTGGGATTGCAAGCGCGCGGCAAGGTGCCTTTCGCCGACACGTTTGCGTGTTTCCTTTCGCGCGCGTATGACAACGTGCGCATGGCGGCCATCAGTCGCGCGAACATCAATTTGTGCGGCTCGCATTGCGGTGTCTCCATCGGCGAAGATGGGCCGTCGCAGATGGCGCTGGAGGACATCGCGATGTTTCGCGCGATTCATGGTTCAGCTGTTTTTTATCCGAGCGATGCGGTCTCGACCGAGCGGATTACCGAGACCATGGCGCGGCGTCCGGGAATCAATTACCTGCGAACATCGCGGCCGAAGATGCCGATTCTGTATTCGAAGGACGAGAAATTCCCCGTTCCGGGTTTCAAGGTGCTGCGGAAGAGTGCGGAGGACAAGGCCACGGTGATCGGAGCGGGCGTTACGCTGCATGAAGCGCTGAAAGCAGCGGATCAGTTGAAATCAGCGGGAATTGCAATTCGAGTGATTGATCTTTACTGCGTGAAGCCCCTGGATGGCAAGGCGCTGGCAGCTGAAGTAGGTGCGACCGGCGGACGGCTTGTGACTGCCGAGGACCACTGGCCGGAAGGTGGTTTGGGTGAAGGTGTGTTGCACGCTCTCGCAGCAGCAGGCGCGCCCCCTGCCAAATCCAAGCTGGTAGCCGTGAACGGCATGCCTCACTCGGGCAAGCCGGATGAACTCGTGGATGCGTTCGGAATTTCAGCGCGGCACATTGTTGAGGCCGTAAAGAGCGTACTGTAATCACCACTGCGTGCTGTGCTTTGACCTTTGGCTCGCGACCCGAGCGCAGCGGGAATCTGCATTTGAGTCAGCGCAGGGGAAACAACAGTCCTCGCGGGCGATTTAAGCTTCCGGAATGACATTTTTGGGTCACTCCTTTTGGGTTGTGCAGGCATCGGTGTTCCACGGGAAAATGAATCGAGGATAAATTGACGGAGAAGCGCGTTCTAGTTGGGGTCTTGCCGGAAGTGGTGGTGCTCGATCCGGGCGATCAAGCGGAATGGATTTCGAACGCAGGGAATATAAAGATCGAGTTCGACTCGCAGCGCTGCCCGTTCTCTTCCAACGTGTTTCAGGCACCTCCTGGAGTGCGGCTGATTAGCGGGCCAACACGCCCGGGGCTGAATCCGGGATCTTACAAGTACCGGCTGTCTCTAAATGACGTGGTTTTGGCGCAGGGCGAGATTCTGGTCCGCGAAAAGTAGGGCTGGCTGCAGCACGCCCGTGCTCAGGCCAAGTCGCGCTCTCAATCGCCAGCAGCAGCTGAAAAAGACCGCTCACGTTCCTGAGACACTGAATCCGCCAGCACGCGCCGCACAGGCGCGAGCAGCGAGGCCGGTACCGGACGTTCGCTCGCCACATTCATTTCCGCAACTTTGCGGGGGAATTCGCGGCGGCGGTCGAGCCACAAGCCGGATTCCTGCAGCAGGTCACCCGCGAGATTCGGATCGTCAGTGCGTTCCACGCCCCAGAAACGCAACCGCTCTTCGCTTTTCTGCAGGAGTTGCAGCGATTCTTCGAGCTTCTTCATCCCAGCAGTGAAGGATGAAGCGAGAAAGTAGACCGACAGGTACCAACCGCCGCGTTCGAACTGCACGCGGATGCGGATGTTGTACTTGCCGTTCTGATTCCTCTCCATGGCGCAGTGGTAGAGATTCCCGGAGGCGCCATTCTTGGTGGACATCATGCTCCTTACCTTCCCGTTAGCGACGGACTCGACTGGTCTTGTCCGATTCCGCCCTCTCTTTAGTCCTGAAGCACCCGCTGTAAGCCTGCCTGCCCTTGAATTCTTCGACGCCATAGGAATGCTCCTTAGAAACGTCAGTTCGTTGAGCACCAAACGACATAGGGCTGGAAGGCGACTGCCCTAGATCCCCGACTGATCAGGGAAGAGGACCCCGCTGGCTACGGGGCAGACTCTGCGGATAGAAATAGTCTAACCAAGCGGATAACGCACAGCAAGAGGAGAGTGGAATTAATTTAAGGTGTTTATTTTCAGATATTTAGGAGGAGCTGGAGCCTGTCAACCGCTTCATCGCGTCGGCATTGATTGTCAGCTTTCCTTCCTTTCTTAGCCGGTCCTCAAGAGCGACGCGGAACGCGTCGAACGCCGCGTTCTGTTTGGACTGGAGCAATTGCTGGCGAATTTGATCGGACTGTAGCACCACTGCGGCGTCGTTCACAGGCTCGTGAGCGGCAACGCGGTAGACGAGCCAGTTTCCTGTTACGGCCTTGGGGTCGCTCACCTCGCCCACCGGCATCGCGAATGCAGCATCCAGCAACTGGCCAGAGCCAACTTCGGGAATCGAGCCCGTGCGCGAGACAGATTCAGAGGTCTTGACATCCAAATTGAGCGACTTCGCGGCCTTATCGAAAGGTTCGCCACCTTTAGCGAGTTTGGCAAGCTCGTCGGCCTTGGATTTAGCCAGCTCGAGCGATTTTTCCTGTTGATAGTCGGCGAGGACGCGGCTGCGAACTTCGGCGAAAGTGCCCTGGTGCGCGGCCTGAATGTCTTTGGGAGTCACGATCGCGATGCCCTGCGGAGTCTGGATAGGCTGGCTTAGCTCGCCGGGGCGAAGTTGAAATACCGCAGTGCGCACATCGGGAGAATTGGCGAATGCTGCGACCGGATCCGCAGCGGAGGCTAGGGGCAATTCTCCTACTTCCAGGTTGAACTTTTTCGCGAGCTCATCGAGCGGCTGATGATTTGACTGGCGAATGGCGGAAGCAATCTTCTCGGAGATGTCGCTGGCCTCGGCGTTGACTTTTTCATCGAGAACCGTCGGCTCAATGCTGCTGCGGACTTCATCGAACGTCTTGGTGTGGGCCTGTTCGTGATCCAGAACTTTAATAATGTGAAAGCCGTACTGGGTCTTCACCAGATCCGAGATGGATCCTTTGGGCAGGGTAAAAGCAGCCTGTTGAAATTCGGGCACAGTCTGGCCTTCCACGATCCAGCCCAG
>DATNLN010000174.1:0-35162 GCA_035602855.1 Candidatus Acidiferrales bacterium
CACGCACCACACCGCAAAGTAAATTGTTCCCGCCGAGCCATACAACGAGGCCCCCATGGAAGCCAGTCCAGTTCTCTTCCGCGATCTAACCTACATCTTCCTCGCCGCAGTCCTAGGCGGCCTCGTAGCCTGGCGCCTGAAACTCCCCCTAATCCTCGGCTTCGTCCTGGGCGGCATCGTAATCAGCCCTTTCACTCCCGGCGTGCAAATTTCCGACCTGCACGCCTTCGAAGTTTTCGCCGAAGTCGGCGTCGTCCTGCTGATGTTTTCCATCGGCGTCGAATTTTCCATCCCCGACCTGATGCGCGTGAAATGGATCGCCCTCGGCGGCGGCACGCTAGGCATCGTTCTCTCGATGGCCTTCGCGCTCGGCGCCGCCTGGCTCGTCGGATGGACCATGATCCAAGGCTTCGTTGTCGGCGCCACCATTTCCGTCGCCAGCACCATGGTGCTCGCGCGCCTGCTCGCCGACCGCAACGCCATGGGCACCACCTACGGCCGCGTGATGATCGGCATCACCCTCGTCGAAGACGTCGCCGTCGTCTTCATGACCATCATCATCCCCATCTTCAGCGGCCCCGCCGAAGGCCGCTTCGTCAAAGCCGCCTGGACGCTCGGCAAGGCCGCGCTCCTGCTGATCCCGCTCGCAATTCTCGCGATGACATTGGTGCCGCGCCTCTTTCGCCTGGTCGCGCGCACCAAAGATCCCGAACTTTTTCTGCTCGTCGCCATCGCCATCTGCCTGGTTTCAGCCGCCACCGCGCAAGCCGCCGGCTTCTCCGTCGCCCTCGGCGCGTTTCTCGCAGGCCTCTCGATCAGCGGCGCCGACGATTTGCATCATGCTCACAATTCGCTCATCCCGCTGCGCGACGCATTCGTCGCGCTATTCTTCGTCTCGCTCGGCACACTCGTAGTGCCCGCGGTCGTTCTGCACAATCTCCCGCTGCTGGGTGTGATGCTGCTGCTGATCGTCTTCGGAAAATTCGTCGTGTGGCTGGCCGTGATGAAGTTGTTCCGCTACTCGATCTGGACGTCCATCGCCGTAGCCGCCGGGCTGACGCAGATCGGCGAGCTCTCCTTCATCCTGGTGGAAGTAGCAAGAAAGTCCGGCCTGGTAGGCGAGGAAATATTCTCAGCCACCCTCGCCGCATCCCTGATCTCAATTTTTCTGAATGTCCTGATCGTCCGCGCCGTCTTCCGCTGGATCCAACCGAAACTCGACGCCGAACCAACGGCAGCAGCAGCGAAGGCATAGCCAGAGTTAGAGCGAGGGAGGACAGCCAATCAAAAAGATCGAAACGCAGCGCCCGGCTTAACTATCTTCTACCACTACCCCAGCGCCTCTTCCGCTTCCCGCACCGTAGCGTAAGACTTGATCAGCGTCCCCACATGCGTCATATCAATCAATGCCCGCACCTGCGTATTCGTTCCTGCCACCGCCAATTTCCGCTGCGTGCGCTGCGCCGCCACATAAGCCCCCACCAACGCGCCCAGCCCTGCCGAATCCACATAGGGCACGCCGCTGAAATCCAGGATCAGTTTCGGCGCGCCTTCCTCGCGCGTCGCCTTCTGAAAATCGAAAATCGTCTGGATGTTCAACGAGCCTTTCAGGGTTAAAATCGTCTGCCCCGCCTTGCTCCCCGCCGATGCCACAATCTGCAACGTGTCTCTGGCCATGGCCAGCGATTCTAACGAATCACCACCTCGCCCATTGTGAATATTGTGTTACAACCGCCGCGCGAAATTCGCTCGCTGCGCCAAAACCTGCGAGGCCGTCTCCTGCCATAGGCGCGGCAGTTAAGAAGTTACGCCTTTTCCACAAACGCCTCGGCCTCAATCTCCACCAGCATTTCCGGCGAAATAAAGCCGCTCACCTGAATCATCGAAGTCGCCGGCAAAATCTTCCCGAAAAATTCACCATGCGCCTTGCCGACCTTCTCCGAATCGGCCGCGCGCGTAATGTACATGCGTGTCCGCACCACGTCCTTCAGTCCCGCCCCCGCCTTCTGCAGCGCGCGCTCGATATTCTTCAGCGTCTGCACCGCCTGCGCGTAAGCATCCCCCACTCCCACAATGGTCCCCTGCGCGTCCGTTGCCGTCGTCCCGGACACCCACACGTTCGCCCCCACCCGGACGGCGCGCGAATAACCAATCACCGGCTCCCAAGGCGTTCCGCTCGAAATGTTCGTTCGTGTCATCGCGTCCCCCCAGTCGAATTTCGCTCCCATCCATCTCGACCTTCGCACCTTGCCGCAGCACAGCGCAACGCAGCGCCGCTGCGCACCACTTTACGGATCAAACCGCGCCCGCAATTCCGCCGGCACGATCGGGCACAAATCCTCCCGCCTCCCAAACACCCGATAACGAATCCGCGCCACAAAATCGTACACAAAATCGCGCAACCCCCGTGGCAGCACGCTCAGCACCGCCGCCAACACCCGCCACCCTCCGCCCAAGCGCCGAAAAATATGCAAAAACGCAGTCGAACGCAGCAACAACTCCCCGTTGGGCTGCAAAACCACTACGCTATCCGGCAGTCCCTCACGCGGCTCCTCCGCCACCCGCGCCAGAAATGTCTCCCCCTGCAGCGGCGCAAACCGAAACGCTGTCCCACTTGTATCTTCCGCCAGAATAAATCGCACCGCGCGCTGGCACAAACCGCAATGCCCGTCGTAGAACAACTCCTCCGTACGGCCCAGGCCGACGACGGGAACCCACGACGGGTTAAAAGTGAAGAGGTGCAGGATGATCATGCCCGCAGTCAAATCCGGAAAGCTAACCAAGGCAAACAGCCCGAGGTGCAGCGAGACCATCGCGCACCATATCCACGGTCGAACTCGGCGGAATAACGCCAGTGGGGCAAATAGCAACTCCAAAGCCAGCGCGCCCCAGGTGAAGACACGCAGCACATCCGGCGGAAATGATCGAAGCCAGATTCGCAGAAATCCCGGCCGCGCCAATGGATTTTCGAGCACGCGCGCCAACGCCGTGCCGTCAACCCACGACGGACTGTTCAACTTCATGACGCCGCTGTAGGAATAGCCGAGCGCCATCAGTATCCACGCGCTCAAAAATATGGACTGAGTCATGCTCCAGCTGCCACGAGGATCAGTTCTCTCTCGCGCTGACCAGGACCCGTAAGGCGCGGACGGCAGGAATGCGTGCGCCAGTAGCAACCACCCGATATACGGCAGCGCGGGGTTAGCAATCAACGGGTTGCGGCCGACAAAGCACGCCCCCAAATACCACAGACCTACGGCGGCAGCGCGGTCATAAAAACCAATTGCAAAAACGGCGCTCAACGCTACGGCAAAAACAACGAGGAAAAAGACGAATGACGGCGCATCCAATACAGCCAAAATATTCGGAAATACGTGCACGAGCGGGCTATCCGCAGCCGCCGGCAGAACACCTTGGGAAGAAAAAATTTCGCGACTCCATGGTAACAACCCGAGGAAATGAAGAAAAAGATACGCTCCAAAAATCGCTCGATACAAGCTGTACTGGCCGCCCGTCCAGCCGTTCTTCATTGGCACGGGGCGGATATCAACAGCGGCAAATTCTCGTTGTTTGTGCTCGCGCGCTGCTGCAGACGAATCACAACTGACCCGCGTACGTTCGTGGGGTCAATGCCGAGGTCGCGAAGCAGCGGAGCACCATGGCAGAGGCCATAGCTGGCCACGGAGTTGAACATGGCTCGCGTTCGTTCATCGGTTTGCAGCACAGGACCGTAAGCAAGCAAGGCACCGTAGACGTTTCGCCGGTTGTATGGCCCGCGGACTCTTGCATACAGCTCCGGAGTTATTTCCAGAGAATGAAAGTTTCCGGTGCCGTCAGTCCATTCGATAAAAAAGCGACTAGAGAAGGTTTCGAGGCCTCGGACCGAGGAGAATACTTTCGGAGCAGGAGACGCTCCGGTCGCTGCAGCAATTCCCTTCAGCGCAGGCCAGTGCAGTACGTCGCCCGCCATTTGCAGCAGACCCAACACGAGAAGGAAAATTCCGGCGCGGCTCACTGCGCCTCACTCGCCGGGTACGTTTTGTGGATGTCCACGCCGATCAGCATTTCGGGCAGGCGAATCTCTCCCTGGGCGCCGAAGCCGCAGCGCGCGTCCCATTTGCGTGGATTGCGAAAGGTGCCAAAAAACATGTCCCACAGCGGCAAGTCGGAATAGTTGAAAGAATGCACCCCTTCCTGATGATGGACGCAGTGACTTTCGGGCCGCTGAAAGACATATCCGAGCCAATACGGCGTGCGGACGTTCCAGTGGTAAAGGAGCTCAGCGAGGCCACTCAACAAAACCGCCAAAGACGCCGCCTCGGAATTCAGGCCCACCCCTAAATACAATATCGCGCTGGAAAGAATGCTGTTGATCAGGATCTCAAACGGATGCTTGTAGAAACTGGTGATGATTTCGATGCGCTGCGGACTGTGGTGTACTTGGTGAATCCATCGCCAGAGAAAGCCCGATTCGTGCCGCCAGCGGTGCCACCAGTAATAGATGAATGTAATCCCAAGGTAGCCCAGTAGTGCGCCGCCCAGGACTCCGAAGCGATCCGCTGACCACGGCCTGTGGCGAACCATCCAGCCATTCCAGCCGACACCGGCAAGCCACACTGCGCCAACTTGCACCGCGTTGAGCAGGATTGCCCGCCACCACCAACCTCGCACGCGCGGCCAGTTTCTGCCCGTCACCACATTCTCGATTACGATCATTACCGCGGCAAAGCTGAGGACGATAATGAATATAGTCATCGTCTCCTCGCAGAAGCCATCGCACCGCAGTGCGCTCGCCGAACGTGCCAAGCGCATCGCGCGTTGCCGAGCGCAACCGTGATTCGCAGAGTTTATAGTATCGTCTACGCGTGCCGCAAGCGCGCCGCATTCACTGATGAAATACTTGAGAATTGTAATTGCTGGCGTCACTATCTGTGCGGGTGAACAAGGAGGACGTTTCGTGAAAGGTCTATTGTGTCTGGCGCTCGCCGCGGTTTCGCTGCTGTTCTGGCCTGCAGTGGCGCAGGCCCAAGCTGGCAAAGCCGCGGAAGATTCGCAAAACGTCAAGAGTGAAATCCAAACGCTGGATCAGCAAGTGAATGCCGCCGCGGTGAGTGGAGACTTGCCAACCCTGGGCAAAATCATGTCCGACGACTACGTCGGCGTGGCGCCCAACGGAATGCTTCTCCGCAAGCCGATGATCGCGGCGCACTATCAGGCCGGCACACTGCACTACTCGTCGGTAGTGAACTCGGACGTTGAAATTCACCTTCACGACAATTGCGCGGTATTAACGGCAATCGCCACCGTGAAAGGGCACGACGGCGATACGGATCTCAGCGGCACATACCGGATCATGCGTGTGTTTCTTCGCCGCGGCGGTGCATGGCAAATCGTCGCCTTCCAGGCAACGCTCATCCGCCTGCCGGCGCCCAATTAACTCGCAACGAAGAACATCGCGCATCCTTGCCGCTGGACAGAAAATCAGTAACTCTCTACTCTTAAATAGTCTGAAATCGTTATCTCTGCAGGAGCCGACCCGCGCACATGAAGTGCCAAAACATCCTGGAAGCCATCGGCAACACGCCGATCATCCGCCTGAATCGCCTCGCGAAAGATTCTTCGGCGGAAGTCTGGGTCAAGGCCGATTACATGAATCCCGGCGGCTCGGTGAAAGACCGCATCGGCATCTCGATGATTGACGAAGCCGAGCGCACCGGCAAACTGAAGCCCGGCGGCACCATCATCGAAGGCACTTCCGGCAACACTGGCATGGGTCTCGCGCTCGTCGCCTGCGTGCGCGGCTACAAAGTCGTCTTCACCATCACCGACAAGCAATCGCGCGAAAAAATCGACCTCCTGAAAGCGTTCGGCGCCGAAGTGATCGTCTGTCCCACCGCCGTCGAACCGGAAGATCCGCGCAGCTACTATTCGGTCGCCGCCAAACTCGCGCGCGAAATCCCGAATTCGTTTTACCCCAATCAGTACGAGAACCCTATGAATCCCGAGGCCCATTACCGCACCACCGGCCCGGAAATCTGGCAGGACACCGAAGGAAAAATCACGCACTTCGTTTGCGGCGTCGGCACCGGCGGCACGATTTCAGGCGTCGGTCGCTACTTGAAAGAAAAAAACCCGAACATCAAAATTATCGGAGTAGACCCCATCGGCTCGCTCTACTACGAAAAAGTAAAAACGGGAAACACCGGCAAGGCCCTCACCTACGTCGTCGAAGGCATCGGCGAAGATTTTTTCCCCGGCACAATGAACCTGAAGATTCTCGACGACATCCTGCAGGTGAGCGACGAAGAATGTTTCGTCTGGGCGCGGCGTCTGGCGAAACAAGAAGCCATCTTCACCGGAGGCTCCGGCGGCGGCTGCATTTCCGCCGCGCTAAAAATCGCACGCAAAGCAAAATCGGGCGACATGATCGTCGCCTTCATGCCCGATTCCGGCTCGCGTTACATGTCCAAAGTTTTCAACGACGGCTGGATGCGCGAGCACGGCTACGTGGACGCCGAAGTCGCGCTCTCCGCCGCCGACGTCATCCGCGTCAAGCGCCAGGCCGGCAAAACCCGCGACATGATCGTCGCCGGCCCGTACCAGACGGTTTTCCACGCGCTGCAAACCATGCAGCAACAGGATATTTCCCAGCTCCCCATCTTCGAAGAAGGAAAATCCATCGGCACAGTCTTCGAAGATCAAATTTTGAATCTCGCCCTGCAAGGGAAAGATCTCCGCAAGCTCGTCATCCGCGAAGTCATGGGCGCCGCGCTCCCGCAAGTCCCCGCCAACTCTCCCATCGAGCGCGTCACCTACATCCTCAGCCACGACAGCCCCGCCGTCTTCGTAGAAATGCCCGACGCCAAACTCGAAGTTCTAACCAAGTTCGACCTAATGGACACCATCGCCGGCCTCGTCGGCCAAAAACGTTAAGGTCAGTCGCCGGGTCGTTCGTCTGCCGTTCCGATGCGGCATCGCTCGGAAACGAACGTCGGACCTCCCTCCGATTGCGCCACTGCGGCCGTTTCGCAATTCGGTACCTGGCGTCCAAGGGCTGCCGCGATGGGAACGCCCGAGCGCGCTGAGCGGTGCTCTGCGGTCTACGCCTCTGCGGATGGTATAATGACGAACTTTTTGCCTGCAGCCGGAAATTGCAAGAGCGGCGCCCGATTCGCCGGTGCTTGATTCAGCGGCGCAGCGCGACAGGCAAGAAGCGTAACTCTATGCGCATCGAAGATTTCAATGAACGGTTGAAACAGGCCATCCTGGTCGCCGACGGCGCGATGGGCTCGCTGCTGTACGAATCCGTGGGTCCGCAGCGCTGCGTGGACGAGCTCAACGTCACGCATGGCGACGCCGTCTTTAAAGTGCATCAAACCTACATCGAAGCCGGCGCGCAAATCATCGAGACCAATACTTTCAGCGCCAATCGCCACAAGCTCGGCCAATTCGGCATGGCCGAACGCGTAGCCGAGCTGAATCATCGCGCCGTAAAAATTGCTCGCGAAGCGCGCGAAGCCGCCAAGCACGAAGTCCTGATCGCCGGCTCCATCGGGCCACTGGGGATTTTGCAGCACGTGCGTGAATTGCCGCACCAGGAGCTCGTCGACATCTTCAAGGAACAGGCTGGAGCCCTGGAAGAGCGCGGCGTGGATTTATTCTTGCTCGAAACTTTCAGCGACATCGCCGAACTGCTCGCCGCCGTCGACGCCATCCGCTCCTTTTCGCGTTTGCCCGTCGTTGCGCAGTTGACGTACTCCGATGAAAGCACCACTTTCGGGGGCACGCGCCCGCAGGATGCCTGGGAGCAGCTGCAAGCCAAGAATATCCAAGCGATCGGCGCGAACTGCACCATTGGCCCCCAACTTTTGCTGCCCGTGTTGCGCGAACTCGCGGCCGCCGCCAAGTTGCCTCTTTCTGCCATGCCCAACGCGGGATTTCCCAAACGCATCGGCGACCGCATCGTGTATCCGAAGTCCTCGCCGGAATATTTTGCCCTATTCGCGCAGGAAGCCGCCGAAATCGGCACGCGCATCATCGGCGGCTGCTGCGGCACCACGCCCGAGCACATTCACGCCATTTCGGAAGCCGTGAAGAAGCTCCGCTCGGCGAAACCGCGCAGCTCAATAGCCGCCGATGGAAGCGCCGCGAGCACGGCTGTGGAAGTTTTTGAGCCGGCCGAACGCTTTCGCCGCATCGCCGCCCGCGAACCGGAAAGCAAACTCTGGAAAAAAATTCAGGCCGGGCAATTCGTCACGTCCGTGGAGATTGATCCGCCGAAGGGCGTCTCGATTGACCGTATCCTGGAGCAAGTCGGCCGCGTAATGGCGTCCTCCCACGTGGATTCGATCGACATTAATAGCGGCACTCTGGCGCGCGTCGGAATGGACGCGCTGGTGCTGGCTGGAGCGCTGGAAGCGCACGGCTATGAAACCGTGCCGCACCTCACCACTCGTGACGCCAATATTATTGGCCTGCAGGCCATGCTGCTCGGCGCCTGGGCCGTTGGCGGCGTGCGCAATGTGCTCGCCATCACCGGCGATCCGCCCTCGCTCGGCGATCATCCGGAAACCAGCGGCGTGTATGAAGTGGATTCCATCGGCCTTGTGAAAGTCTTGTCCCGGTTGAATCAGGGAACGGATTGGGCCGGCAAAAGCTTGGGCGGCGCTACCAATTTCACGATTGGTGTCGCCGTAAATCCCGTCGCGGAGGATATTGACGAAGAGCTGCGCCGCTTCGACGCAAAAGTTGAAGCCGGCGCGCATTTCGCGATGACCCAACCGATTTTCGATCCCGAGCACTGGCACGCATTCGTGAAACGCCTGGGCGGAAAATCCCCGGTACCGATTATCGTTGGCCTGTGGCCCCTGACCAGTTACAAGCAGGCGTTGCGCCTGAACAACGAAGTTCCCGGAATCGTCATCCCCGAGGCCACGCTGCGCGAAATGGAAAGAGCCGGCGACGCCGCCCGCGAACGCGGCTTCGTCCTAGCACGTCAAATGCTCGATTGGGCCCGCACCGCGCGCAGCGAAAGCATAGCCGGCGCATATCTGATCGCGCCATTCAAGCGCTACGAAGAAATTTTAGAGTTGTTCCGATGAATCGCGCCGCTGCGCGATTCACTCTGAGCTCGTGCGGCCCGAAGGGTGTTTTCGCCGCTGCTTGCGCATCCCGTCGTCATCGTGATCCCGCGGAAGTGGCAGAAGCATCTCTGTTTCTTTTCGCTCCGCGCCGCGAGCTCTCAAAAAAACCAAAAACGTTTGCGCTTGCGCGGCGTAGCTCCGGGACTCAACCCAATATCGTCATCCATCTCCGGAACCCACGGCAGCGAACGCCCTTCAAATGCCGCCAGCGGATTATGCACCAGTAACGCCTTCGCGACATTCTCGCCGCGCTTTTTCGCCACGTGGTCGAACACTTCCTTCAACCGCAGTGGACGCGAAGTAACGTTGTGCGCGTCGCTCGCCAGAAAATGCACCACGTTCATCCCGATCCATTCCTCTGCCACTTCCTGCGCGGCCTTCCCGAATTTTCCCAATAGAGATTGCCCGGTTACCTGCGCGTAACAGCCCTGCCGCAACCAGCGATACAACCGTTCAGGCTGCGCGCGGATTAAAGGATTGCGTTCCGGATGCGTGATGATCGGCCGCAACCCGGCAAGCTGCAGTTGATGCAGCGCCTGGTCCATCGAAGGCGGAATCGAATAGTCGGCAAACTCTACCAGCAAGTAGTTCTTTTGGTTCAGCGTGAAGCGGCTCGGCAGATGCTGAATCTCCTGAAGGTTCTCAAAGCTCAAGTGGAAGTCGCATCCGGTCGCAAGAATCAGTCGCCCTTCCACGCGCGCCTGCAGTTCCTCGCGCCGCAGGTTGATCAATTCAGGAACGAAAGCGTGCTGCGGATGCGCGTGCGGCGTCGCAATTACCCGCGTAATGCCTTCTGAAATAGCCATTTCCGCCATTTCCAGCGACATTTCAACAGAATCCGGACCGTCGTCGAGCCCCGCAAGCAAGTGGCAATGAATATCAATCATTTGAGGCGAGAATAACGCAGCAGATGAGAGATGACAACGGAGGAGCGCCAGAGCGCAGCACACGCGTGACGACGAACGCGCGGCAACTGACAACTTGATTGGCAGGAGTCTTGCTCTCTAGGCCTGTGGAACTGACCCGTACAGTTTCATTTGCGGAATCGTGAAGGCACTTTTGCAAATGGCCGGACGGTCGCGATCACGCACCAGGAAATGACCGAAGCAACAGGCGCACCTAGTCGAGTTGTTATGTCTGGCGCGGATCTCAGGTCGAACGATCCGTTCCAGAGAGCAAACCAAATGGCTGCCGCATTTCCAGCACGGCGCAAACGAGCTGTCATTACAGGCATCACCGGCCCGGATTTCTCCTACCTTGCCGAACGGTTGCTTTCGGAGAACTTCGAAGTACACGGAATCAAGCGGCGCTCGAGCAGTTTCAATAAGGAACGAGTTGACCATTTAATCTCAGATTGGCACGAACGCGACGTCCGTTTGTTCCTTCATTTTGGCTGCCTATGCGACGCTACCAGCTTGTCCAAACTGCTTTATCGGATCGCGCCGGACGAAATCTATCACTTGGGTGCGCAGAGCCGCGCGCGGGTGAGTTTCGACGTTGCGGAATACACCGGCGACATCCCAGGGCTGGGAACCGCGCGCTTACCGATCTCCATTCGCGAAACCGGAAATCCCACGCGTTTTTACAACGCAGCCAGCAGCGAAATGTCCGGCCCAGGCTACGAATGCCCGCAAACCGAAACCACGCCCGGCAGGCCGTGGAAACGGGCGCGACGGAAATCGTAATCGGCGGCAGGGAGTGCGCCACGCGCGATTTTATTCGTGTGGAAGATTCCACCCCGTGCGAAGAATCGTGCAACCAGAAAAAAACGGCCTTCGCGCAAGGCCTCTGAGCATTCTTGAGGTAGATCCGTGATCCAACAAATCGCCGAACGATCGTTGAAAATGCATTCAACTAAACAGCATCCTGAAGTAAAAGTGCGCATGACTTGCCGGTCGTGCGAAAGCGGCCGCCTGCAAAGCGTCCTGGATCTGGGAAATCTGTATGTCTCGAATTTCGCGGACGTGCCCGACAGCGGCCGCTGGCCGCGCGTGCCACTGGACCTGATCCTTTGCGAGGACTGCGGCCTGGTGCAATTGCGGCATACCACACCGGCCGAATGGTTCTACACCCATTACTGGTACAAATCCGGAATCAGCGCGACGATGCGCGCGGCGCTGGCGGACATTGCGCGCAAGGCCGCGCATTTTGCGGGCCTGCACGCGGGGGACAGCGTGCTGGACATTGGCTGCAACGATGGCGCGCTGCTGCGCTCGTACGAATACGAAGATGTGCGACGCGTGGGATTCGAACCCGCGGAAAATTTGGCCTGCGAAGCCGCTGCGGGCACCGATCGCATCGTGCCCGATTTCTTCAGCGCGCGGCCTGTCGCCGGCGAGCAATTCCGCGTGGTAACTTCCATCGCTATGTTTTACGACCTGGAAAATCCCAGCGCGTTTGTCGCGGACGTGGCGAGCATCCTGATGGAAGAAGGCGTGTGGGTTATCGAGATGCACTACCTGCCTGCGGTTTTGGAGTGCAATGCCTTCGATGCGATCTGCCACGAACATCTGGAATATTATTCGCTCAGCTCGCTGGAAACCTTGCTCGCGCGCCACGGTTTGCTGGTGGCGGACGTCGAGACCAACGACGTGAATGGCGGAAGCTTCCGCGCGTACGTGGTGCATTCTGATTCGCCCGCCGCTTCCGTGCCGGCGCGGCGCGAGCGCGTGGATGCGATGCGCGCGCGCGAACAAGCCGCGGGGTTGGTCAAGCCGAGCGTCTATCAGGAATTTGGCGCGCGCGTGCGGCAGATTGGCGCGAAGTTGCAGGAATGGATGCGCAGCGAGCGGCGGCACGGCCTGGAAATCTCCGCCTACGGGGCTTCGACGAAGGGCAACACTTTGCTGCAAGTGTTTGGGCTCGATCACACCGTGATTCGCTCCGCGGCGGAGCGCAACCCTGAAAAATGGGGTAAATATACCGTGGGGACCTGGATACCGATCGTCTCTGAAGCCGAGGCTCGCGCACACGCTGACAATTTTCTGGTGCTGCCGTGGCACTTCATGGATGAAATTCGGATTCGCGAGCACGACTTTCTGGCGCGCGGCGGAAAACTGGTGACGCCGCTGCCGAATCTGCGGACGATTACTTCGACTGAGTGGAGCGCGATCGCCTGATTCGGCCCGGCCCGCAGCTGGCGGCTTTCCTCCCGCCTGCGTCAACCAAATATGCAATTCAGTGCGGCGGGAATGAACCGTGCTGCGCCCCACACTGGGAAACAACGCATTTCTTGCGCAGGCGCTCGCCGCTTCCTTGTACTTTTCACTGCTCTGCCACCTACGTTCCCCATTTCTGGCGTATCGATTCGAGTCCCCGCCGCGCCTCTTCGCCAAGTTAATGCTTACACACGCGACGCCCACGCCGCCTAGGAGCCGATTCGGATTCTTGTTATAGTAATTTTTCGTTTCAAAATGCGGCTTCCGCCCAGTCCGGGCGCGGCTGCCTTAATTCGCAGCACCGAGGGAGAGAGATGGCCGCGGAGCGCAAGCCGGAATTTTTTGCTGAAAAAGAACTCAAGATCGGGATTATCGGGTGCGGCTACGTGGGCCTGCCGCTGGCGCTGCGCTTTGCGGACGTGGGGCAGCGCGTCACCGGGTTCGACACCGACCAGGAAAAAATCACCCGACTGAACGCCGGGCAATCGTACATCCAGCATATTTCCGCGGACAAAATTAAACAGCACGTACAGGGCAAGCGTTTCGACGCCACCACGGATTTCACGCGCTTGCGCCAGATGGACGCGGTGCTGATCTGCGTGCCCACTCCGCTGGATGAACGGCGTGAGCCGGATTTAAGCTACGTGGAGAAAACCGCGCAATCCATCGCGCCAAACCTGCAGCGCAACCAGCTGATCGTACTGGAGAGCACCACCTACCCCGGAACCACCGAAGAATTGGTGCTGCCGATCCTGGAGAAGGGTGGCCTGAAGTGTCCGCTGGCGCGCGGCGCAGGCAGCGAGAATGTGGCCACGGATTTCTATCTGGCGTTTTCTCCGGAGCGCGAAGATCCGGGCAACAAGCAATTCGGCCTGGCGCAAATTCCGAAAGTAGTCGGCGGAATCAATCCTGCCAGTGGCCGCGCGGCAGTGGCGCTGTACGCGCAGATCGTATCCAAAGTGGTGCCGGTAAGCTCGACGCGCGCGGCGGAAATGGTAAAGCTGTTGGAAAATATTTTTCGCTGCGTGAACATCGCGCTGGTGAATGAACTGAAACAACTTTCGCTGCGTATGGACCTGGACATCTGGGAAGTGATTGATAGCGCCGCGACCAAACCGTTCGGCTTCATGCCGTTTTATCCCGGCCCGGGCCTGGGTGGACACTGCATTCCGGTGGACCCTTATTATCTATCTTGGAAAGCGCGCGAATACGATTTTGCGACGCGCTTTATAGAGCTGGCCGGCGAAATCAATACCGCCATGCCTTACAACGTGGTGGACGCGCTGGTCAGTGCCCTGAACAGCCATGAAAAAAGCGTGAAGGGTTCGAAGATTTTGCTGCTGGGCGTGGCGTACAAGAAAGATGTGGATGACCTGCGCGAATCGCCTTCGCTGAAACTGCTGGAGCTGCTGAGCGCGCGCGGAGCAGTGCTGGATTACAACGACCCCTATTTTCCCGCGCTCTTCAAAATGCGCCACTACGATTATTCCAACATGAAGTCCGTGGAACTTTCCCCCGAGCGCCTGGCGAGTTACGACTGCGTGCTAATTGCCACCGATCATACCAGCTACGACTACGAGGCCATCGTGCGCAACTCCAAGCTGGTGGTCGATACGCGCAATGCCACGCGCCACGTAAAACAGAACCGCGAAAAGGTGGTGCACTGCTAGAGCGCGGCGTCCCGGCCGCGAACGTTTGCTTGCTTGCGCCGGATTCACTGCGTTAACTCCGAAATGATCCCTGTGCCGGATTTTCGCCTGTACTTTCGAACAGGGAGAGGTTGTGTTTTCGTACATAGGAAGAAAGTTCCATTGCCCAGTACGAACGCAAACTCTATCGTGTGAGGCATGCGAGCACGGACTCAACCGCAGAAGGATAAAGAGCCGCTCTTATTGGACCCGGGGCGCCGCCGCAGCATGAGGGTGCTGCTCAGCGTTCCGATCACGGTGACGGGCAAGAACACGTCCAATCAGGATTTCCAGGAAGAGACGCGCACGCTGGTGGTGAACGCGCACGGAGCCCTGATTTCGCTGGCCGCGCGCGTAGCTGCGGCGCAGGAAGTTACGCTCGCCAATAAGGCCACGCAGCACACCCAGAAATGCCGCATCGTCTATGTGGGCGCCGCGCAGGCTGGAAAAGCGCAAATGGGCATCGAGTTCGTGAAGCCTTCGCGCACTTTCTGGCAGATTGATTTTCCGCCGGACGATTGGGTCGTTCCCGAAGATTAGTCCACTTGGCTGTTTCGCCGCCGACTGCGATTACCTGGGTGCTTTTTCCAATTCCACACGAACATTCCCCACAGGCATCTCCGCCAGCACTAGCACGGGCGTGCGCGCGGCATTGTGCGCAAACCACACCAGGAAACCTGTGTGCGGCACTTCTTTGCCGTGCTCGAACAGCCGAAGGGAAATTTTCGTAGCTTGAAAATTCCCGGCGTCCACCGCGACCGGGTCCGATGCAGATTCCTGGCGCGCGAGCACGTCATATAAATCGCTGCCATCGTAAACCGGAACGTGAAACTCCGACGTCTGCTGCCAATCCACCGCGCGCAGTGCGTAGAATGCGCCCAGGGGATCACGCGTGCCGGGCTGCACGATCACCGGCGCGACATTGCCGCGACTCGCCTGCCCGATAGCGACCAGATGCAGAACTTCGTTCTCCTTCGAACCCATTTCGTTCAGATACAATTCGTATTGATGGCTTTCCAGCGTTGTGGCATCCGTGTAGGAATCAAATTGGTCGTCCACTTCGAAGAACGTGCGCGCCGGAACCACGGAGTGCGCCGAAGCGCGAAAGTGCCAGGTTTGCCAGCCGAGGAGATTGCGACGCTCGATGACGCTCATTTGCAGCACGGCGGCAGTCGGAAAGATCGCCCACTCCACGCGGTAATTCAAGATTTCGCCGGTGCGAAATGGCATCGGGGTTTCGGCGCTTGTGAGTTTGCTTACCGTTAAGGCCTTGCGGGGGGAGTTCGAGGGGGCTTGCGTTGTGTCTGCCCGAGGTCGCGCTGGCCGAACGACGAGAATACTGCCGCAAATGAAAACAAAGGCGGCGGTAGCTAAGCGGCTTGCGATGCCTGCGCCCTGGTGCAATTTCATCTCGGGCGTCGGCCAGATATCGGTTTTGCATGACACTGCAGCGTTCCCGCCCTCTGCGCCTTGCATGCATTGCGCAGCAACCAGCTATTCTGGTGCCAGAGGTTGCCCGTTCGCAAGCGGCGGGGATATAGTCAAGCGTAACCGAAAAATAATTGGCGAGCGATTTTATTGCGTGCGCTTGGTGCGGGAGGATTTTCAGAATGCGTTATCTGGTAACTGGGGGCGCCGGATTTATCGGCTCGAACATTGTGGACGAGCTCGTCAAGCGCGGCCAGGAAGTCGTGGTGCTCGACGATCTTTCAGCCGGCAAGGAAGCGAACCTGGCGACGGTGCGCGACAAGATTGATCTGCACATCGGGAGCGTGACTGATTTGGCCGCGGTGCAGTCGGCGTGCAAGGGCGCCGAGTACGTGATTCATCTTGCCGCGCGAACTTCGGTGCCGCGCTCGGTTCTGAACCCACTGGAAACGAATCACGTGAATATTGACGGCACGTTGAACGTCCTGGTGGCCGCGCGCGATGCGCAGGTGCGCCGCTTCGTCTTCGCCGCGTCTTCTTCTGCGTACGGCGAGACGCCGACACTGCCGAAAGTCGAATCGATGCCGGCGCAGCCGATTTCTCCCTACGGAGTGACGAAATATGTGGGCGAAATGTACGCGCAGGTTTTCGGGCGCGTCTATGGGCTGGAAAATGCGTGTATCCGATACTTCAACGTATTTGGCCCGCGCCAGGATCCTACTTCGCAGTATTCCGGCGTGCTCTCGCGTTTTATGCTGGCGGTGATCGAGGGCCAGCCACCGGTGATCTATGGGGACGGCGAGCAATCGCGCGATTTCACTTATGCGGAGAATATTGTGGACGAGACGCTGCGCGCCTGCGAGGCGTCTGGAGCTTCGGGACTGGTGTTCAACGGTGGAACGGGGGCGCGGATTACGCTGAACCAAGTAGTGAAAATGCTGGAGCGCATTACCGGAAAAACCATTCAGGCGAAATACGAAGGACCGCGCAAAGGCGACATACGGGATTCGCAGGCGGATGTTTCGCTGGCGCGGAAAATTCTGGGTTACGAGCCGCGCGTGTTATTCGAGGAAGGCCTGAAAAGGACTTGGGATTGGTACAAGCAAGCCTACGTGAAGACCTAACGCGATTTTGATTGCCGGGATGCAGAAATCATTTTAGGTGCGCGGGCAGGTCGCTGAGGCTGTCGAGCATTATGTCCGGGGGATACGAGCGCAGGCTTTCCGTGCCGAAGCCGTAGGTTACGCCGCACGCGTGCATTCCCGCGTTGCGCGCGGTCTTTATATCCACGTCGGAATCTCCCACCATCATGGCTTCGTGCGGTGCGGCTTGCAGCTCGCGCAGCAGAATTTGCGCGCCCTGCGGATCGGGTTTTTTGGTTTGGAAGCTGTTGCCGCCGTAAACGCGGCGGAAATAGCGGGAAAGATTCAGGCCTTCGATGATCGCGCGGCTGAAATGCACTGGCTTGTTGGTGAGCACGGCCATGGGATATTTCTGCAGCAGTGCGAGCGCTTCGCGCACGCCGGGGTAGACGTCGGTATTGTCCAGCATGTGCGCGCGATAGTATTCCAGAAAATAGGCGAGGCCTTTTTCGACGTCTACTTCCGTCGCATCTTCACCCAAGGCCCTCCGCACCAGCGTGGGCGCTCCATTCCCGATAAAACTGCAAATTTTTTCGTGGACGTGGGGCTCGCGGCCCATGTGTTCGAGCATGGCGTTCACCGAAAGCACCAGGTCCAGTTGTGAATCAATCAGCGTGCCGTCCAGATCGAAGATCAGTGCGTGCACCCCGGAGAACCGGCCATTCTTTTCCACCATCTGTTACCGAGCCTCGCGTGGATTTCTTTCGTTCGACACTTTCATTTTATGCGGCACCACGGGAATTGTCACTGCGGCGGGCGCGTGCCATTTTTATGTTGCATTAGCAACATACGTATGTTGTAATGGCAACATGGAGGCCGCTCATGAACCAGATTCTAGGCGCAATCCTGCAACGAAGGGCCATCAAGGTCTTCGATCCCGTGGAAATTTCAGCCTACACGCGCGAGCAAGTCCTGCATGCGGCGCGCCTGGCGCCGTCGAGCTTTAACATCCAGCCCTATCGTTTCTATTGGGTGGAGACACCGGAAATGAAAAAGGAGGCTGCGCGGCTTTGCTTCGGGCAGAGTCCGGCCGCGACCGCATCTGCATTGATTGTTGCGGTAGCGGACATCGGATCGTGGAAAGCCACCACGGAAAGCGAACTGGCGTGGATGCGTACAGCCGGATTCACCGAGAAAAAGATCGCCGAGTTCGAACGCCGGGCCAAATTCGGCAAATGGTTTTTCATTCAGGGCTGGTTTGGCGTGTTCGGGCTCTTGAAGTGGACGATTCTGCGCGGGCTGCATTTCTGGAAGACGATGGGCACGCTCCCGGTGGCACGGCAGGGCATGTTCAAATGGGCGACCAAAAGCACGTCGCTGGCGTGCCAGAATCTGATGATCGCGGCGGAAGCGGTGGGATTGAACACGTGCCCGATGGAGGGATTCGACGGACGGCGCCTGGGCAAATTGCTGAGGCTTTCCGCTAAGGATCATGAAATTGTGATGGTCATCGCCATTGGAAAAAAATCGGCGCAGCATGTGGACCAGCCACAGTGGCGCAGGCCGCTGGAAGCGACGGTACGCGTCGTATGATCATGGTTAACAAAAAATTGATCCCGCAGGAAATCCTGAAGGACTCCGTACTGCTGAATCTGGCTTCCGCCTATTTTACGATCGGCAAGCGACTGGAGCAAAAAACGAAGTGCTCGCAGACGCGCGGCTTCATCATGTCCACGCTGCGCGGTGGAGCGGCGCTAAACCAAAATCAGATCGCCACGATGCTGGGGTTCGATCGCACGGTGGTGCATCGCGCGATCAAGACGATGATTCAGGAGGGATTGCTTTCGGAACGGAAGGCTGACACGGGCAGAGCTCTTCTGGTGCAACTGACAGCGAAAGGCAATAAGTACCGGGACGGCCTGATCAAAGAACGCCGCGCCGCCGAGGATAAACTTCGCACGGAACTGACACCAGCACAGGCTTCCGACTTGATTCGCCTGCTGAAGCGAGTCGCGGAACTGGAAATTTAGTGGCGCGTTAAATCAGTCCCGCGTCGGGCCGAATTCCTCGCGCGGGGTTACAGCCCCTTCGGAGGGCGCGCTGAGTTCAGCATGCCCGACGCGGATTCCCCAATCATCACGGTAATAGTGCATCGCGAAATCGGCGTGGACATTAAAGTTTATAGCCCGCAGCCGACGGCGGCATCAAGCCGGGCAGCGCCAGCGCGAACTTTTGGATTGTGGTGGCACGGCTGGTACAATCGGTGTTTCTCAAGTTGCGCTGACTGCCACCCGAGGCCACATGGCTGAAATTCAACCCTTTCGCGCCTTGCGCTACGATACGAACCGCGTGCCGCTAGAGAAAGTCCTCACACAACCCTACGACAAGATCACCGCGGCGATGCAAGAGCAGTATTACGCGGCAAGTCCTTACAATTTGATTGCGATCGAGAAGGGGCGCGCTGCCGCGAACGACACGCCAGAAGATAATGTGTACACGCGTGCTGGGCAAAAGGTGCGCGAGTGGATTGCCCAGAAAATTCTGGTGCGGGACGCGGCGCCGGGCATTTACGTCTATTCGCAGGAATATCTGGTGCCGGGAACGCACACGCGCAAAACGCGCATCGGTTTTATCGCGCTGGGACGCGTGGAAGATTACGACGCGCATGTAGTGTTCCGACACGAGCGCACGCTTTCGGCGCCCAAAGCGGATCGCATCGAACTGCTGCGGCACACGCACGCGCAAACCGGGCAGCTTTTCATGCTGTACAACGACCCTCCGCGGCGCATAGACACGCTGCTGGAAGAAGCCACGCAGGCATCGGCGCCGCAGGAACTGAAAGATGAATTCGGAGTGACGCACCGGTTGTGGCCCGTGGCGGATGTAGCGATGATGCGCAGAATTCAGAGCGCCATGTCGGATAAGAAGTTGATCATCGCGGACGGACACCATCGCTATGAGACGGCGCTGAATTTTCGCGACGAGTCGCGAGCAGCGGCCGGTGTGAACGATCCGTACGCGGCACCCGAATTCGCGATGATGACATTCGTCAACACGCATTCCAAGGGTTTGACGATCCTGCCGACGCATCGCCTGATCCGCAACGCCGCCAATTTCAATTTCGACAAGTTCCGCAATAACGTGGCGCAGGCTTTCGACTGGTATTCCTACCCGTTTCAAAATCCGGAAGAGCGCGCTAGCGCTTACCCTGAATTCCGCAAGGACCTGGAAGGAACAAACCACGGGCGGCGCGCAATTGGCATCTATCCGGGCGGCGGAGCGTTTTACATTTTTTTGCTGCGCCGCGATGCGGATCTGGCAGCTATGCTGCCGGATGTTTCTGAAGCGCAGCGCGGGCTGGACGTGGTGCTGCTGCACCGGCTTATACTGGATAAAGGCCTGGGGATCAGCGCCGAAGCTGTAGCTGCGGAAAAGAATGTGAGTTATGAGCGCGAGGTGGACACGGCGCTGACGGCCGTCGATCGCGGCGAAGCGCAGCTAGCGTGCCTGTTGAATCCAGTACGAGTGCAGCAGGTGGCGGAAATTGCGCTGGGCGGAGAGGTGCTGCCGCAAAAGTCCACCGACTTCTATCCAAAATTATTGAGCGGCATCGCGATCTATCAGGTGGAAGGGCGTGTGACCGGACAAGCGGACGCACGCAGCGGTCAGTAAGCTCAAGTCGAGAAGACAAAGGGCGGGTCCACGGCTAAAACCCGCCCTTGGAATTTTATGCTGACTTACTTGGCGAAGCTGGCGACTGCCGCTGCTTCGTTGTCGTAGGTGTCGAACACGGTCATTAGCTTGGTTACCTGCAGCACTTCCTTGAATTTCGATCCGAGGTTGGCCAGCTTCAGAACGGCGCCTTGCGAGCGGGCGCTGTGGAATGTGGCCACCAGGGTGCCGAGGCCGGCGCTATCAATGTAACCGACCTGCGCCAGGTTCAGTACGATCTGCTTCTTGCCGGCGGCGAGCAGACTCTTCACTTTCTCACGAAACGCATTGCTCTCTTCGCCCAGCACGATGCGGCCTTCGATCTCCAGCACCGTCACGCCATTCACTTCGTTATCAACCATTCTCAGTGCCACGTTCGCGCCTCCTGGAAAATTCGAAATCTTATTTGGAATCGGTAGAGCCGAGAAGTCACTGCCCGGGGGCGGCGATCTTTCTCTTCAGTAAAAATCCGAGCAGGACATGTAATATCCGCAAGACGCGCAGATCATTTTGCAACTGCGCTGCTCCAGCCGAGCCGAACATCGCGGGCAATACTGTGAAGGCTCCGGCTGCTCCCCGCGAGGCTTAACTTCCGGCTCCGCTCCTTGCGCCTTCCGAACTACGGCTTCCGGCTGTCCCATTTCTAGGAGTCCTTCGGACGCACGTTTATAGCACATCCGGGGTGTGGGGAAAAGCCAAGCTGAATTTTCGGCTCCGCGCTGGGCGAAGCTCCTTCGATTACCGGGAGACGGCCGTGACCAGACTGAGAACTGCCGACCCAGGCTACCGTGGTCGCCCGACCTGCGTAAGAAAGCTGACGTTTTCCACTCCCGCCGAGCGTATTTGGTCCAGAACCATTTTCACATCGCCGTATCTGCCACGGGCATCCGCCAAGATATAAACCCTTTTTCTCCGCGCCACCACCGACTCCGTCCCATATCCGACCCGGCAACTGTTCGGGGGTAACTCCCTGGTTGCCCAGGTAGAAACGCCCGTCACGCATTACTATGACTCGCAGTGCGTCTTCGCGAAGAGCGCCCGGCAGACGCTTGAAGTGCTGGCTCTTGGTTGGGTCTATGCTCCCTCGGTTGTGCGGTTGCGAGGTCGCGGCCAGGAAAGCGAACAGCAGCCCACACAGGACAGCCGCAACTGCAGAGAATTCGATCCTGCAAAAATACTCGGATCGTCTCTCCGCCTTCCTTCGCCGCGCGGCTACCGAGGGCCGGAAGCGTCGCTCCAGCCCTTCATGGCGAGCCATGCCAGTTAGACACCGACGAGGCTACAAAAGTTCGCGGTGGGGGCCGTCGCAGCGAATAGTGGTAAAGTATCGGCAACCGACGCGTGCTTTGCAGCGTCTGATAAGTTGGGCGCGGCGGAGAGAATTATGAAACCGCGGATGATGTTCGGGTTCGTAGGCGTGCTGCTGTTGATGCCGGCGGTGGTTGCGGCGCAGCGCGGAGCTTCGGGAGGATTCGCTGCTTCCGGAATGCGTGTTGGCTCGGTTTCAAGTGGTGGCGCGCCGCGCGTTGCCAGCGTAGTACGCACAGCCTCCCTCCCTTCGAGCGCCGTGCCGGTTGCGACCTCCGCAGTTCGCGCGCGTGCAAGTGCTCATCCCGCAGACGTGCCTTCCCGCCATGCCGGAATGTCTTCCACGCTGCGGACTCAGAATGCCGGCAGCCGCGTATTCGCGCCGATCGGCCCGCCGTTGAATCGCCGCCGTAATCCCCCGCCGGTCACGACGCCCGTCTCGACGCCTCGAGTGGCATATATTCTCGGCGTGGGCGGGTATTACTACGCGGCGCCTGGTGATGAATCCGCGGGTGCGCCACAAGATGCGGCGCAGGACTCGGCGGAAGTGGAGGGTCAACTCGCCGATGACCAGCAAGCTGGGGCTTCCAATGATCGGAACGGCGATCGCAGCGACGACCGGAACGGCGAACGCGACGGCGAGCGCGCTGACAATCGGGATGACGGGCAGACCGAAGCGAGTGCCGCTCCGCGCGCTCCCGATCAGCGAGAAGCCAAGCAACAGGAACCGCTGCCGGACGTGGGCACGCTGACGCTGGTTCTGCGCGACGGCAGCCGGCTGGACGTAGTAGCCTTTACGATGACACAAGGCCAAGTGATTTACATCACGCCGGAAGGACGGCGCCTCAGCATATCAGCAGAAATTTTCGATGCAGATGCAACGCAACGCGTGAATCAGGAGCGCGGGACCCCAATGCAGCTTCCTTTATAGCTATAGTCACCGCGAACCAAGTCCTCTTCTTGTAACGCAATAAATTAGGGTTTGATCAGCCTTCGGAACGGCGGATTGGTTCCGGCATGTAGAGGCCGGCGTCGGCGGGGAGACCGGCGCGCTCGAATTGGATGGTGGTGTGAGTGATCCGGAAATCGTGGTCGAGGACTTCATGGATTTTAGCCAGAACCTTCTCGCTTTCTTCCATGTGCATGTCTGGGATGCAGATGTGGCAGGAGAGGGCGTTGAGGTCGGTACCAAGCGTCCATATGTGAATGTCATGAACTTCCTGGACACCTTCGATTTTTAGCAGCGCGCGCGCGACCTCTTCCAGGGCAATGCTGCGCGGCAGGCCCTCGAGCAGGATGTGCGTGCTTTCGCGCAAGATGCCTATGCCGGACCATAGCACCATAGCGCCGATGGCGATACCGATCACCGGGTCCGCCCAACTGGAGCCGGTGTAACGGATGGCCAGAGCGCCGACGACGATTGCGACGTTCGATAGTGCGTCGCCCAGATTGTGAATCCACACGCTGCGCAAATTCAGGTCGCGCCGGCCACTGGACAGAGCGAGAGTGATCCCGCCGTTAATCAGCAGCGCGAATAACGAGACCCACAGCATCAAGCTGGTTTTCACTTCCACCGGGGAGCGCAGCCGCAGCACGGATTCGTAGATCAGGCCGAGCGAGACCAGCGTGAGCAGCATCGCATTGACGAATGCCGTGAGGATACCCGCGCGATGGTAACCGTAGGTTTTTTGCGGCGTAGGAGGCTTCGCGGCCCAGCGCATCGCGAGCCAGGAAAGCACCAAGGTGGGCACGTCGGTGAGGTTGTGCACGGCGTCGCTGACCAGGGCGATGGAATGTCCGGCGTAACCGGCCAGCAACTCGACGCCAACCAGCGCGAACGTGGCGACGACCGCGGCGCCCAGGGCTAGGGTCATACCCTCGGCAGGAAGTGTGACGTGCGAGTGCCCGCCCAGGCCGTGGCCGTGCCCATGATCGTGATCGTGAGTGTGGTCGTGGCCGTGGTTGTGGCCGTCGTGTGAGTGGCCGCCGGTGTTTCGGGCTTCGTCATCCATCCGCTCGATTCTAACCGCGATTTGGTCTGCCTTACAGCCCGGATTCGCGGCGGTTCCGTGGGTTATGACGGCGCGAATCGCTGCGGCCGCCGGGAACGAACCCGTTGGCTGAAACGCAATTGACTTACCTCGCCGCACCCGCCTACCATGGCACAGTTTCGTGAACCTCAACTCTCAGAGGGGGCGCAGGCGCGCTGCGTCGCAAGCCGCCCGGCGATGACGCACCAGGTTGCCAAACTTGTTTTTTGGGGCGTGCGCGGCTCGACGCCGACGCTCGAGCGCGACACCTGGCGCTACGGCGGGAACACGCCTTGCCTGGAGCTGACTGCGCCGGACGGCACCAATTTCATCCTGGATTGCGGGACGGGGTTGCGCATGCTCGGCAACCATCTGAGCGAAAAGCGGCACGGGATGGGCATCGAGGCGCACATCCTGGTGACGCATTACCATTGGGACCACATTCAGGGCATCCCATTTTTCCATCCGTTCTTCGAATCGCAAAACCGCTTCCATTTCTATAGCTTTCAATCCAAGTATTTGGGGCCGAACAGCCTGGAGCAGGTGTTCGCCGCGCAGCTCGCCAGCCCTTATTTCCCGGTAGACGTGACCATGATGACCGCGGCGCGCGATTTTCGTGAAGTGGCCGACGCGGAGTCGTTTGAGATTCACGGAACGCGCATTACCGCGCGATATTTGAATCATCCGCAGGGATGCCTGGGATACCGGATCGATACGACCGGCGGCTCGATCGTCTATGCCACTGACAATGAGCCCGGCGAGCACACTTGCGATCAGAATCTGCGTCAACTGGCGCACGGCGCGGACGTGCTGATTTACGACGCGCAATATTCTCCGGAGCAGCTGGCTTCGGACCGCAAAGGCTGGGGACATTCCAGTTGGCTGGAGGGCGTGAAGATCGCGCGCGAGGCCAAGGTGCGGAATCTGATCTTGTTCCACCATGACCCGGATTCGCCGGACAAAGTGGTCGATGGTTTTCTTTCCGCGGCGCGTCAGGAATTTCCGGCGACATGGGCGGCCACCGAAGGGATGTCCATCAGCTTGAGCGAGCGCGGCGTGGCCGTGGACATGAAGGAAACGCGGCTGGGAATTCGGCGGCGGTTGCGCTTTGCGGCAACGGTTAGCGGGCAGACCGAAGACGGCAAGCCATTCGAGGAAAAGGCCACGGTGCGCGATATCAGTTTGCAGGGAGCTTATCTGGCGCTGCAAAGCAGGCCGCGGCTGCAGTCCGAGGTGCGCGTCGTGATTGAAGCTTCCAGCGATCCTACGATCTCCTCTGTGATGACTTTACGCGGGACCGTGGTGCATTTCGAGCTGGGGCGCGAAAAAAATCAGAATGGCGTGGGCGTGGTTTTCGTTGAGGATCCCGATCCCGGGCGTCCGCGCGATTAGCTGCGTTCTTTGACATCCTTAACTTTGACGCGATGATTGTGGTTGTGTGTCCGGCGTGTGCACGTGTTCCGGGCGAACGCCTAGTCCCACCAAGCGCGCGGGAATGCGCCGCAGTATCGGAAACATCTGCAGAAGCTTTAGCGGCAACGGCAGGCTGGTTAGCGGACGGGCGTTGCGCATCGCCGGGCCGATAAAACGCTTGTGCGCGAAAACCTGAAATCCCTGAGTCACGCGCGTCGGAAATTCGCGGCGGCGCTGCACGTCGCGGAGGCGTTCGTCCGTGACAGCGCCCTTTGCAAGCGGCCCGGCGAGAATATTCGCGGCGGCGACGGCGTCTTGAATCGCGAGGTTAATTCCCACTCCGCCGATCGGAGACATGGCATGCGCGGAATCGCCGATGCACAGAAGCCCGCTGCGCGACCACTGGCGCAAGCGATCCACGGCGACGGAAAGCAGCTTCACGTCGTTCCAATCCTTCACTTCGCTGAGCCGTTCGCGCAAAAATGGCGCGACGCTGGCGATTTCGTCGTGAAAACTTGCCAGACCTCTTTGCTGAATGGCATCGAGCCCGCCTTTCGGGATTACGTAGGCGCATTGCCAGTATTCGCCGCGGTCCAGCGTCACCAGGATCTTCCCTGCCCTGAAACGGCCGAGCGTTCGATTCGGATCGCTCGGATCGCGGGACACGCGCATCCAAAGAACGTCAATGGGCGCGCCGAGGTCCAGCACTTCAAGGCCGGCCTTCTCGCGCACGACCGAACGGCGGCCGTCTGCTCCAATGGTTAGACCGGCGCGAACATGCAGAGGGCCGTTTTGCGATCTGGCGGCGACACCTGCCACTTTGCCGTTCTCGATCAACAAGTCGGTGACTTCGGTTTCCATGCGCAGATGAAATCCGGGATAGATCTTGGCTTTTTCCGCGATGAAGTTCAGAAATTCCCACTGCGGCATCAGGCCGACAAATTTACAGTGCGTGGGCAGATGAGAAAAATCCCCGACCGTGACTACGAAGTCGTCCACCTGAGCGCCGATCTGCGAAAGCTCCTGATGCGGGCGGCGCAGAAAGTCTTCCAGAACTCCCAGCTCGTACATCAGTTCGAGCGTCGAGGGATGAACCGTATCGCCGCGAAAGTCCCGCAGGAAATCGGTGTGCTTTTCCAGTACCACCACGTCAATTCCCGCGCGAGCAAGCAAGAAGCCGCACATCATTCCCGCGGGGCCGCCGCCCACTATGCAGCAACGCGAGGTGATCGTTTCCGAGATTGGATTACCTTGCGGCATCGCTGGGGCTCCTCTTTCCACTCGCATCATGCCACGCATGACGCGGATCACGCTCCGCCAATGGCTGATCTGGAAACGCGAGGTGTCCTCGGGTCCCGCGATCTCTCAGTAGCTGCAGTAATGATGCCCCCTTGGATGCTGGAGTTCATGCAAGATCGGTTGTGGGGCTGTTTGGTCAACGAGCGATTCGATGCACTGGTCGCGGGCGGCTTACTTTGTGTCGGTGGGGAGTTGCGCGAGTTGTGCGTCGAGATCGGCGAGCGCCCGCTCGAGTTGTTCGCGGTAACGCGGGCCTTGGCCGGACTGTAATTGTTTTTCGACGCGCGCGCGTGACAGCATGAGCACGCCGCGCTTGCGGCGCGCTTCGATCTGGTCCTGCGAGACTTGCTTGTTGTTCTTGCGGTCCTCTTTCGACTGAAATTCCTGGACCTGACCCTCTACTGCTTTGCTTTCCCAACCCCTGGCCATGGATACGATTCTAATTTGGCGGGGCAAAAATCGGGATGCATTTTTTGCGGAAGTTTCCTTGGCTTGGTTGCGGCGAACCAGGCACGAGGCTATGGGAGCGCGGCGACGTGAGGGTCGGGGGCTGCTCTGCCGGGGATGCGCGCGACGCGAAAATTTGGGTACACTTGGCGCGTAGTCATTCGGGCGGCACGGGGGCAAGGAAATGAAATTCGATGCCATCGCAATCGGGTCTGGGCAGGCGGGCAATCCTCTTTCGTTTGCACTGGCCGATCTGGGTTGGAAGGTTGCACTCATCGAGCGCGCGGACTTGGGCGGCAGCTGTATCAACACGGGCTGCACGCCCACGAAGACCATGGTCGCTTCGGCGCAGGTGGCGCACTACGCCCGCGATGCGGCGCGCTGGGGAGTGCGGGCGGGCGATGTCAGCGTGGACATGCCCGCAGTCGTGGTTCGGAAGACGCAAAAGGTGCAAAACGGGCGCGCGGGCGTACAGAAACGCATTGATGCCAGGCCGACTGTGAAATTGATCCATGGCCAAGCGAAATTCAGCGGCCCGCACCAGGTGCAAGTGGGTACGGAACTTTTCGAGAGCGAGAAAATATTCATCGATACTGGGACGCGCCCCGCCATTCCAAAAATTCCGGGAATTGACACGGTTCCGTTTCTTACTAACGCCACGGTCATGGAACTGCAAACCGTGCCGGAACATTTGCTGATTCTCGGCGGCGGATACATCGGGCTGGAGTTCGCGCAAATATTCCGGCGATTCGGCAGCCGCGTCACTATCATTCATACCGGCGCGCGCATCATGCCGCGCGAAGATTCTGACATAGCGTCGGCACTGCAGAAGGCGCTGGAGGCCGAAGGCGTCGTGTTCCGCGTGAACACCGCGACGACGCGCGCCGAGAATCGTAATGGCGTGATTGCGCTGACCGTGGAATCCCCGCGCGGCGGCGAATCCTTGCAGGGATCGCATCTGCTGGTCGCCACGGGACGCAGGCCGAACACCGACGACCTGGGTCTGGAAACCGCCGGCGTCGCGACAGATGTGCACGGCTATATGAAAGTGAACGGCCGGATGGAAACGAACGTCCCCGGCATTTGGGCGCTGGGCGATGTGAAAGGCGGTCCGGCCTTCACGCACATTTCCTACAACGATTATCAGATTGCATACGCGAATATTATCGAGGGCAGGAACCTCAGCATCGAAAACCGCTATCTTCCCTACGCGCTTTTCACCGACCCGCAACTGGGACGCGTGGGCATTACCGAAAGCGAAGCGCGCGAATCGGGTCGGAAATTCAAGATGGGTACGTTTCCGATGTCGAGCGTGTCGCGCGCGATTGAACGCGACGAAACCGCCGGGCTGATGAAAATCATCGTGGATGCGCAGAACGATCGCATCCTGGGCGCCGCCATTCTGGGTAGCGAAGGAGGAGAGACCGTACAGATCCTCGGCGCAATGATTCTGGCGGACGCGCCATACACAATACTGAAAGGCGCGGTGTACATTCACCCGACGATGGCCGAAGGATTCTTTGGCCTGATGGAATCCGTGCAGCCCGCGAATTAATCCTGCAGGCGGCGCGGGCGCGGCATAACGTGCCGTAGACGATCGTGCCTGCGCGCCTTCCTCTGACGTTGCCCGACGCTTTTACTTTGCTTGAGCCCCCGACTTGCCGGATGCGCGATTGGAATGTGCCGCTGCGCAAATTCCTGGTATCTGTGCAGTCCGCGCACGAAAAACTTCCGCAGCCGCGAAGAACGGCCGATTCGGATGGAGTGCTGTTGTTTGTTTTCAATCATTTGCGGCGATTTCTAACAATTGGTCGCTATCGATTAGAATTGGCCGAAGCGCGCAGAGAGACAACGCGCCGCGGTCTATTGCAAAGCCTTGGCTTTCCTCCGCACCTCGGCGAGCAATTGCGCAGGCAATGCGGAGTATCCTTCGAGAGCCGCGGAGCGCTGCCCGTCGTCATAAATCCAATCCAGCAGGTTGCTCAACGCGGTGGCGCGCGCGGCATCAGGCGCTGTAGTTCGCAAATAAATCCAGGTGAAACTGGTGATCGGATATGACTCCGCTCCCGGCACGTTCGTCAACGAAGCAGAAAAGCTATTCCAGCGCGGCTCCTCGGCCGAGTCGCACGCCGCCGCGATCGTTTCCATGGAATCTTTCGTGAACCGGCCCGCCGGATTCAACACCGTCGCCTGCGGAATATTGGCCTTCAAGGCATACTGATACTCCACATATCCAAGGGAGCCGGGAATGTTTTTCACTTTGTCCGCCACGTCCGAACTGCGCTCCGCCGCTTCTCCCACCGGCCACTTCGGCGAAGGACTCACTCCCACTTCACTGCGAAATTTCGGATTTACCTTGGACAAAAAATCCGTGAACACGTAGTTGGATCCCTTCCCCGCAGGGCGGTTGATCACCTTGATCGCGAGATTCGGGAGGAGCACGTCCGGATTCAGCTTCGCGATTTGCGGCGCGTTCCACGTCTTCACATCGCCCAGAAAAATGTCAGCCAACACGTCGCCGGAAAGCCGCAGCTCCCCATGAGTCGGGCAGGCTGTAAGTCAGTACGATGCCGATGAGCACCACCGGCAGTTCGTCCAAGCTGCCGTCTTTGCGCTGCATTGCTGTCAGTGGTGCTTCGCCTGCGCCGAAATCGCTTGCGCCGCGTGAAATTTCCTTGATGCCTTCGCTGGTGCCGATCGGAAGATAGCGAATTTGAATATTCGCGTCGCGCTTGCCGAACTCTTGTGTCCACCGGGTGTAAAGAGGAGCGATCCGGATCCCACCAGCACAATGGAGTTCTGCGCCTGCGCTGAGGCGCTGAATAACGCGAAAGCGAAAAGTGGCAACAGCGAGACTTGCCCAAATAAATGCCAACCGGAAAATCGCCGCGCCATGTTCGGTGCCGGGAACGTGCGAAACACTTTTTCGTATTCCTCCTGATCCTGGCCGGGCTATTTCACGCAAACCCGTGCCATTGGCCGTTGCGCACTCAAGTCGGCGGATGACCGTAACTTACCATCGTTACATCCAGCCAGCCTGCACACTAGGAACGCCCCGGGCGCGATGGGGAGCTATGCCCGAAGCTGAACGAGATCCCATCGATCAACGGATTATTGGTAACGAAGTGCGGTCAGAGGATCGAGACGTGTCGCGCGTTTGGCTGGGAAGTAGCAGGCAGCGAGCGCGACAATGATGAGTAACACCGCGACGGAAAGAATCGTCAGGGGATCGACCGGACGGACACCGTAGAGAAGATTGGCGAAGTAGCGCGTGAACACGAGCGAACCGGCGACACCCAGCGCGAGGCCGACGAGAATCATCACCGCGCCTTGGCCAAGGACGAGCCGCAGAATATCCGAAGGCGCTGCGCCGAGAGCCACTCGAATACCGATTTCGTGAGTGCGCTGCGCGACGAAATAGGATATGACGCCGTAAATGCCAATTGTAGCAAGCACCAGGGCGATCGCCGCGAAGATTGCGAGCAGCGTCATATTGAAGCGCGGAGTTTCGATCGAATCATCGAGGCGCTGCGTCATCGTCGTGATGTCGAAAACAGGCTGCGCCGGATCAATGGCCCCGAATTGGGCGCGAACGAGCGAAACCAGACCTCGAGGATCCTGCTCGGTGCGGATGACAATGGAGGCTAAGTTGGAGTTCTCTCCGTCGTAGGGCAGGTACACTTGAGGCTCTGCAGGAACACGGAGGCTGGCATAGCGCACGTCACCTACGACACCGACCACGTCGCTCCAGGGATCGGTGGGTGCTCCCAGGCGCACACGTTTTGACAGCGGCGCACCGGCGGGAAGAGAGCGCTGCGCGAAAGCGGCGCTGACGATGATCGCGTGCGAATCGGGCGCGAGATCGGATGGGGTGAACGATCTCCCGGCGAGTATCGGGATGCGCATCGTTTGAAAGTAGTCTGGACTGACCTGCTGATTAAGCACCATCGGCGAAGTGCCAGGCGGAGGTTCAGGATGTCCTTCCACGAGGAAGGACGAGCTTCTCCAAAAACGGGTGAAAGGGAGCCGGGTGGTGACGGCGGCGGAGCGCACGCCGGGAAGCGTCCGCACGTGGTCCAGCACCTGCGAGAAGAAAGCCTGCCGCTGCGGGTTGCCGGAATATTTTGCGGCGGGGAGTTCCGTGCTGACGGTGAGCAGGTTCGCGGGCTCGAAACCGGGAGCGACGCTCGACAAGCGAACAAAGCTACGAATCAGAAGCCCCGAGCCGATTAGCAACAAGAATGCCAGCGCGAACTCCACTGCGACTAACGCGCTGCGCAGCCCGTGCTGAGCATAAGAGCCGCTAGCGAATGAGCCGCCATCCTTAAGGGTATCGTTCACGTCGGGTTTGGAAGCCCGGAATGCGGGCGTGAGGCCGAAGAGAATGGCGGTGAAACAAGTGATGGCGAGCGCAAATAGCAGCACCGGCCCATCAATGGAAATAGCCCCAATCTGAGTGATCGCGGCAGGCAAGGAGATGCGCAGAATTTGAACACCAATGGCCGCAAGCACTAATCCTGCCGCGCCGCCCATGGCCGCGAGCGCCGTGCCTTCAAGGAGCAATTGCTGCATCAGCCGCGCGCGACTGGCACCGAGGGCGGCGCGCACGGCCAGCTCCTTGTGGCGACCCGCGGTGCGAACCAACTGGAGATTGGCGACATTTACGCATGCGATCAGCAGCACGAGTAGAACGGCAGCCAGAAGAACCAGCAGCGCTGTACGAACATCTCCGACGATCTTTTGGTGCAGAGGTATGACTTGCACTTGCAAACCGTCGCGCATGTGAACGAATGGCGCGGGGATCGCCGAATTGGATTGCAGGGCGAGCGTGGCGAGGTCAGCGCGCGCCTGATCGAAAGAGACTCCCGGCGCCAGGCGGCCGATCACACGCACCAGGTGCATCGATCGCGCGCCCCAATCAACTTTCGCAGGGAGCTGAAACGGGAGCAAGCACTGGGGATCGCGGCTCTTATCGGGAAAGTGGAAGCTCGCCGGAAGCACGCCCACGATTGCGTAGAACCGGCCGTCGAGTTCGATCGATTTTCCCACCATGCCGGAATCTGCATTGAATTTGCGGCGCCAAAGCGAGTCGGCGAGCAGCACCACCGGCGGACCGTCGGGCCGGTCTTCGTCGGGCAGAAACGCGCGACCACGAAATGGTAGGACACCGAGAACGGTTAAGAAATTGGCGGTGACAGCTGTTGTCTCGATTCGCTCGGGCTCGCCCGCACCCGTGAGATTAGCCTGTCCGCCTCCATCGTACGCAGCGATCGCTTCAAAGGTGCGATTGTTCGTGCTCCAGTTCGTGTATTCGGGATTGGGGACGACCCAATCGTTCATATGGGGCATGAATTCATCGGCCCACACCAGACGCGATGGATCATGATACGGGAGCGGCCGTGCCAGAGCCGCGTTGACCACGGAAAAAATCGCGGTCGTCGCGCCGATGCCCAGCGCAAGTGCGAGCACGGCGACGGTGGCGAAGCGGCGGTCTTTGCGCAGGCTGCGGGCTGCGTAACGGAGGTCACGAAATACGTTTTCCAGGCGTGTTTCCCAGCGGGTGTCGCGGACTTCTTCTTTGACGCTGTCCAGGGTGCCGAATTCCAGGCGGGCGCGGCGGCGGGCTTCTTCGGGCTGCATGCCGGCGGCTACGTAATCGGCGATTTGACGGTCGAGGTGAAATTGCAGCTCTTTGTCGAGCGATTTTTCTCTTTGTGATTTATGAAACGCCCGGCGAATCCGGTTCATGGCTGCGACTCCTTCTCTGGCGCGCGAAGGAACAGGCCGACGGCGTCGCAGAGACGCTCCCATCCGGCGACTTCGGCGTCCATTTGACGGCGGCCCTTCTGGGTGAGCGAATAGAACTTGGCTTCGCGGCCGGTTTCCGATTCCTTCCATTCGGCTTGCAGCCAGCCGCGGTCCTCTAGGCGATGCAGCGCGGGATACAGCGAGCCTTGATGGATCTGGAAAAAATCCTTCGAAATTTGGCGAAGGCGTTGCGCGATCGCGTAACCGTGGCTGGGGCCTAGCGCCACGACCTTCAGGATCAACAGGTCCAGGGTTCCGCGCAGCAGTTCTGTTTTTGGCTCGGCCATGGCCATACCTAGAAAGCCGACATATACACCGCTGGCGACGTGATGTCAACGCGAAGTGTTGATTCGAACCGAGAAGCGCAGGATTCGGAGTGTGACCTTGAAAGAAATATTTTTAGTTGAGGGACCCGGCAGAGCGCGCACGACCAGCGGCAGGTTTGGGCGGACGTGCTTTATGAATGGTAGCCGCGAGGGTGGCTTTGCTGCCAGCGCCAGGCTGAGGCAATGATGGAGCGGAGATCGGATTTCATCGGGACCCAGCCGAGGACGGATTTTGATTTTGTGGGATCGGCGATGAGCCGAGGAGGATCGCCCGCGCGGGGCGGCTCGACGCGAATGCGAATGTCGCGACCGGTCACTTGGCGCGCGCTTTCGATGACTTCCAGGACGGAATAGCCACGGCCCGTGCCGAGATTCAGATAGTCGGATGCACCGCCGCAGCGCAAATGGCCGAGGGCGCGGATGTGTGCGTCGGCCAGGTCGACCACGTGGACGTAGTCGCGGATGGGCGTGCCATCCGGAGTGGGATAATTATTTCCGAAGACCGCGACCTCGGGCGGTTCCTTTGCAGCTGCCGACAAAATGCAGGGAATCAGATGCGATTCCGGGTCGTGATGCTCGCCGCATTTTTCGGTGGCGCCCGCAGCGTTGAAGTAGCGCAGCGAAACAAACTTCAAGGCGTAGGCTAGGTCGAAAGAATACAGCAGGCGTTCCATGAATAATTTCGACCAGCCGTAGGGATTCACGGGCCACTGTGGCTCGTTTTCGGAGATGGGGATCTGCTTCGGATCTCCGTAAGTAGCGGCGGTCGAGGAAAATACCACGCGGCGCACTCCGGCTTCGACCAGCGCGTTCATCAGGGCGATGCCTTGCTCGACGTTGTTCTCGTAATACCAGGCGGGGTTCTTCACGGATTCGCCGACGAAGGTGACAGCGGCGAAATGGATGCAGGATTCGAGCTGGTGTTCGCGAGCGATGCGCGCGAGCAGAGTGCGGTCGCCGATATTGCCCTGGTAGAGCGGGATGTCCTTGTCGAGCGACGGACGATGACCGCGCAGCAGATTGTCCAGGACCACGACCCGCTCGCCCGCAGCGCGCAATAGTTCCACGGTTACACTGCCGATATAACCGGCACCTCCCGCGACGAGAATCGCCATCAGCCATCCTTCGAGTCTGAATTTGCAGCACGATTGCGCGAATGCAGCCGCGGATTACTGTACTACGCGCGGTGTGAATGCGGAGTGAGGAATTCGGACGTGGTGAGCGAAAAAACAAGCAAGGTCAAACGCAAATTCGAAATCAAAAGCTACTGCGAAAGAGTCGGCGGGACGCCGGCGCAACCAAAGGCCGGGGCGCGCTTGACACAGCTGCGCGGCAAGTCAGGCGCGGTTGGGATTGTAGCGGATGCAGTAGAGCAATCCGATGATAGCCAGGACTCCGCCCCACCATACGCTCGCGTGCAAGTCGTAGAGGACTACTTTGACCGCGGGCGGATGGGAAATCTGGTAAAGTCCGGCGCCGAAGATCAGCACACCATTGACCAGCAGCGAAACGCCTATGAAGAACCAGATTGAAATTGTTCCGTCAGATCGCATGAGCCTCACCAGAATATAACGTTGAGTGCAATGAAAACGATGGCGACGACCACGGCCCAGAATGCGGGTTTGTGATAGAGCGGAACCTGCGCTTCGGTGGGAATTTCCGTCGCGCCATAGACCAGGCCGACTAATTCACTTTCGGGCCTGGGCTTCGTGACCATGCTAACTGCTACCGTCACCACCACGCAGATGATCCAGGACCAGAGGCCGCGATACATATTTTCCGCCATGTCCTTGGCGTCGCTGGAAAGCGCGACGTAACGCAACGCCGTAGGATCGAATTTAACCCACGCCCACATACCGACGGAGGAGACTGTGCCGGCCAGCAAGCCCCAGAATCCGCCCGCGGCCGTGGCGCGTTTCCAGAGCATGCCCAGAATGACGGTGCCAAAAAGCGGGGCGACGAAGAAACTGAACAGCGCCTGCACGTAATCCATGATGCTCAGGAACTGCATGACCAGGTATGCTGTCCCGATGCTGATCAGCACGCCCAGGATTGTGGACCAGCGGCCCATCAGCACGTAATGCGCGTCGGTAGCTTTCTTTTTGATCAGGGCCTTGTAGATGTCGTAGGTCCAGACCGTGGAGAACGCGCTGACGTTGCCGGCCATGCCGGACATGAAGCCGGCGATGAGCGCGGTGATTCCCAGGCCGAGCAATCCAGGACCGCAATAGCGCGCTAGCATCAACGGTAACACTTCGTTGTAGCTGTGACCGCCGCTTGCCACTGCCGCAGCTTCGCCAGTCAGTTTCATCGGGAGCACG
>DATNLN010000175.1:0-33893 GCA_035602855.1 Candidatus Acidiferrales bacterium
ATTGATCATTCCCGTCAGCCGTGCCCGCCGCGCTTGCCCCTTCAACTAGCTGAGTCTCGAAAAGGGCCGTTGCCACTGCGGCAGCGGCCCGCTTACCATTCGAGATGCTTCTCTCAGGCCGCGTCGTGCCTTTCAGCGCGCTCCTGACCATGAAACTCGGGGCTTACTTCACTTTTACGATGTTCATCAACGGCTTCGTTGCTTCGATCTTCTTCGACTTCTTCAAGGTTTTCTTGGCCATGTTGTTTCCCCCTCGTTTGATTTGCCCTGCTGGGCATCTGCCTAGGTATATGCAAAGCAGTCGCCAAACTTCGCCGCCAATTCGCCGTTTTGCAACCTGCTCAATTTATGACACTTCGCCCCGGCAACCACGCCGTAACCATCTCCGCCAGGTGTTCGCAGTGTTGAATTAATCACCGTATGTTGAAAATTTCAACACGTCACCGCACCACTTCATATTACCTCACGCTCGCTTTCAATTCGGGAAGGCCGCTGCGCCGAGTTCCGTGGAGCCGAACAGACATCAAAAAGGGCTGCGGCCTTCGCGGCTGCAGCCCTTTTACGGTTCGAGTTGCTCTCAGGCCCGGCCCGCGCATCGTGTGCGCGTGCTCCAGACCATAAAACTCGTCCTTACCGCTTCATCAGCGGCTTGGTCGGTTCAATCTTCTTCGCCTTCTTCAATTTCTTGGCCATGTTGTTCTCCCTCACTTGATTTGCCCGCAAGGGCATCTCTGCCGTTATATGCAATGTGGCCACCAAAGTCCATACGCATTTCGCAGCCCCGCGCTGCGCGTCCATCGCCATCCCGGTCCATCACAGATCGTACTTCCGGCACAGGTAATTCAGCCGGTTGCGATCCACTCCCAGTAGCTTCGCGGCATCCGCCTTCACGTGCTTGGCCTGCTCGATGGCCTCCTGCACCCAGCGCCGCTCAAATGCTTCCATCTCTTTATCCAGCTTGATCCCCGCCGCGGGCAGTTGGAACCGGTTGCGATAATCGCGTCCGCCAGACTGCGCCATCTCCGCCGGCAGATCCTTCGCCGTGATGGTGTCGCCATCCGTCATGATCACCAAGCGTTGGATCGCATTCTCTAGCTCGCGCACGTTTCCCGGCCACGTATAACGCTTCAGCGCCGCCATCGCGTCATCCGCAATATGCTTCGCGGGAAATCCGTTCGCCGCCGAATACACGCTCACGAAATAATCCGCCAGCACCGGGATGTCCTCCACCCGTTCGCGCAACGCCGGCACAAAGATCGGCACCACGTGAATCCGGTAATAAAGGTCCTCGCGGAAGCGTCCCTGCCGCGCCATCTCTTCCAAATCTTCATTCGTCGCGCTCACCAGCCGGAAATCCACCTTAATGTTTTTCTTCCCGCCCAGCCGCGTCAGCGAACGATCCTCCAGCACCCGCAGTAATTTGCTCTGTAGCAACGGCGTCAAGGTCGCAATCTCATCCAGGAACAAAGTCCCCTGATGCGCCAGCTCAATCCGCCCTTCTTTCGTCGCGATTGCTCCCGTAAAAGCGCCGCGCTCGTACCCAAAAAGCTCCGCCTCCATCAATCCTTCCGGCAGCGCCGCGCAATTCACGCTCACAAACGCGCGATTCCGCCGCGGGCTCTGCTCGTGCAGCGCCTTAGCCACCAATTCTTTTCCCACGCCGCTCTCGCCGCGGATGATCACGTTCGTCGTCGCCCGCGCCATGCGCTTGATCGAATCAAACACATGCCGCATCGCGTCCGTCGCGCCAATCAAATCGCCCAGCGCATTCTTGCGGCTGATTTCCTCGCGCAAGATGCGGTTCTCGCGCTGGATGTGCAGTTTCTCGATGGACCGTTCCAGCAGCAATCGCAGCACGTCCGTATCAATCGGCTGAATAAAATAATCGTGGCAGCCGGCGTCAATCACTTTCAGCGCCGTTGTCTTGGTCTGGTCCGTGCTCAACACGATCACCAGCGTATCAATGTCCCCCACCGCGAGCCGGCTCAGCAATTCCGTGCACTCGCGCAGTCCGCCCGATTCCATCGGCAATGCCAGCAGCAATACGTCCAGCCCCGCTTCCTGCAAAAGCTTATAAGCCGCCGCGTAATCCCCGCCCTCCACCACCTCAAAAGTGGAACGCAAAGCCGCAACAATACTCCCACGCATCCGTGCGTCATCATCCACCACAGCAATTTTTGATTTGGGGGCCGCAGGCGTGATGAGCAGTCTCCGGCGGGAATAGCGCGGTTCAGCGTTCGCCCAGCCAAAACCACGATTCCACGTGGCCGCGATTCTAGGTGCCGCCAGTCCCCATGTCAACGCCGGGAAGCGGGTGGCGAATTGCGAGTAGCGCGAGCCTGGTCACTTCGCGTGCGCCGATCTCCCTCCGAATTCGGCGCCGGCCAGAACGGGGAGAACAAAAAGATTTGCCAGAATATCAATCACTGTACCCGCCAGGACGACCAGCCCAAACCGTTGCGTCGGAGGAAAACTGGAAAGCGCGAAAATCGCAAAGCCGGCGCCAATCACGACGTCCGAGTAAACGATCCCCCGCCATTGCTCTTCGCGCCCCTTCACCCATGCTGGCCACCCCTGCAGCCCTGCTCCTTGCGCCCTCCTCACTGCAAATACCAAATGAACCATGGAATCGATCGCCATGCCGATGCAGACGTTGGTTGCGGGCGCGGAAATGATGTCCACCGGAATATTCAGCAGCCCGATTCCACCCAGCATGCACAGTGGAACCAGGCTCAAGCTGAAGATCATGGCCGCCGTGGTCCTTAGGCTGCGGCCCACGATCCATGCCACGACGGTGAAAAAAAGCATCAGGCCCACCAGGCCTTTGACCAAGCTTGACGCCACCAGTCGGGCCAATTGTCCTTGCAGCTCGTACACGCCGCCCACCAGCACGGGCCGGAAGCCGTTGCGCCGCACCACCGACCGCAACTGGTCGACGACTTCAACGCGTGGCTGCTCTCTGCCATGTTCGTCCATGCGCAGATAGAACGCTGCCATGGACCGGTCCTTGGTGACAAAGGTGCTGGCCACGCGGTTGTATTTCGGTTCGTTCATGATGTTCAGCAGATGGTTCCAGCTAATCAGGAAAGCCAGCGGGCGGCGATGACCTTCGGCCATCAAAACCGGAAGCGAAATGGACGTTCCGACGCCCTTATGCTGCTCCAGAGCATCTTGCAGATCCCACATCTTCTCGTATTGTTCCTTGTTGTCCAGCTTGCTGCCGTCGGCGGCCGCTACCACCAGCGTGAGGGGGTTGGAGCCGCCGTTGCGGTCCACGTAGGAAAGTCCTTCGCGGGGTTCCTGGCCATTTTTGAAATAATCCAGCAGGCTGGGATCTGTATTCAATCGGCGCAATCCCAAGCTCAATCCGGCGCTGGCCAAAATTGTGATCACGCAAATCCACACGAATCTTCTCTGCCAGAACGGACCATCCTTCGCTTTGTGCTGCGCTTTCCTTTGCACCGCTCCCGCCCAATCCAGAAACGCCGGGTACATGAGATAAGCGCAGGCGAATGCCACGACGGCCCCCAGCGTTCCTCCGACGCCGAGCTCTTTCAGAGGCTTCGCCGGTACGATCAGCAGGCTTGCGAATCCCAGCGAAGCACACACCATGGACCAAAACGATGCTGGCAACGTTATCTGCCGTGCCTGCGATCCCAGACGGCCGGAGTCTGCGTGGCCGCGAGACAAGGTCTGCCAATTAAACGTCATATAGACCAGATGAGAGAGGGCGATTACAAAAACGATCGTCCCCAGATTCGCGGTGAGCACGCCGATCTTCTTTCCCAATGCAGCTTGAATCAGCAGGGTCGCCAGCACCGCGTTGCTGCACGTAACCAACATTCCCAGGGTGAGTTTCAACGATCGAAACAGGACCAGCATCACTGCTCCGAACAGCAGAAATGCGGTAAGACTGAAGACCTGGAAATCGTGCAGCAGATTGCGGCGAATCATCTCCGATACGTACGGCGCCCCGGCAATCTCGATGCGGAAGTCGTTCGCATTGAACTTCGCCACGACGGCTGCAATGCGGTTGGTTAATTGCTGTGGGTCCCGAGCGGAGACAAACATCACGATGTTGCTGGAGTGGCCATTTTCGGCAATCAGCAGGCGCGTCCATAACGGACTTTTTTCGGCGTCTTTCTCGTTCTTGGGGCCGTCGGCAAGGCTTTCGACGCTGTCCACGGACGGGATAGCATCGAGCTCGTCCGTCAAACGCCCCAGGCGTGCCAGGTAGTTCGGCGAGGAAATGTCCGGCGCTGCCACGGCAAGTATCATCTGGCTGTCGCCGCCGAACATGCGGTCGATTTTGTCCGATTCCTGAGCGATAGGATCGTGCGACGAGAAAAAGAAATTTTCATCGACATGAGGTTTCAGATCGACAAAAGTCGCGACCAAAGCCAAGAGAAGAACCGTGAGCGCCAGAAAAAGCCAACGACCCCATGAGTGTCCAAGGGATCCCAGCTTGCGGCGATGCTTTTTTTCCATCACTGTTGAGTTATGTACGCGCGCCAACGGCAGCCAAACCCGAAGCCCCTGCCTAGCCTAGCAGGCCTCGCAAGTTTCCGGCGTTACGCGGATCGCTGTAGATACAAACGGGGTAAACCGTTGAGCGAGAACGCTCGGTGCGTGCGGCCCCCAGCCGAGGGTCACCTGCGGCTGACTTTACGATCTCGCGATTGCGATGATTATGCCGCCCGTGACGATGAACATCCCGCCCACCAGGATTGCCACCGATGGAATCTGTTTGAATATCAGCCACGAGATCGCTTGAGCGGTGAGAAAGAAAAACACCACGTAGAGGCCCAGCAGTTTGCCGAAGTCCCACGGCGGCGCGTTGACAGTCCATCCGTATGCGAATAAGACGACCGCCGCGGCTGCAAACAGCGACGCCCTTTGCCAGAACAGAGCCTTGTGAAGCCCTGCCCTGATGACCGCGTCTCCGCCAGCCTCAAGCAACGCGGCGAGGAACAGAACAAGAATCGCTGTGCTGCGTGACATTGTTGCCCTCACAAATCAACGGCTGTGGTGTTTCATCTCACACGCTGCCGTGGAAAACACGGTGCAAAAGGCCGTCCCAAGAACCATGCGCGGAGTCGCGGCAGATGAATCAAACGGGATGAGCGCATCTTCGACGCACCGTTCCGGGGGCTCCACGTAAACGATTCGTTTTTGCCTGTGGACCACCTTTCCGGACCGGAAGTTCAACGGAGCGTTCGATCGGCGTCTGCAGCAAGCCCGCGTCGAAACCCGCACCCATCTCTACTGCTCGTAGTTCTCGACGATCTTGGCGGGACGCACTTTAGCTTCATCAGGGTCTTTGCCAAACTCGCGGAGTGCCCGGCGTTGCCGCAACAAGTCCCAGCACTGGTCGAGATGCACTTTCAGGTCAGCCAGGTGGGCGCGATCTTCACTGGTCAATTCACTTTTTGCGTAAAGCCGCTCTTCTTCCTTCACCAAACGATCGATGTTGCTGAGTACGGATACGTCGTTTTTATCCAGGGCCATGCACGCCTCCTGTCCAATATCGCACGGCCGGGTCCCTGCGCGTGGGCCGCGCGTCTCTACCGACCGACTATAACAAAACGATTCGTTCCTCGCAGAATCGCGGGCGACAAACCGAGCCGGGTATTGGCTCACCCAAACTGACGTCTGGCCAGTATCAAAGTCCAATTCCACCCCCGTTTTCAGTTCTGGCTTTACTGGGAGCTAGCGGTAGCCAGAAATGCTCAATAGCGGCTATGAACGAAGAACCCATTCGGTTACTCGAGCGGGCGGGCCCTCCCTCGTCTAAAACCTTGGCTGCAACCGACGAGTCCAGAACAGCCTTTTAAAGCCCAGGAGCGGTCCGGGCCTCTGGCGGTTTCAGAGTGATGGGGCGGTCGATTTGCGTTTTTAATACGATTGTCGTTTCCGTTTGCTCAATGCCGGGAATCGCGCGTAACTGCTCTGAGAGTTCTAGAAGCGCGGGGGTACTGGCTACGCGGACTTTGAGCATCATGCTGAGTTCCCCGGCGACGGAATGACATTCCTCTATCGCTGGAATGGCTCGCAGCGCATCTACTAGCTCCGAGCACGGTTTCGTTGCGCTGATCCCGACGAACGCCAGGACGGCGAGTCCCAGAGCGGGAGCGTCCAGCTTGATCGTCCATTGACGAATAATGCCGGCGCGTTCCAGTTTCAGCAGCCGGTCGTGAATCGAAGAAGGAGCCAGATGCACCATCTTGGCCAGATCTTCCAGGCGCCGGGAAGCGTTTTGCTGCAGGGCAGCGATCAGGGCGAAATCTTTTTTGTCCAGGCCCAAGAAACCCTCGCTCTACCGAAATTACTTCGGTATTTGTTAAATACTTCTGATTCTTATTGTAGCATGGAACGAATCATCCTAATATATTTCGCAGGAGGATCCATCCATGCAAGCTCTCATCGTTGTCGACGTCCAGAACGAATTCTCCGCTACCGGGCTGAGACCCGTCCCCAATCACGTGGACGCACTCGAGCACATTCGCCTTCGAGTACAGCAGGCCCGCCAGCTGCACCAGCCAATCGCCTGGATCATCCATTACAACAAGCCCACCGAATCCCGCGCATTTGTGCCGGGGACTTGGGGCGCGCAACCATCGCCGGGACTCGGCCCCGAACTTGGTTTCGGTCCCGAGAAACGCTTTGAAAAGGATGTCTATGGCGCGTTCACTGGGACAAGCCTGGAGGAGTGGCTGCGCTCCGTAGGGGCGCAGAGCGTGTTGCTGGTCGGTTTTTACACGCACATGTGCCTTTCCACCTCCGCTCGCGAGGCATTAGTCCGCGGATTTGATGTGGCCGTTGACCCTGACGCCACCGGCGCAAGGGATCTAGCCGACGAAGTTCTAGGACAGCTCAGTGCCGACGAGGTGCGCCGGTCCGCTTTGCTGCATTTGCAAAACATGGGTGTCACGATGAGGCGAAGCGAGCTGGCCGCGTCAACGGGCGCCGGCGACGCGCCGGCAAATTCACAGGTTCGCAGCGTCGCTGTGCAGTGAGAGCGCTTGAACGGAGCCGGGCGGGACCCACATGCTTACGGAGGGAAATCCTATCCAGCGGACTTGACGCGTTGCGGGACGCTTCCCGGTTCTGAAGCAACAGGCATCGGGACGGGCAACTTTACCGAGATTTTCGTACCCTTTTCATTCGACTGAATACTCATCGTTCCGCCAAAATAGCGGATACGTTCGCGCATTCCCGTAATTCCCACACCGGAACGCTGCCCTTGCATCCCAGCCAGCCTTTCAGCCGACATTCCCTTGCCAGCATCCTGAATCTCTAGGGAGACACAGTCGGGTCTGCGGGAAAGCCGAATGATCGCAGTCTTGCTTTCAGAATGGCGATGAATGTTGGTCAGAGATTCCTGTACGATGCGAAACACCGACAATTCCATTTCGGCGGAAAGCCTGCCGAAGTCTTGCACGACGTCAAGTTCGATCTTCAGGTCGCTGCGTTCCATCAGACCTTGCACGTACCAGAGGATCGCTTGCGATAAACCATTTTCATCCAACAACGGTGGATGCAGCAGATAGGACAGCGTGCGTATTTCTTTCGTTAGCTGTTGCACGAGCTCCTGGCTATCTTCCGCCGCCTTATCAACCGGCAGGCTTTGCCGCGCGCGTTCACTAATGTTGGCTAGATTCAAGCCCAATGCCGTCAGGATTTGCCCGGCGCTGTCGTGCAACTCGCGCGAAATTCGGCGCCGCTCGTCATCCTGGGTTTGCACCAGGCGGTTTGAGAGTCCCCGCAGCTGCTCGGATTGTTGCAGCACTTCCGCGTTTCGCTGCTCCAGCTCGCGCGTCCGGATGCGCACCTGGCCCTCGAGCCCCTGGGCCAGTTCCCGCAACCGCTCTTCACTTTGGCGTAATGCTCGCTCAATCCGTTTGGATTCAGTGATGTCGCGCGCCACTTTCGACGCGCCGACCACGCGGCCCGAGCTGTCCTTCACCGGCGAAATTGTCAGGGAAACTTCCAGCGTCGTGCCGTCCTTGCGCATGCGCACCGTCTCGAAATGGTCAACTCGTTCGCCGCGCTTCAGCTGCTCCAGAATCATTATTTCTTCATCCCGGTGCTCGCGCGGAATGATCAGGGTAATGTGCTGGCCAATCGCTTCTTTAGCGCTGTAACCGAACAACCGTTCCGCGCTCTTATTCCAACTACTGATGATTCCATTCAGGTTCTTGCTTACGATCGCATCGTCGGATGAATCAACGATGGCAACCAGCAAACCGGTTTGCTCGGCTGGCTCTTCCGCACCGGCAGCATCATTCTTCCGAGATGGAGTGGATTCCGTCGTGTTCTCGCCGCCGGTTGCAACAAGCGCAGTTCCGATTCGAGTGTCGGGGAGATTCTGGCGTGAGGATCGTACGTTTGCTCCGTTGTTTGAGGAGCCTGGGGCGGTCAGATCGTGGGCTAGTGTGTCCAGCGTCGGGAACAAATCTTGAAAGAGGTTATTTTTGGCAATACAAGCTGTAGCATCTACTTCCTGAGCCTGGCGCTGGATTATGGTGGCCTCGTTCTGGCTGACGATTACGACTTTGATTCCCGGCAGTTCTTCTCGAATGATGCGGGTGGCATCGAGGCCGTTCATCCGAGGCATCGAGATGTCCATGAGGATGACGTCCGGCCGAAGGCTCCTCGCTTTCTCCAAGGCTTCCAGTCCGTCCACGGCTTCGCCACATACAAGCCAGTCGGTGCGTAGCGTCAGCAGGGAGCGAATTCCGCGCCTGACGGCTTCGGTATCATCAACGATCAGGATGCGCATGGACGCCCATGGTCGATTGCCTCGGACGGAAAGTCCAAGCCTAGAAAAATTCACCTAAACGGCGCGGACAACCCCGATACAAGTGAGCAAAAACTTTACCGAAGCTCGCGCGCGCCAGCCATACAGGAATCACCCTAGTTACCGCCGCGAAATCGACGCTCCATTTTTTTGTGGCATCGCTTCTGCTTTTAAAGGCTGCGGGTTTTTTGGACGCTTCACTTTCGACGCGCACGGCGAACTACGGCGCTCCCATTTTTTGCCCGAGCCAATACGAGTTCTCGCGCAACCGTCCCGGCTCCGCGCGGCGTTCCCCGTGGAACACATCCCCTCTCGAAACTATGCGAATAGTGTCCTGTTTCGCACAGACGACTCGCGCACCGGAATGTTATTCGTAGGATTGCCGGCCTCGACCCCTCTCTGGCTAGTTCCCGCAGCCATGTTTTTCGCGCATGGACGCACTGCGCCAGGAGAATCTAGACGTGGACATGACCTGCGATCAAGCAGTCCCTCCGGCGAGTCGGGTCGCGCACTTGCGCGCGCCTGATCCATCCCTATGAGCTACCACGCCAACATCCCGCGCCGCTACGGCACGAACGACTTGCCGCAGCTCTCCGTTGCGGTGCGCTCGGCGCTGGGCACGATCTGGCATCCGATCAACAGCCTGCTCGAATGGTTCGGCGAACTGGGCCTGTTCGTCTGGCAAGTGCTGCGCTCGACGTTCAGACGTCCGTTCGAAGGCCTGGAACTGCTGCGACAGCTCGACGAAGTCGGCTCGAAATCCTTGCCGATGGTGGCGATGGCGGGCGCGGCGATTGGTGCGGTGCTCGCGCTCGAAAGCCGCCACAGCCTAGTGCGATTCGGCGCCAAATCCATGCTTCCCGCCGCCGTCATCTTCTCGATCATTCACGAAACGGGGCCGGTCATCACCGGCCTGGTGGTGTGCGGCCGCGTAGGCGCGGGCATCGGCGCGGAACTGGGCTCGATGAAGGTCACCGAGCAGATTGACGCGATCGAAGCCTCCGGCGTGAACGCCTACAAGCTGCTGGCCTTCACGCGCATCGTCGCCTGCATCTTGATGTTGCCGCTGCTGACGCTCGCCGCTGATTTCTGCGGCATCGTCACGGGCTGGATCGCCAACACCGCGGCCGAGCCGGTAGCGTTTCATAAATTTATTCACGCGGGATTTGCCGGCACCGGCTTCAGCGATTTTCTGGCGCCCACTTTTCGCACCATGGTGTTCGGCCTGATCATTGGCGTGATCGCCTGCTTCCAGGGAATGCGCAGCCAGGGCGGCACCGAAGGGGTGGGCCGCTCGGCCACCAGCGCCGTCGTCTTGTCGTCGCTGTTCGTGATGCTGGCTGACGTGATTCTGGTGAAATTGATTCTGGTGTTCTTCTCATGACGCCGCCAGCCACCGCATTCACGCCGCCGGAAATCGCTCGCAGCACAAAGGTCGCGATGCCAGACAGCGTGAAAAAAACCAGCGCAAACCCGGCGAGCGCGAACCCAAGGAGCGCCAGCCCCGCCGTGGTCGTGCAGGGCCTGCACAAATCCTACGGCGAGCAAAAAGTCTTGAACGGGCTGGATCTAACGGTCGGCAGCGGACAGACCGTTGCCGTCCTGGGCCGCAGCGGCACCGGCAAAAGCGTCCTGCTGCGACTGATCGTCGGCCTGCAGAAGCCCGACGCCGGCACAATTCAGATGCAAGGCCAGGAAATCACCGGCGCCAACCTGGAAGAAATGAACGAAATCAGAAAGAAGATCGGCTTCCTCTTCCAGCACGCCGCGCTCTACGATTCGCTCACGGTCGAAGAGAACATCTCCTTCCCCCTGCGCCGTCACACGGAAATGACCGCTGCGCAACGCTCCGAACGCGTAAGAGAATTGCTTGCCAGCGTCGGCATGGAAGCCGATTTGAATAAAATGCCCAGCGATATTTCCGGCGGCATGCAAAAACGCGTCGGCCTGGCGCGCGCCCTCGCGCTCGAACCCGGCATCCTGCTGCTGGATGAACCCACCGCGGGCCTGGATCCCATCACCTCGGGCGAAATCGATGAATTGATATTGAAGCTGCAAGAAGAGCGCGAAGTCGCCTCCATCGTCGTGACGCACGACTTGCACAGCGCGAAGGTGATTGCCGACCGCATCGTCCTGCTGCACGAAGGCAACGCGGTGATCGAAGGCACGTACGAGGAACTGGAGAAAAGCACGGACGAATTTGTCGTCGAATTTTTCAAACGGGATTCTTAGGGAGCGCATATGTCGAGAGCAGCCAGGCTAGGAGCCTTCATCATTGCCACGCTGGCAATTCTGGCGGTGGGCATCTTCATTATCGGCGACCGCCAATATCTTTTCAGCGATACCTATCGCCTGAAAGCGCAGTTCGCGACCGTCGTCGGCCTCGATGAAGGCGCGGAAGTGCGCGTCGGCGGAGTGCACAGCGGCAGCGTGCGCCGCGTGGACCTGCCGAAAAATCCCACCGATAAAATCACCGTGCTGATGGATTTGCAGCGCTCCACGCACGACATCATCAAACAAGATTCCGTCGCCGCCATTCAGACCGAGGGTTTGCTGGGCAATGAATACGTTTCGATCTCGTTCGGCAGCGCGCAGGCTTTGAACGTTCGCGATGGAGACACCATCGCGAGCGTGCCGCCGCTGGTTCTTGCCGACATCATCAAGAAGGCCGACGCCATCATGGATAGCAGCAAAGAAGCCGTCGCCAACACCACCGTCGTAACCGCCAATCTGAAATCCATCAGCGGCAAAATTGACGACGGGCAGGGCACGATCGGCGCGCTCGTCAATAACAAGGAAATGTACGACAACCTGCAGACGACCACCGCCGGACTGCGCGACGCGACGGTTCACGCCCAAGCCGGCATCGCCGACTTCCAGGAAAATATGGAAGCGCTGAAACAAAATTTCCTGCTGCGCGGCTATTTCAAGAAACGCGGCTACGAGGATTCCGCCGAGCTGGTGAAAAACCAGATCCCCAGTCTGCCAGACGGCGTTCCGATGAAGACGTTCAACTACGATCCCAAGAGCCTTTTCGACAAAATCGACACGGCTAAACTGAAGAACGAAGGTTCGCTGGCAGCCGCCGGGAAATTTCTCGCAGGAAACGAATTCGGCGTAGCCGTGGTGGTGGTTTATAGCGGCATGACCGGCGACGCGCAGAAGGATCTCGTCTTGACCCAAGCGCGCGCCTCTGTAATCCGCGCCTTCCTGGTTGGGAATTTCGGCTTCGACGACACGCAGCTGAAAATTCTGGGCATGGGCAAAAAGGTCGGCGCCGCCGCCGACGCGCCACCCGCTGGCTCGGTCCCTGCCGCCCCAGTCACCGCAACCGCTCCTGAATCCCCCTGGGGCGAAATCGAAATCATCGTTTTCCCACCGGGCACCGACATCCCGGCCAATCAACAAGCCAGTATTCCCGCCACACTCCACCAATAAATTCGCGCGCGAGTAATGATCGGTCGAGTACTGCTTCTTGCCGCGGGCTAAGGGCGGAGGAAAGTTTAGCGAGCGTAAACGAAGGTCGGGTAGCCGCGCCCGCGCAGCCACCGCTGGTTCACGCCCAACTAGCGTCGCTTTTGTCGGGTAATCCGCTCCGATCAGGTCCTGCCAGCAACACACCCATCAGCACGCGCCTGCAGCAGTCGACGCTCTCGCGCATTGCGTGTCAGCGCAGCCGCGCGCTGGAACTCCGCGCGAGCTTCATCGAGGCGGCCGAGTTTCTTCAGCAGATCGCCGCGCACGCTCGGCAGCAGATGATAATTCTCGAGCGCGCCTTCTGCGTTCAGCGTATCCACCACTTCCAGGCCCGCCGCCGCACCGGACGCCATCGAAACCGCGACCGCGCGATTCAAATCAATCACAGGAGACGGCGCAATCCGCGCGAGCGCTTCATACAGCGCGACGATCCGCGGCCAATCCGTTTCCTCCGCCCTTCGCGCCCGCGCATGGCAAGCCGCAATCTCGGCCTGCAGAACGTACGGTCCCTGGCCAGCCGCATCCAGTTGCGAAGCCTGCTCCAGCGCCGCCAGTCCGCGACGGATCAGAAGCTGGTCCCACGCCGCCCGGTTCTGCTCGAGCAGTAAAATCGGCGCGCCCGCTTCGTCCACGCGCGCGGCGAAACGCGACGCTTGTATCTCCATCAGCGCCACCAATCCGTGAACTTCGGGTTCTTGCGAGGCGAGCCCAGCCAAAACGCGCCCCAGCCGCAGCGCGTCCTGGCACAGCGCCGGCCGCAGCCAATCGTCACCGGCAGTCGCCGCATAGCCCTCATTGAAAATCAGATAAATCACCGCGAGCACCGATGAAAGCCGCGCCGCTAGCTCCTCGCCCCGCGGCACCTCAAACGGCACGCGCTTTTCCGCCAGCGTGCGCTTCGCCCGCACAATGCGCTGCGCCACAGTCGTCTCGGGCACCAGAAACGCGCGCGCGATTTCCTCCGTGGTGAGGCCGCCCAGCAAACGCAGCGTCAAGGCCACACGCGCCTCGCTCGGCAGCACCGGATGGCAGGAGATGAAGACCAGCCGCAGAAGATCGTCGCCGAAATGATCATCGAGTGCGTCTGCAAAATCCGGCACGGCCATTTCTTTCTCTTCCATCTCGCGGCCGAGCTCTTCGTGCTTGCGCTGCAGCCGCGCGTTGCGGCGGAAATGATCAACGGCGCGATGCTTGGCCGTGGCCATCAGCCAGGCGCCGGGATTGTCCGGAATGCCCGACTCCGGCCACTGCTCGAGAGCGGCAACCAGCGCGTCCTGCGCCAGATCCTCGGCGATGCCTACGTCGCGCACCATCCGCGTCAAAGCGGCGATCAGCCTGGGCGATTCCATTCGCCAGACGGCGTCAATCGCGCGATAGGTGTCGGTAGCAGTCACGGCTACCCATCACACCACCTTCGGTCTGACCGCGCAAGCAAGCCCAGCTGGGCCAAACAGCGCTCCGCAAATGCCCGGCCTCGCGCGCAAAGATGATCCGCCGCAGAAAGCGCTCTTACTTTTTAGCAGTGCAATCTTGCTGCATCATCATCATCTCGCGAACTTCCGTCTCGCCCTCCCATCCCGGCCAGTGTTTCTTGTGCAACTCCATGAAATGCCGCGCTCCCTCGATCGCCTCTTCCTTCGATTTCAGCTCGAACAGTGCGTACCCGCCGATAATCTCTTTCGCCTCGGTAAAGGGTCCGTCCGTCACGGTGACGCGCCCGCCCGAGAGCCTCACGCTCGCTCCCGCCGCAGTCGGCAACAGTCCGCCGTTCCCCAGCAGGGTGCCGTTCTTGATCGCCTCTTCGGTGAGTTTGCCAATGGCATCCATTAATTCTTTGGGCGGCATGCCTTGTGCTTCCTTATGCTTCACGATCATCATGTAACGCATCGTCGTTTCTCCTTGTTGGTTTCGGGTTCCGTGCCCTATGCCCGGCCACTGTCCACCCGCCGCACTTTACCTCTACCTATGCGTCGAACGAACCTCCATGAAATCGACAGATCGAATTAATTCTTTTCACTCCGCGGTACACCGAGCGGACTTTTCGCTCCGGCAACCGCGTCGTGAGAGCGCTCCGCTTCCTCACCGCGCGAAATCCGCCGCTTCAAATACCGGCCGAATTTCCACCTCCATGTCCCGATCAAACGGCGCGCGCTTCAGCCATTCCACCGCTTCTTCCATGGAGCGCACTTGCCAAATCCAGTAGCCGGCAACCAGTTCCTTGGTTTCGGTGAACGGCCCGTCAATCACCGTGCGCTGCGGCCCTGAAAACTTCACCCGCTTGCCTTTCGAGCTGGGATGCAATCCATCGCCTGCCAGCATCACGCCCGCCTGTATCAGTTCCTGATTGAATTTCCCCATCTCGGCGAGCAGCTTCGGAGTGGGCATAATGCCCGCCTCGGAATCCTTGCTCGCTTTCACTAAAACGATAACCCGCATCGCATTTTCTCCTTGTCCTGAATTGCGGCTGGATCCCGGCCAGTGCTGGCGCACGGACCCCCGCTACTGACGCGTCGAACGAAGAGTGGTCAGATCGACAAATCCTGTATTTTATTTTGGATATTCTTTGAGTTCGTCTGCGAAGCAATCGCCGTCAAGACCGCCCCAGCGGTTACCAGACACAACGGCCACAATGATAGCAATATCTTGCACGCGCTCCGCGCAAAGCCTACGCGATCGTAGAGGTAGTACTGGACCACTCGCGATGCGCCTAAACCGACAGCGGCCACTGCACCAAATGTCTGTGTCGCATCAGCGCTTGCACCAATAAGACCTGTCAATCGCGCGGTTGCGTCCGTTATATTCTCGAACAAGATGAAAAGCCCGAGCCCGATAAGCGCGATCCCCGCGATTGTGCTTAAATTCTGATAGAGCCCACGCCGCCTCGCCATAACCATCTCCCGAGGCGCGCTTGCCTCGCCTCTACCTACACGTCGAAGGAGAAGACGCGAAATCGACACCCACACCGGGATTAATTTGTGAACGGTTTCGATGTACTCGCTTGCGGCTCTCCAGGAACTTGGCTCATAACTCCTGTCGAATCAATAAACGAATCTCGCCAAGTTTCTGGCACAGCGACGCGTCGAAGACGCAGTCAGGGCTTATTAGCAACCAGATGTCGCGGTGCGGCGCCAGGAGGCCGGCGAAGTCTAGAGCGATTGACCCAACAGCCGGATGCCTTCGCGAATCCCTTGCTCGTTCATGCGCGAGTAGCCGAGCATCAGGCCTGTGCGCGAAGGGCGCGCCAGGTAGTATCCGGATATTCCGTACACGCCCACTCCACGCGCTGCGGCGTGCTGAATCACCTCGTCTTCCGCAATGCGTTTGTCGGTGGGCCACAGCACCACGTGCGTGCCCGCGCTGTCGCCAGCGACCTCCACGCGGTCTCCCAGATATTCGCCAATGGCGTCCAGCAGCGCCGTGCGATGCGCCGTGTTCCTCCGCCGCACGCGCCGCAGATGGCGCTCGTACATCCCCGTGGATATAAATTCGGCCAGCGTTTCCTGCTCGAGCGTCGCCGTGTGCCGGTCGCACAACCATTTTGCCGCGGTGAACGCCGCCACCAGCGACTTCGGCGCGATCAAATACCCAATGCGCAGCGCCGAAAAAATCGTGCGCGAAAACGTACCCACATAAATGACGCGACCCTCGCTGTCCAGGCCCTGCAAAGATTCCAGTGGCTGCCCCTCATAGCGAAATTCACCGTCGTAATCATCCTCCACCACCACAGCATCTTTGCGTCGCGCCCAATCCAGCAATGCCAGCCGTCGCGCCAGCGGCAAAATTGCGCCGGTAGGAAACTGATGTGAAGGCGTCACAAATGCCACGCGCGCGCGCCGCGGCAGCGCATCAGGACGCAAGCCGTCACGATCCACCGGCACCGGCACCGACCGTGCGCCCGCCGCACGCAACACCTCGCGCGTGCCCTGATACTGCGGATCCTCGACGGCCACCGGGTCGCCGCGTTCAATCAACACGCGCGTGATCAAATCGAGCGCCTGTTGCGATCCGTTCACCACAATCACTTGCGACGCATCGCAAATCACCGCGCGCGACCGCCGCAAATGCACCGAAATCGCCTCGCGCAACGCCAAACTTCCCCCCGCCGTACCGTAGTCCAGCTGACGCACCGGCGCCTGGCGCGCGTGCCGCAGCAAGATCCGCCGCCACATCTGATACGGAAAAGTTTCCACGTCGCCACGGCCGCCATACGCAAAATCGTAGCGCAGCGGAATCGAGCGCCGCCCGGGAAAATCCACACTCGAGCCGGCAGCCGCGGCTATCGATCCGTAGCGAGAGAGGTGCAGCTTGGCGGCTCGCTCCAGTGGTCGTTTCGCAACGCCGCCGCGGCTCAAGTCGGCAGATACATACGTCCCGGAACCGCCGCGCCCCGCGGCAAATCCCTCCGCCACTAGCTGATCGTAAGCCAGCAACACCACGGTCCGGGAAATTCCCAGCTCAGCGGCCATTTCGCGCGTCGAAGGCAGCCGCTCCGCAGCGCGGATTGTGCCGGAAAGAATGGCCTGCCGCAGCCCGCGGTAGACCTGACGGAACAGCGGCTCGCCGCGCCTCGAAAGTGGTATCACCAATCGCATAAAAAGTGGTTATAGCAAAATACCACAAGCTCCGTCAATCTGCTATCGGGCTGGCGCGCAGTTCGCAGCACAGGCCCGGCGGCGGGCAAGATCTGTCGCTCGACCGTCAACGATCAGGAGAAGAAAATGAAACTGCTCTGGAGTATCGGAAGTTATTTCGCACTGTGCGCGCTGGGCTGCCTGCTGCAAACCGCTCCAGCAATCATGCAAGCCGCGTCGGCAGTGACGCAGTCGCCGCACGATGGCCAGCACGATTTCGACTTCAATCTCGGCACCTGGCACACGCACATCAAACGCCTGCAGCATCCGCTCAGCGGCTCGGCCAGCTGGACTGAAATGCAAGGCACCGTAGTAGTCCGCAAAGTGTGGGACGGCCGCGCCGAACTGGAAGAAATCGAAGCCGACGGCGCCGATGGCCACTTCGAAGGCCTCACGCTGTTCCTCTACAATCCCGAAGCCCATCAGTGGAGCCAGATTTTTTCCAGCAGCAAAGACGGCACGGTAGCCCAACCCGCCATCGGCGAATTCAAAAATGGCCGCGGCGAATTCTACGATCAGGAACCGTACAATGGCCGAACCATCCTGGTGCGCGTCGTGTGGTCAGACATCACTCCCGACTCGCACCGCTTCGAACAATCCTTTTCCGACGACGGCGGCAAAACCTGGGAGCCCAATTTCGTCGCCACGCTGACGCGAGCCAAACCATGAACCACAAGATATTCATTCGCGACGTGCGCGAAAGCGATTTCGCAAAATGGAAGCCGCTCTGGGATGGTTACAACGCGTTTTACGGCCGCGAAGGCGCGAGCGCGCTCCCAGACGAAATCACGAACCTGACCTGGTCGCGCTTTTTCGATGGCTATGAACCCATGAACGCTCTTGTCGCCGAACATGCCGGAAAGTTAGCCGGTCTCGTGCACTACCTTTTTCATCGCAGTTCCACCCAACTGCGCTCGAATTGCTATCTTCAAGACCTTTTCACCGTCGAATCAGCCAGACGCCAGGGCGTCGGCCGCGCGCTCATCGAAGAAGTCTATCGCCGCGCAGCGCAAGCCGGCTCCGGCCGCGTCTACTGGCAAACGCACGAAACCAACGCAACCGCGATGAAGCTCTACGATAAAGTCGCCGAAAAATCCGGCTTCATCATCTATAGCAAAGATTTCTAACGCGGAGGAATGGATGATCGCACCGACCCGTAACACAAATTATCTTCTGCTGGGCACATTGTGCGCGCTGGCCTGCCTGCTGCAATCCGTTCCGGCGTTCGCGCGACGAGTCACCGCCTCGCCCGCCGCTTCAGCAGCGCTGCAATCCGCCACACCGCGCGATGGCCAGCACGATTTTGACTTCGAGATCGGCACCTGGAAAGTTCACCTGAAGCGCCTGCAGCATCCGTTGGCCGGCTCAACCACCTGGGTGGAATTTGACGGCACGGTCGCGGCCAGAAAAATCTGGGATGGCCGCGCGAATCTCGACGAATTCGAAGCGGACAGCCCCTCCGGCCACATCGAAGGAATCACGCTGCGTCTCTATAATCCGCAAGCCCGCCAGTGGAATCTCTATTGGGCCAACAGCAAGGACGGCACGTTCGCGGGCCCGCCGCAGGTTGGCGAATTCAAAAATGGTGTCGGCGAGTTTTACTGCCAGGACACTTTCCATGGCCGCATGATCTTGATTCGCTACGCCTGGTCCGACATCACGCCGAATTCCGCGCACTTTGAGCAAGCTTTTTCCGACGATGGCGGCAAGACCTGGGAAGTGAACTGGATCACCGATCAAACGCGCGTAAGCGCTGAATCTTTCAAAGCGTTGTCGGCGCCCGCCGTTGCCCAAGCGGATTCCGCAGCCGCGCCGGCAACCAGCGCGGATCCAGACGGCCAACACGGTTTCGATGGGCTTTTTGGCTCATGGAATTACCACGTCAAGCGCCTTGTGCATCCGCTGACGGGGTCCACCACCTGGAACGATTTTCCGGCCACCGGCACCTGCTACAAGATTTGGGGCGGCCGCGCGCAAGTGGATACGTTCGAAGCCGACGACCCCACGGGCCACATCGAAGGCCTGGTCGTGCGTCTGTACAATCCGCAGAACCAGCAGTGGAGCCTGAATTGGGCCACCAGCAAAAATGGCACGCCCGACCCGCCCCAGATCGGCAAATTCAAGAATGGGCACGGCGACTTTTACGCGCAGGACACAATCAACGGCAAAACCGTCTTCATTCGATTTGATTGGTCGCGGCTCAACACGGACACGCCGCACTTCGAGCAATCTTTTTCCGACGATGGCGGCAAAACCTGGGAAGTGAACTGGATCACCGATCAAACGCGCCTAAGCGATGCCGCTGGCAAAACAGAATAAACCCCGCGGCTCTGCCGTTGCAGTGGCTGTGGGATTTGAAGCGGCCTCCCCGCGAAGCGGGGCGGGCGCCAAGGAATTTGCTTTTGATCATGCTGACGTACTGCCCGCGCGGTTTTCCTGGCACGGCGTTAAAGCCGCGCGGTGAGATTTCCGCTACGGGAAAATGGCAGTAGAACTTGCTTTTGCACGTCTAGCCGCCGGTTCAGTTTCATCGAGCCCGGCAGCCATCAATTTTGCGCGCGAGGACCGGATAGCCCTCCGGGCTGAGCTTCGTTAATCTGACGCAGATAAAGAGGATGGGATGCACGCACCAAAAACTATTCGCGCTTATCTTTCGCTCTGCGGCCTGGCGCTGATCTTTCTGCTTCCGCCAGCGCTCGCAGAGCAAGATCCCAACGCGCCGCGAGCAGACTCTCCGCCCGCCGCCACCGACCGCGACGGCCAGCACGATTTCGACTTCGAAATCGGCACCTGGCACACGCACCTGAAACGCCTGCAACATCCGTTAACAGGCTCGACGACGTGGATCGAATACGACGGCACGTCCGTAATCCGCAAAATCTGGGATGGCCGCGCCAACCTCGTGGAACTGGAAGTCGACGGCCCCACCGGCCACATCGAAGGACTCTCGCTGCGTCTCTACAACCCGCAATCCCATCAATGGACGCTGAATTTCGCCAGCAGCGCCGGCGGTACGATGAGCGTCCCCACCACCGGCGAATTCAAAAATGGCCGCGGCGAATTTTACGATCAGGAATCATTCAACGGCCGCGCGATTCTGGTGCGCAATGTTTTCTCGGACATCGCCGCGAATTCCTATCGCTTCGAGCAAGCCTTCTCTGACGATGGCGGCAAAACCTGGGAACTAAACTGGATCGCGGTGGACACGCGCATCCCCGATCCGAATGCTGCAACCGCCGCCACCGCGCCAGCCGCGCAAGCGCCCGCGCCGCCATCTTCCGCCGACCGTCAGCAACTCGGCGATGCGTGGTGGACCGGCCCGATGCTAGCCAATAACGCGTCCACGCTTCCCCGCGGACATTTCCTCCTCGAGCCCTACCTTTACGATGAAATCAGCCCACACACCAACGGCTTTGGCTCGCTCACCTACATCGAATACGGCCTCGCCAACCGGTTCACCATCGGCCTGATACCCACCTTCGGCTACAACAAAGCCAGCGACGCCCGCAGCAGCTCCGGCGTCGGCCTCGGCGACCTCACCGTGCTAGCGCAGTACCGCCTAACGCAATTCCACGAACGCCACTCGCTTCCGACAATCTCCTTCATGGTGCAAGAAACTTTTCCGTCCGGAAAATACGATCAGCTGGGCGCGCGCCCCAGCAACGGCCTAGGCGCCGGAGCCTACACCACCACGCTGGCGCTCAACTCCCAAACGTATTTCTGGATGCCGAACAGCCGCATCCTGCGCATGCGCCTGAACGCCACGCAGTCGCTCTCCAGCTACGCAAACGTAGAAGGTGTCAGCGTCTACGGCACCAGCCAAGGATTCCAAGGCCACGCTAAGCCCGGCTCCTCCACTTTCGTAGACGCGGCCTGGGAATACAGCCTCACTCGCAACTGGGTCCTCGCCCTGGACGCCACCTATCGCCACACAAACAACACGCGCATCACGGGGCAGGACCCCGCGCAATCTCCACCCAGCATCCAGCTGAATTCAGGCGCGAGCGACGCCATCGGCTTCGCGCCAGCCCTCGAATACAATTGGAAGCCCACCATTGGCGTTCTGCTAGGCACCCGCATAATCGCCCTGGGCCACAACACCTCCACTACCATCACTCCAGCCGTTGCAATCAACTACGTCCACTAATAAGCGACGGCAAGCCCAACTCGCTGCTTCTAATCGAGAGTCACGCAGTATAGAAAAACAGCCAAGTCACTCACAACCAAGGAGAAACATTTTCTAGTCGGCGTAATAAAGCCATATTGGGAGCGATTCCGGCGCCGGCGGCCTCGCAGTTTTGCTATCCGCACGCGGGTGATGTTAGAAATGTGGGGCACACGCGCAAGCACACGGTGCCGCAGCGGAGGAAGCATGGCGAAATCGCGCAGGGAATTTTTGGCTGATGCATCGGTGGGGTTGTTTGGCGGGGCGGTGGTGTTGCACGCGCAAGATCCAATGGCCGTCGCGCCGCAGACCGCGACGTCATCACCGGCGCAGCAAGCTGTGAATCCGCCGCCGGGGACGCCCTCTGCATTCGGCACCGCGCCGCCGGTTGGGCCTGTCGTGTCGCCCGAAACTTTCACCGAAGCCGAAAAACTGGTGCGCGTGGAAATGACCGACGCAGACCGAGCACAAGCAGCAAGCAACTGGCGCAATTCCATGGCGGCGCTTTACGAAAGGCGCACCGGGCCGCGCAAAGTCGCGCTCGAATCGACACTCTCGCCCGCGTCGCGCTGGGATCCCGTGCTGCCGGGCATGACAGCAGGGCCGGAGCGCAATCTATTTATTCGCAGCAAGAACGATGCGGGCCCATTGCCCGAGCGCGACGAAGACATCGCCTTCGCATCCGTGACGCAGCTCTCGCGCTGGATCGAAACGCGGCAAATCACCTCGGAGCGGCTCACAAATATCTATCTCGACCGCATCGGGCGCTTCGACCCGAAATTGCGCTGTATCATCACGCTGACGCGCGACCTCGCGCTCACGCAAGCGAAACAAGCCGACATCGAAATCGCCGGCGGAAGATATCGCGGCCCGCTGCACGGCATCCCATGGGGCGGCAAAGACCTGCTCGACACCGCAGGGATTGCGACCACCTATGGAGCCGAGCCTTTTCGCAACCGCATCCCGACAAGGAATTCAGCAGTCGTGCAACGCCTGCACGAAGCCGGCGCAGTTCTGATCGCGAAGCTGAGCCTCGGCGCACTCGCGCTCAATGATGTATGGTTCGGCGGCCAGACGATGAATCCGTGGCTCCTGGAAGAAGGCGCGTCCGGCTCGAGTGCCGGTCCGGGCTCGGCGACTGCTGCCGGCCTGGTGGGTTTTTCGATCGGCAGCGAGACGGGCGGCAGCATCGTCAGCCCCAGCATGCGCTGCGGCGTCACCGGACTGCGTCCTACGTACGGGCGAGTGCCACGCACCGGTGCCATGACGCTGTGCTGGTCACTCGACAAGCTAGGGCCGATGACGCGCAGCGTCGAAGACGCGATGCTGGTGCTGCAGGCGATCACCGGTCCCGACGACGGAGATCTGGACAGCGTTCCCAGCAAGCTCGATTTCGATTCCGCTGCGGGCGTGCAAGGCCTGCGCGTGGGATATTTTCCCGCGTGGATGACGGGCAAAGGCTCGACCGACGTGGACCGCGCGGCGCTCGAGACCGTGAAAAAAGTCGGCATGGTTCCGCTGGAAGTTTCCATTCCCAACTGGCCGTACGATTCGCTCGCGCTGATCCTGTTTGCCGAAGCGGGGGCTGCGTTCGAAGAAATCACGCTCGATCACGAACTGGATCAGCTCAAAATGCAGGTGCCCGACGCGTGGCCCAACTCTTTCCGCCAGGCGCGCTTCCTTTCGGCAGTGGATTTCGTACAGGCGGATCGGTTAAGGCGCAAAGTGGCCATCGAGATGGCGCGTGTTTTCAGCGAAGTCGATTTGCTGCTAGTGCCATCGCTCCGCGACGAAATGCTGACGATCACCAATTTCACCGGGCATCCGTCGTTGACGCTGCGGGCCGGATTCGTGCAGGTTTCGCAAGCACGCAGCGATTGGGCGCCCGATCCGCAGAATCCGCTGCCTAAATTCTCACCGCCCCGGCGCGTCCCACACGGCGTCACGCTGATCGGGCGCCTCTTCGACGAAGGGATGGTAGCGCGCGCAGCGCTGGCGCTGGAGCGCAGCTTCAACGTGGTCGGCGAGCGTCCGCCGGGGTTCTGAATCGTGCCAGGCCCGGTACCTGTCCGTTCGGCCAGTAGTTTTTATCGTTGCTTTTCTCTAACCTAGTCATGAATACCAGCCGATTTGCGAGGCCGCGATCGAAACCTCCCGGCGGCCCCTCCAGCCGACCGGGAACCATCGGAGGTGCAAGCATGAAAGAAAGTGATGCGCTGATCCAGTTCAAGGACGGGGTCGAACTGCTGAAGAATGGGTACCCCAAGGACGCTCTCCCCCACCTGCGCAATGCCGTCGAAATCGAGACCCAGAATCCCTACTATCTTTCTTTTTTTGGGCTAGCAATGGCGCGCGCGGAAAAAAAGTGGAACGAAGCGACGCACCTCTGCGAGACCGCGCTGCAATTGAAGGGAAAGGAGCCGCAATTCCACCTGAATCTCGCGGAAGTCTATGTGGCCGCCGGCAGACGCGCCAGCGCGATCGCAACCCTGGAGCGCGCTATTGAGAATTTCGGGCCTACGGCGCGTCTGACGAAAGCCCGCAGCAGAGTGGAAAAGCGCCAGGCGCCGGTGCTGCCATTCTTGAAGCGCGACCACCTATTGAACAAGAGCCTGGGTAAGCTGCGGCACCGCGCCGCGAAGCGCGTCGTCAACGCCTGATTTCGCCAGGCCCGATTTCGCGATGAAAGATTAGTCCGGAATCGGCTCGAACTGGGGATCCAGGACGCCAAGAATCACGCACACTTCCTTCATCGTGCGAACCACGTGCAGATTGGGCCGTGTAGCCTGCCCTGCCAGCTCGAACATGCGTGCCGTCCCGAAGATCGGAGGCGACGCCGCAACGATGAAACGCGGAAACACCTGGTCGAGAATCGCCGGCGGCGAGCTTGCCAATTCCCGAATCAATTGGGGAGACACCTCGAAAGAAGTTACAGCTGAAAGGTCGGTAATACCCGCACGGGCGGCGGTCCGCTCGAAATACCCGCCAGCGACGCCATAGTATTCCTTCAGTAGTTCGTCGGTAACCCGGCCTTCGAAGCGGCCGCGAAGTATTCGGTTCTTGGGGTCGAACTCGAAATAATAGGGCATGGGAACGGCCTCTGCCGCCGCGAAGCACGAGAGCCGATAATCGCACTGCTTTCGGCAAATCGCAATCGAGTGGAGGCAGTTTGCCGATGGCACACCGAGTAACCGCACGCGACCGTGTACGTTGTGCTTTCGCAGGCCGGCCTCTGACCCTTTCTGGTCCTCCCCGATCATGGTTTTCAGATCTCTTCCAATTTTCACAGTAAATTTCACAGGTTCATAGCCGCATTGACGTGCCTGCGCGACTTTGCTATGTTCCCTATAGTTTTTCGCGGAGAGTGACCGTGAAACGTCGCGCGATCCGGGCTACACAAACCGCCCACAAGAGCCACAAACTGCTGAAAAAGAAGACGATAAAGGGTGGTACGAAGTCGAAAGCGGTCGTGCTACCTCCGGACCCGGACGCCCCCGCCAAGCAGGCGCAGCTGAAATTCTACGAAGAAGCCCTTAAGTACTTCCAGCAGCAGAAGTTCCAGCGCGCGAAGCAGTCGCTCGAGCGAGTGCTCGAAGGCCCCAGCAAGGAGCTTGGCGACCGCGCCCAGATGCACATACGTATCTGCGAGCAGCGCATTTCGCGGCCTCCCGTTCCGGCACTCAAATCCGCCGAAGAGCATTACACCCAAGGTGTGGCGCTGATGAACCTGGGGCGCTGGGACGAAGCGCGCGAGCATCTGGACCGCGCGCGCAAATCGGCGCCGAAAGCGGACCACATTGTTTACGCCATGGCTGCTCTGGACTGCCTGACCGGCGAAGCGGAATCGGCGATGCAGAATCTGAAAGTTGCGATACAGCTGCGCCCGGAAAATCGCTATCACGCTCGCAACGATGAGGATTTCGCGTTTCTGCAGGAAGATCCGCGCTTTACCGAATTGCTCTACCCGGAGCGAGACGGTTCGGCGGGCTGAGTTGCGCGGCTTTTTCACGGAATTCGTGCTTAGGGAATTCGCTGTCAGGAAAATTGTGTCCAGAAATTCGTTCCGAACCCCTGTTGGAAACTCTCCGTTGCAAATCTTCGCGAACCATTTTTTGTGTGGATGGCGAGTGAAAATCACTTGATGAGAGTCGTTTGCTGAAAAGCACATCGCAGCTGCGAACTCAACCCGTGCGAATTGTGGCGCTCGGCGGCGGCACAGGACTCTCCACAGTGCTGCGCGGGTTGAAAGAATATGTTGCGAGGCGCAAGAAAGAACGGGTGCCGCTTCCCATCTCCGATCTCGCCGCGGTCGTGACGGTCACCGATGATGGCGGCAGCTCCGGCCGACTGCGCCGTGAATATCGCGTGTTGCCTCCTGGCGACATACGCAATTGCATGGTGGCGCTTTCGAAGGACGAGCACCTGCTGGGGAAATTGTTTCAGTATCGTTTTCCGGCGGGACGCGGGCTGGCAGGGCACAGCTTCGGCAACTTGTTTCTTACGGCGCTTACCAATGTCACGGGCGATTTTCCGCGCGCGGTGCGCGTGTCGTCACAAGTGCTGGCGATCCGCGGCAGGATTTTTCCCTCCACTGCGGAGAACGTGACACTGGAGGCTGAACTCGAAGACCGAACCATTGTGCGCGGCGAGACGAATATTTCACGTTCGCGCAATAGAATTCGCCGCGTGCGCCTGGTGCCGCGGCGGGTGCGTCCGCTCCCGGACGTGCTGGAAGCGATTCGCGAAGCTGATTTGGTGCTGGTGGGACCCGGCTCGCTTTACACCAGCATCATTCCGAACCTGCTGGTGGAGCAAGTGAGCGAGACCATCCTGCATTCGCGCGCGGTGTGCGTGTACATAGCGAACCTGATGACGCAACCGGGCGAGACGCAGCATTATTCAGTGGCAGACCACGTGCGCGCGATCTACGAGCACAGCCGCAAGGGCCTGTTCGACTACGTGATCGTGAATCGCAAGCCGGTGCCGGAGCGGCTGCTGCGCCGCTATCGCGCACAAGGCGCCGAACCTGTGCAGCAATCCCTGGGCGAGCTGCGCCGCATGGGCCTGCGCTACATCACCGGCGATCTGCTGCATCACAATCGAGTGGTGCGCCACGATCAAGCCCGACTGACGCGGCTGCTGCTGGAAGAATTTGTAAAGCGCCAGATGCGCAAGTGACGCAGACCACTTTGTGGCCGGCTAAAGGCACGTGTCCAGCAGGCGCTCATCAGGGGTTGACCAGCGCCGTCGTCCGCCGCACAGCCGCCACTGAAAGCTCACCTCGTTGGTGAAAGTCCGATGGCTCCTGAATTGTCAACCGTCTCCACGAACGTCGGTTTCCCGAACCGCGTGTGTTAGACGCGAAGCTTGGGAAACGATTTCGGCATCTTTTTCGCAGCAAATTCCTTGAACAAATGTGCAGCGCGAGGCAGGTGCCTGTTTCCGACGTGGAGCAGCCGGAGATCGAAGTTGCATGAAAGCGGACATTCCTCCTTTGCACAAACCGGACATTCTCATTTTGCAGCGACACGCAGCCTCTCTTCGTTGACTTGCCTTCTACCCCAACCTAAGATGTGCGCAAATGGCGGAAATCGCATCTCGAATCGGCCAAACCATCTCGCACTATCAAATTGTAGAGAGGCTCGGTGGCGGGGGCATGGGCGTCGTGTACAAGGCAGAAGACACCACCTTGCGCCGGTTCGTGGCACTGAAGTTCCTGCCGGATGAGGTTGCCCGAGACCCGCAAGTACTGGAGCGATTTCGGCGTGAAGCGCAGGCAGCATCGGCGTTGAATCATCCGAACATCTGTACGATTCATGAAATCGGCGAGGACAACGGGCAAGCTTTCATCGTGATGGAATATCTGGATGGGACCACGCTAAAACATCGCATCGCTGGCCGAGCGATGGAAACAGAAACCATCCTGGATTTGGGCATCCAAATAGCGGAAGGGCTCGACGCAGCGCATGCCGAACGCGTCATCCATCGCGACATCAAGTCTGCCAATATTCTTGTCACCAAACGCGCCCACGTCAAGATTCTCGATTTTGGCTTGGCCAAGCTCGCTCCGTCGGCTCGTCTCACGCATGGCACGGGCGCTTCCTCCATGCCCACCGCAGCACCGGAGGAACTGCTGACGAGCCCGGGTGCGACGGTTGGCACCGTTGCCTACATGTCGCCCGAGCAAGTGCGCGGAAAAGAGTTGGACCCACGCACCGACCTGTTTTCTTTTGGCGTGGTGCTCTATGAGATGTCCACCGGCGCTCTGCCTTTTCGCGGCGAAGCATCGGGACAGATTACCGATGCGATTCTGCATCACACTCCGGTCGCTCCCGTGCGCCTGAATCCCGATGTGCCGGCAGAGCTAGAGAGGATCATCAACCGCGCTCTCGACAAGGATCGGGAGCTCCGTTATCAGCACGCTGCGGAGATTCGAGCGGAACTGAAGCGTCTGAAACGCGACACGGATTCAGGCCGGATTTCCTCGTCCGGCGCCGAAGGTTCCGCGCGCGGTATTGCCGCTGTCCCTCCAAGTTCATCTGCGGCAATTCCAGCCGTGAGTGATTCGGCAGCCACGCCGCTCGATCGCTCGCGAAGTCTGCCCTATGTAATTGTCGCGCTGTGTGCTGTCGCCATTCTTCTTGCCGGTGGGCTGGCGGCGTATCACTTTTGGTTCCGCTCGATCGTTCCCACAAAAATTACCCAAATCAGCCACTGGAACAAACCCATGAACCAGGCGAGGCTATCTGCCGATGGCCACGCCGTGGCTTTCACCTCGCCGGTAGCCGGCATCGCGCAAGTCTTCCTGATGCTCGCTTCTGGTGGCGAGCCTCTTCAGCTCACCAACGACGAAGGCGACAAGTATGTGAATGCATTTTCGCCCGACGGGAAAGAAATCTATTACGAAAGGTATCTCGGGCGCGACGAAGTTTGGGCGGTGCCTACGCTTGGCGGGGCTCCCCGCCATGTCGTGCCTGGCTCTTATGCCGTGCCCTCGCAGGACGGCGCTTTCATTTATTATGACAAGTCGGATAGCCCCGGAATTTTTCGTGCGGAAAAATCGGGACTGGGCGAAGAATTAGTCTACAACTCCGAAGGCAGTGGCCTGCGCTTTATCCCAGCTCTATTATTTCCCAGCGGCAACGAGTTGCTCGCTGCCGGTTATCGAGACGATCCCTCGAATTTCACCTTGTACAGAATAAACCTAAGCAGCCATCAGGCCGTCGCTTTAGGCGAGGTGTCCTGGGATGGCCGCGACGTCGTGTGGGCCGAACCAGGGGAAACAGTGGTATTTAGCCGGAATGCAAACGGCTTGACCAACATCTGGAGTTACGGCTTGAAAAGCCGAACTCTGACTCAGATTACTTTTGGGACGGGACCTGATTTCTCACCGATGCCCGACCCGGGTGGCAAAGGAATCTACTATGTGAATGGCCAATCCTCCGGGTCCCTCGCCGCATACAATGTACAATCAAGGGAAATGAAAGAAATCGTGTCCGAGGACGCAACCGGGCCCGCCATCTCACCCGACGGGAAACGAGTCATGTACGACACGCTCCTTGCAGGCAAGAGGCGCGAACTTTGGGCAGCCGATATCGACGGCGGCAACAAACTGAAAATCGCCAGCGGAGAAAACCTGGGGCACGGGAACTGGGCGCCAGACAATTTTCACGTGGCTTTTGCCGAGCACGTGGCGGGAACCGGGCAGAGTGACAAAGCTTACATCGTGGCAGCTGATGGCAGCGGTCTTCGCCAGCTCCCACGGACGGGAAATATTCTCTGGGGTTTGAAATGGAGCCCGGATCAGAAGACCCTATACGCAACCGCTCAGGACAGTGCGGGTTCGATGCCAGCCGTTTGGAAATTGAGCGTGGACGGTTCGAACGCGGAGAAGTTAGTTGACGACTGCGGAAAGGGAGTCGGGAGCGACACCGACCCCAGCGGCCGGTACTTGCTATTTGACGTATTGTTTGGCGAGAAGACCGGAATCTACCAGATCTCCCTCTCCGACAGCAAATGCATCTTACTGCTTCCCGGCGTGGTAACTTTCGGCGCAAAATTTGCGCGCGATGGCAGGTCGTTCTTGTATGCCGTTGGTTCTCGCGGTGAGGTCACCATTTACCGTCAGCTTTGGAAAGACGGCAAAACCATCGGGCCGCCCCAGATCGCGTTGAAGATTCCCTTTTCCTTTCCCCTGAATTATGGGGGCGGTAGTTCTTATTCTTTTTCGGGGGATCTTTCGACGATCGTCTATGCGCGCCCCGGCGGCCACGCCGACCTCTATCTTCTGAGCCAGAAATAAATCGTGGTTGCGATGCCAAATTCTGCTGGTCCGAGCTACCAGCTCCTGATTGTGGGAAGTAGCAGCTCCCGTGGGCTCGCGACCCAGAGGGGTTGGACCGCGACGTAGGCGGAAGTATTCCACTCGGATGTGTTGCGCATTAGCCTAGACTGAACCATTTCCTTCAGAATGCTTTTGTTGCGCGGCTGGCGGCAGGTTCGTATACTGGCCGACGCTGTCTGGACGCCCGGGCGCAGAGAGATTGTGGAACGGGGCGCGCGGCTTAGCCGTCATTCATAGGCAATCCATTTACTTCGCCGGTCGTATGATGAAGTTTGCTCATCGCTTGGCGAACTGTGGTTGTGCATAGCGAATTGTTGCGCAATTTTTGGAGGGGTTCATGTCGGCGGTTACTTCTGATGAATTGAATGTTTACAAGTCGGCGGAAGCGCGGTTTGAGATTGCCGCGAAGAAGCTGAGCCTGGAAGAGGGGATTTACAGCTACCTGAAATATCCCAGCAAGGAAATCACGGTTTATATTCCGGTGGCGCGCGATTCCGGGAAAATTGAAGTTTTCACCGGGTACCGGGTGCTGCACTCTTCGATTCGCGGGCCGGGCAAGGGCGGGATTCGCTTTGCGCCAGACGTTTCGCTGGACGAAGTACGCGCGCTGGCTGCGTGGATGACATGGAAATGCGCGGTGGTGAATATTCCGTTTGGTGGAGCGAAGGGCGGAGTGATTTGCGACCCCACCAAGCTTTCCAAGACGGAGCTGGAACGCATCACGCGGCGTTACACGGCGGAATTAAGTGAATGGTTTGGCCCGGAGCGCGATGTCCCGGCGCCGGACATCGGCACGAACGAGCAGACGATGGCCTGGGTGATGGACACCTACTCGATGCACGTGCGGCAGGCAACTACTGCGGTAGTGACGGGCAAGCCGCTCGAGCTGGGTGGGTCGCAAGGCCGCAAGGAAGCCACCGGACGCGGGTTGATGATGTGCTGCAACAACGCGCTGAGGAAACTAGGCATAAAGCGCGAGGGTTGCCGGGTGATCATTCAAGGCTTCGGAAACGTCGGCTCGCAGGCGGCGATTCTGATGCACGAGTCGGGGTACAAGATTATCGGCGTCGCGGATATTCACGGCGGGCTGTACAACGACAAGGGGTTCGACGTTCCGAAGCTGGTGGATTGGGTCTACGGGCAGCGGAAACCATTGCCGGAATTTCCAGGGGGCGGCGACAAGCAGACGGCGCAGGAGGTGCTGTTCCATCCCACGGACGTCCTGGTACCAGCTGCCACCGAGAACCAGATCACCAGTGGCAATGCCAACCGCGTGGAATGCAGGATTTTGTGCGAGGGGGCGAATGGTCCTACCACTTCGCATGCGGACAAAATCATCGAGGATAAAGGCATTTTCATCATTCCGGACATCCTGGGGAACGCCGGGGGGGTGACGGTCAGTTACTTTGAGTGGGTACAGGACCGGCAGGGGTTCTTCTGGCGGGAAAGCGAAGTGAACGAAAGATTGCAAGATGTGATGGACCAAAGCTTCGAACAGGTGGTAAGGTACGCCGAAACGCATGGGGTGAACAACCGCATCGCGGCTTATATTGTCGCGATTGACCGGGTGGCCCGGGCGTTGAAGCTACGCGGAATTTACGCCTAGCCCGGCTACCAGGCGCAGCGGTTGGCGGCACGGAGTTCGTCGAGGAGGAAACGTGTTTCCTGAATCGATTTTGCCCGGAGCACTGAAGAGTGAAGACGAGCACCGGCGCGACATGTGCGCGGTAGGGCGTTGGATATATGACCGCGGTTACGTGGCGTCCATGGACGGGAATCTGTCGGTGCGCCTGGACACGCAGCACATTCTGACGTCGCCGACGGGAATTTGTAAGGGCATGATGACGCCGGAGGATATGGTCATTACGGATATGGATGGGAAGAAGGTGTCGGGCCGACGCAATCCTTCTTCTGAACTGCCCATGCATTTGATGATTTATCAGCACCGTACCGATGTGAACGCGGTGTGTCATGCGCATCCGCCGGCTGCGACGGGTTATGCCGCGGCGGGAGTGCCGCTGAATAAAGCGCTGCTGTGCGAATTGATTCTTTCGCTCGGGTGCGTTCCGGTGGCGCCGTACGGCACGCCGGGAACTCCGGAATTGGCCGACAGCATCGCGCCGTTTGTGGACGGCTACGACGCGATCTTGCTGGCGAATCATGGAGTGGTGAGTTACGGACAGGATTTGATGACGGCATTTTTCCGCATGGAGACGACCGAGCATTTTGCGCGCGTGGCGTTGGTTACGGAGATGCTGGGCAAGCAAGTTTTGCTTTCCAGCGGCGACGTGCAGAAATTGGTGGCGGCGCGGGCGCGGTATGGATTGCAGACGGCCCCTAACGCCGGGCCGGAATTTCCGGTTACTTCCGAGACTGCGGCGAATACCGAGCGGATTACTTTGACGCGGCGCGAGCTGGAGGCGTTGGTGGAAGAGGCTGTGAAGAACGATCGCGCGCGGCAGTAGTTCGTTTGCAGGTCTTCATTTATTTATTGCACGCGTTCGTGGGAGTAGCCTGCGGCGTCTAGCGCTGCTTTCAGTTCCGCTATGTGTTCTGGGCCGCGGGTTTCCATTGTGATGTCAATCGCTGTATCCCCTAGAACGACCCCGTAGTACGAACGATTGAAGCTGGTCTCCACGATATTTACTTTGTGCTCGGCGATCACTGTGGAGAGGCGTACCAGCGCGCCGGGATGATCCGGTAGATGGATGCGGAGGCGGACCAGGCGGCCGTCTTTTACCAGGCCGCGCTCGATGATGCGCGCGAGCAGGGTGACGTCAATATTGCCGGCGGATATCAGGACGCCGACTTTTTTTCCGGCCAGGGCGGTTTTGCGGTTCAGGACGGCTGCGGCGGCTACGGCCCCTGCGCCTTCGGTGAGCGTCTTTTCTTTTTCGAGCAGCAGCAGGATGGCGTTGGCGATCTCTTCTTCGTCTACTGTTACGATTTCGTCCACGTACTTCTGGACCAGCGGCAGGGTGAGCACTCCGGCGGAGCGGACGGCGATGCCGTCGGCGATGGTTTTTTCAGCCGGCAGCGTGACGATGGCGTTTTCCTCAACGGCTGCTTTCATGGACGGCAACTTTGAGGTTTGCACGCCGATCACTTTGATTTGGGGATTTATTTCCTTCACGGCGCAGGCTATGCCGGCGATCAATCCGCCGCCACCGATGGGAATCACTACCGCGTGCAGATCCGCGACCTGTTCGAGCATTTCGATGCCTAGCGTGCCCTGGCCGGAGATGACGGCTTCATCGTCGAAGGGATGGATGAACGTGAGGGATTGTTCGCTGCAGCGGCGCAGGGCTTCCTGGCAGGCTTCGTCGTAATTCGCGCCGCAGAGAATCACTTCCGCGCCATGACCGCGCGTCGCGGAAACTTTTACCAAAGGAGTGGTGAGCGGCATGACGATTTGCGAAGCGATGCCGCGTTTGGTGGCGTGATAGGCGACGGCTTGTGCGTGATTGCCGGCCGACGCCGCGATGACGCCGCGACGGCGCTCGTCGGGCGTGAGCAGGAGGATTTTATTCAGGGCGCCGCGTTCTTTGAACGAGCCGGTCATCTGCAGATTTTCCAATTTCAGAAAAAGTGAGTTTCCGGTGAGCTGCGAAAAAGTTTCCGAGCGCATGAAGGGCGAGACGTAGATCGAGTTGCGGATGCGCTTGGCGGCTTGCTGAATGGTTTTCAGCGTCACTTTGCTGCCGGCAGGGCGTTTCGTTTGTTTGGCGCTGGAATTCATTTTGTTGTCCCCTAAAAAACGTAAAGGCCGTTGCCCTTTATGGGTAACGGCCTGTGGCGCAGAAACTGGAAGCTGTGCGCCGGCCGTTATCCGCTCCTAATAATGGGAATAATTCGCGCAATGGCCGCGGCGGGAATCAAACGCGCGTGCTTCGGGTAGAATGCGGGATAGGAAAGCGACGGCATCGCGAGCGAGCGCAAGGTGCGTCGGGCGCAGAGAAGCGCGGAACGAAGCTGTAGTTGAAAGTTCATGGGCAGGACTTTGACAGAACTACGGATACCATGGCTGCAGCGAGCGTGGCAAACGAAAACTTCTTTGCGCGTCTCAATGCAGCATCAAACGTGGATGACGTGGTGGAGCGTTTACTGCGCCGGTTCCTCAAAAAACAAAAACCGGCGGGCAGCGATCGCACGGGCGACCGTTCCCCGCCGGGTTGTTGCGGCGGACCGCTACTCGGAGATAGTCACGAATCGCGTTTTGCCTCCGAAGTGAATTTCGGTGATTTTGTTGCCTTCGCTGACGAAGGCCGAATACTTCGCCTTGGCGGTTTCTTCTTTCCACTGTACCGGCGCTTCGGCGACGACTTTTCCGTTCAGCGAAAGCCGCACGTGGGTCTCATCGGCGGACACCGCGTAATCTCCCGCTTTCAATTCCTTGCCGGCGAAGGTGGTGGGTTTCAGCAAGCTCATGACGGTGGTGACGCCTGCTTTGGTGTCCTTTGCTGGAGCATTTTGAGC
>DATNLN010000186.1:0-16356 GCA_035602855.1 Candidatus Acidiferrales bacterium
TTTAGAAAACCAAGCCCGTGTTTGACACGGCCCCACGGTCTCAAGTTTGGGACCAACATTCGGACGCGGGGCGATGACCAATGGCTGGATCGACATCAAGAACACCGACATGATGTTGATCATGGGCGGAAATCCCGCCGAGAACCATCCCTGCGGATTCAAGTGGGCGATGGAGGCCAAGCGCAACCGCAACGCCAAGATTATTTCTGTAGATCCGCGATTCACGCGCACGTCTTCTACTGCTGACCTGTTTGTACAGATTCGCGCCGGGACGGATATTGCGTTTCTGGGCGGGTTGATACGCTACGCAATCGAAAACAACCGCTACGCGAAAGAGTATTTGATCAACTACACGAACGCCGCGTTTATTGTGAAGGAGGGATTTAAATTGCCGGAGGATGGGTTGTACTCCGGATTTGATGCGGTGGCGGGGACCTACGACAAGACCACCTGGAATTATCAGGAAGGCGGAGACCTGAGCGGGAAGCCGGGCACGACTGCCGCGGGCGGTGGTGCGGCGGGCGGGACGTCTGGCGCTGGTGGGGCGTCCGGCCCCGGCGGGGCGACTGGTCACGCACCCGAACCCGAACATGGGCAAGCCGCGGCACCTCCGGCGCTGCCGCCGAATGTGGCTTATGACTTGACGCTGCAGCATCCGCGCTGTGTTTTCCAGCTGATGAAGCAGCAGTATTCGCGCTACACGCCGGAAACCGTGGAGCGGATCACGGGGATACCGAAGGAACAATATCTGAAGGCGATTGACATGTTCACGTCGGTGCGCAAAGACGGGGACATGAAGAAGGTGGGCACGATTATTTACGCGGTGGGCTGGACGCAGCACACTTTCGGAACGCAAATTATCCGCACGGCGGCAATGATCCAGTTGCTGCTGGGGAACGTGGGAAGAGCGGGCGGCGGAGTGAACGCCTTGCGTGGGCATTCGAATATTCAGGGCGCGACCGATATGGCCGGACTGTTCGACTCCATGCCGGGATATTTGAAGGCGCCGACTCCGACGGACACGGATTTGGCTACGTTTCTGAAGCGCACGACGCCGACCTCGTCAAAACCGTCGCCGTGGGGTTCGTGGAACTACTATTCAAACACTCCCGCATTTTTCGTATCGCTGCTAAAGGCGATGTACGGCGACGCGGCGACCAAAGACAACGGATTTGGATTCGATTACCTGCCCCGGGTGGACCGCGATTATTCCTGGACGCATATCTGGGAGGATATGTACAACGGCAAGGTGAAGGGCATGATGGCGTTTGGAATGAACGGCGTGATGATCGGGCCCGACACGCACAAGAATATTAACGCGTTGAAGAAAGCGGAGTGGCTGGTAGTGGGGGAGATTTACGAGGACGAAACCAGCGATTTCTGGAAGGCTCCGGGAATCACAAAGGACGAACAGAAGACGATCAATACGACAGTGTACCGGCTGCCGTGCGCGGGATTCGCGGAAAAAGACGGGAGTATGACCAATTCGGCGCGCTGGGTGACGTGGAAATATGCGGCGGTGCCGCCTCCGGGAGATGCGCGTCTGGATCAGGACATCGTGGCGCAGATTTTCCTGCGCGTGCGGGACCTGTACAAGAAAGAGGGCGGAAAATTCCCGGATCCGATTCTGAATTTGAGCTGGACGTACGGGGACGCGGCGCACCCGTCGCTGGCGCAAGTGGCGATGGAGCTGAACGGAAAAGCGCTCGCGGATTTGACGGATCCGGTAACCAAGCAGGTGATCAAGGCGGGACAGCAGCTGCCGGGTTTTGCCTGGTTGAAGGATGACGGAACGACGATGTGCGGCAATTGGATTTATTCCGGTTGCTGGACGGAGGCGGGAGCGCAGATTCAGCGGCGTGGCACGGAAGATCCGTCGGGTATGGGAGTATTTCCAAACTGGTCGTGGTCCTGGCCTGCGAACCGGCGCGTGCTGTATAACCGCGCGTCGTGCAATGTGGACGGAAAGCCGTGGGATCCCGAGCGCAGGCAAATCTGGTGGAATGAAGCAGCGGGGAAATGGGTGGGTAGTGATGTGCCGGACTTCAAGGTGGATTCCCACCCGCAAGATCATTTGGGACCGTTCATCATGAACCCGGAAGGCGTGGGAAGATTATTCGCGCCGATCGGAGTGCTGGCCGACGGGCCATTCCCGGAACATTACGAACCGATCGAAAGTCCTACGAAGAATCTGTTCCACCCGGAGCAATCGAACAATCCGCTGGTGAAGAAATTCAAGTCGCCGTACGACAAATTCGGCGACCCGGCGGAATACACGATCGTGTGCACGACGTACCGGCTGACGGAGCAGTATCACTACTGGACGAAAAATAACCCGATGAACGTGCAGCTGATTCCGGAGCCGTTCGTAGAAATTCCGGTGGAGCTGGCGGAAGAAAAAGGAATTCGCGGACGGGACATGATCCACGTAATCAGCGCGCGGGGAACGTACACCGCGAAAGCATTCGTGACGCGGCGGCTGCGGCCGATGATGATCGATGGCAAGAAGGTTTACCAGATAGGATTGCCGATTCATCAGGGCTTCCGCGGTATTCCCGAGGATGAAGGAAGAGACGCGCGCACGCCGGCGAATTTGCTGACGCCTGCGGTGACCGATCCCAATGCACACACCCCTGAATCCAAGGGCTTCCTCGTTAAGGTGGAGAAGGCGTAGGGAGCGGACAATGAGCCAGGCGGCAACAGAACTGATCAGGATTTCAGGACACCCGGGGATGGTTCCGGGCGCCGGCTTCAACCGGGAATTCCAAGTTTGCAAGCTGGTGGACACGACGACCTGCATCGGGTGCAAGGCGTGCGAGGTGGCTTGCCTGGAATGGAATGGATACACGTTCAGCGAAACGACTTTTGACAATTCCTACCAGACGATGCCGGAGACGGCTTGGAATTACTGGAACCTGATCAAGTTCAATGAGCACGAGCGCGAAGACGGCAGCATGATGCTGCTGATGCGCAAAGATCAGTGCATGCACTGCGAAGATCCGGGTTGCCTGGCGGCCTGTCCGGCGGATGCGGCGATCGTGCAGTATGCGAACGGTATTGTGGATTTCCAGGAAGCGAACTGCATCGGCTGCGGGTACTGCATGACTGGCTGCCCGTTTAATATTCCGAAGTTCAGTCCGGCGGCGCGAAAAGTTTTCAAGTGCACTTTGTGCAACGATCGCGTGTCAGTGGGATTGGAACCGGCGTGCATCAAGACCTGCCCCACCGGTTGCCTGCATTTCGGGACGAAGAGTGAAATGAAGGAACTGGCGCAGACGCGCGCGAAACAACTGCGGGACGTTTCTGGATTCGCTGATGCCGGTGTTTACGATCCGCCGGGAGTGAGCGGAACGCACGTGATTTACGTGCTGCATGATGCGAAAAATCCGGAGTTGTACGGCGGGTTGCCGAAAGATCCGCATATTCCGTACTCGGTGCGATTATGGAAGGGGCCGCTGAAGTGGCTGGGAAATTTGGCAATGGTTGGCGGGCTGCTGGGGCTGGCGTTGCATTACATGCGATTCGGGCCAAAGAAGGAAGAACCGATTCCGCCGGATGCTGGGAACGGGAGGCGGCCATGACCAGCGACGCGGTGCCGCGTGCGAGTGCTGTCAACCATGACGAGGAATTGATTCCGCGTTATTCGTTTGGCGAACGAGTGAATCACTGGGTCGGCGCGCTCAGCTACACCTTTGCGCTGATCACGGGTCTGGCGTTCTGGTCTCCTTACTTGTATTGGCTTGCCGCAATCGTGGGCGGTGGGCCGACGGCGCGATTGGTGCATCCGTGGCTCGGGTTGATTTTTTCCGCGTCATTATTCTGGACTTTCAAAGAGTGGCACCGGGACATGGAGATCGATGAGGCCGATCGTGCATGGGCGAAGGCGATGCCCTACTATATTCAGAATGAGGATGACAAACTGCCGCCGGTGGGCCGCTTCAACTTTGGGCAGAAACTTTTCTTCTGGGGAATTTTTTACGGCGTGATACTGCTGCTGATAACCGGGGTGGCGCTGTGGTACACCGAAGCGCTGCCGTGGAGTTGGCGGTACGTGCGCTACGTGGCGATTCTGGTGCATGCGAGCGTGGCGCTGATTACGATTGGGCTGTACCTGATTCACGTGTATATGAGCGCGATTCTGGAAGAAGGCAGCTTCGGCTCGATGATTCATGGATACGTGACGCGCGCCTGGGCGTGGACATTTCATCGCACCTGGTATTACGAGGTCACCGGCAAATCCCGATCCAAACAATGATCCAAGCGCAGTGGGACCGGCGTATACGCCGTGCCAACGAACTGTCTTCCTCCTATCCGTTCGCCGCTGAAGGATTACGTTACTACTCGCGCGTGGCAACATTTCAGAGAAGCCTGTATGCGGACATTCAGCAAGCTTTGGCGGATTCGCCAGCGGGTGAATCCAGCGGAAGTTTGCGCGATGAACTGGATCTTTTCCTGCTGCTGCCGAATTTTTCCAGATTTTTGGCCCTGATCGAACAGATTGCGCCCGCGCCGCTGGCGCAGGCCGCCGGCGGATTGGCGCGGAAAGGGACGCCGGCATGGCAGCGCGCGATCGAGGATTTTTGGCACGGCGATCTGGACACGGCTCACCCTAGCGGCGGAATGGACGAGGAGTGGGAGGGCGCGGCGGGTGCGATCCAGCTTCGCGAACAATTGCTGGCGTGGATTTTTCTGCAGCCTTACGCGGAGTATCTTGCCGATCAGCGCGAGAACACGATTGTGGATGGAGCGCCTTCGACTTGCCCGTTGTGCGGCGGGAAACCGATTGTGGGAGTTTTGCGGAGCGAGGGCGATGGCGCAAAAAAATCGCTGATTTGCATGTTGTGCGCGCACGAGTGGGGGTTTCGCAGAGTTTATTGCCCAGCGTGCGGAGAAGAGAGGGAGCCGCAGATGGCGTTTTATTCCGCGCCGGAGATTGCGCACGTGCGAGTGGATGTTTGCGATACCTGCCACATGTATTTGAAGAGTATTGATTTGACCAAGACCGGGCTGGCGGTTCCGGTGGTGGATGAACTGGCGACAATACCTTTGGATTTGTGGGCGCGCGAGCACGGGTATGAAAAATTGCAGATTAATTTGCTCGGAACGTAGCGCGCACTGATTAGAAAGAGATGCCGCGCTTCCAGGGGATAAAATCTTTCTGCCCAGCCCTTCTGCTTTGGATTGAATCTCGCCGCTGGCTACCTTTATTACGACCCTCACCCCTAAAGAGATTAGTCCGCGACCTGTCTCGTTCTTAGCGATATTGAACATGCGTGCAAAGCAAAATACACGCTCGTCAACCTGCACATTACAACCGATTTAACGAACACTCGTCGTCTCGGAAGACGCCTTGCCCCATCGTGTTCTCCTTGGCGATAAGTTACCGCCGCTCTCCGAACCCGGTACACATCCGTATCCTGTCCGAACAGCCCAGTACTTAACTTGTACGAGCGACCAGTTGTTTGCGAAAAACGCGCAGCCCATAGTGGGTAGCAGAGCCCGAAAAGTTTTGAAGCGAATCCTACGACCTCGGATTCGTAAAGCGCTATTGCGCGCAGTGGAGGCTTCGAGTTGGAAACGCGGCCAAAAGACGGCGGCTATACACGACCCTGCTCTGACGAAGAGCTGGCTTCCCTTTTTCTTCGCAATTTTCGAAAAAGAGGCCAGCGGCGGCGAGGAAAAAGATCTAGCCTGGTGGCCTGTTTTGCGATTGAGTTTTTTCTTTTGACGATTCTGTCGTCCTGCGCTGGCTACACTAGCACAAAGGTGACGCAACCGTCGGCTGATCTTGCCCTAGCTTTGTCCGCAACCTCGCTGAGTTTCGGCCACGTGACAGTCAGCAGTTCAAGCCTTGCGCAAGGCGCAACGGTTTCAAACAACACTACGGGAGAGATCACAGTAAATGGGATTACGGTCTCGGGACCGTTCACATCCGCAGGCAACAGCTTGCCAGTGACATTGAATCCGGGCGAGAGTCTGACCTTCCATGTGATTTTCAAACCGAACGCGTCTGGAGCGGCGAGCGGGAGTTTGACGATCAACAGCACGGCCGAAAACTCGCCTTCTGTGGTGATCCTGACCGGAACGGGAATTTCCACTCCGACGCTGGGTAATCTGGCTATTTCGCCGACCAGTTTGAGTTTTGGAACCGAGCCGGTCAGCAGCTCGAGCCCTGCTCAGTCCATACTGATCTCAAACAACGGTGCGGGGTCGATCACCATAAGCTCGGTAGGTGCTTCCGGGCCGTTTGCAGTTACAGGCCTCACCGCGCCGGTGACGTTGAGCAGCGGACAAACCATGACGCTAAAGGCGACATTCGGTCCCAAAGCGGCGGGAGCCGCGAGCGGCAATCTGACGATCAACAGCACGGCCGAAAACTCACCTTCTGTGGTGAACCTGACCGGAACGGGAATTTCCACTCCGACGCTGGGTAATCTGGCTATTTCGCCGACCAGTTTGAGTTTTGGAACCGAGCCGGTGAGCAGCTCGAGCCCTGCTCAGTCCATACTGATCTCAAACAAAGGTGCGGGGTCAATCACGATAAGCTCGGTAGGCGTTTCCGGGCCGTTCGCAGTTACAAGCCTCACCGCGCCGGTGACGTTGAGCAGCGGACAAACCATGACGCTGAAGGCGACATTCGGTCCCAAAGCGGCGGGAGCGGCGGGCGGGAGCTTGACGATCAACAGCACGGCCGAAAACTCACCTTCTGTGGTGAACCTGACCGGAACGGGAATTTCCACTCCGACGCCGGGTAGCCTGGCTATTTCGCCGAGCAGTTTGAGTTTTGGAACCGAGCCGGTGAGCAGCTCGAGCCCTGCTCAGTCCATACTGGTCTCAAACAACGGTGCGGGGTCAATCACCATAAGCTCGGTAGGCGTTTCCGGGTCGTTCGCAGTTACAGGCGCCACCGCGCCGGTGACGTTGAGCAGCGGGCAAACCATGACGCTAAAGGCGACATTCGGTCCCAATGCGGCGGGAGCCGCGAGCGGCAATCTGACGATCAACAGCACGGCCGAAAACTCACCTTCTGTGGTGAACCTGACCGGAACGGGAATTTCCACTCCGACGCAGGGTAGTCTGGCTATTTCGCCGAGCAGTTTGAGTTTTGGAACTGAGCCGGTGAGCAGCTCGAGCCCTGCTCAGTCCATACTGGTCTCAAACAACGGTGCGGGGTCAATCACGATAAGCTCGGTAGGCGTTTCCGGGCCGTTCGCAGTTACAGGCGCCACCGCGCCGGTGACGTTGAGCAGCGGGCAAACCATGACGCTGAAGGCGACGTTCGGTCCCAATGCGGCGGGAGCCGCGAGCGGCAATCTGACGATCAACAGCACGGCTGGGAACTCACCGGCTACCGTAACGCTATCGGGAACGGGCGCGGCTTGTCAGGCGATGTTGAATCCGGGCGACAATCTGCCGCAGATCGTCAGTGCAAATCCGGAGGGCACTACGTTTTGTTTTACCGCCGGAACCTACCGGATGACGACGAACATGCTGCCGAAGAACAACGATGTGTTTTTGGGATTGTCGCTTGGAGTCGTGCTGAACGGGTCACAGTTGGTGACGTCCTGGACGCAATCCGGCACTTATTGGGTGGCCGCGAACCAGCCTCAGTTGTTTGCACAAACCAGCGACGTCTGCGCGGATAGCACATCCATTGCATGTCAATTTCCCGATGCCGTGTTCCTGGACAACAAACCATTGAACCGAGTGATGAGCGTGTCCGACGTGGTATCCGGAACGTTTTACCGCGATTACGGAAACAAACAGATTTATATCGCGGACAATCCCACCGGACATACCGTGGAGGCGATTGTCTGTGGCCTTCCCTTTCTTGCGAATGGCGCCGGGGCGGATGGCGTGTTAATCGAGGGACTGACGATTGAGAAGTTCGCTGGCAATAATTTGGGCGCGTTACAAGGACGAGCGACGTGGACGATTCAAGGAAATGAAGTGCGTTTGAATCACGGCGACGGCATCTATGCTAGTGGGAATATATTGGGAAACTATTCTCACGACAACGGCGATTTCGGGTTAGAGGGCGGATTCGCCAGCACCGCGATGAATGTTCAGGGCAATGAGTTGGCATTCAATAACTGGGCGAATTTTGCGAACGGCGGCGGCGCCAAATTCGAATACGCCACCAACCTAGTGGTTAGCAACAACTATGCGCACGACAATTTTGGCCCGGGCTTCCACACCGACGGCGACAGTGCGAACGTCCTTTATGAGTATAACCACACAAAGAACAATATGAATGCGGGACTCCAGCACGAAATCAGTTGGGATGCCGTAATTCGCTACAACCTGTTTGAGGATGAAACCACCGCGATTCCCGCGTCTGGGAACGGAAGTCTTTGGGATCATAGTTCGATCGCAATCCTGAACTCAACGAACGTGCAAATTTACGGCAACACGTTCACCGGCTCCACAAACGGCATCGCCGGAATCCTGGGTATCCGTGGTACCAGTACCCACGGTCCTCACACCGGGCAGACGTATCTGCTGCAAAACCTGGACGTGCACGACAACACCTTCAGCGCAATCGCCAACAACGCTGCTGGGATCGTAAAAATAGCGTCTTTCGACAATTCGGTGTACACAAGTTGGAATAACCATTTTGCGAACAACGCCTACAGCCTCTCTGATTCAAACGGATTGTATTTCACCTGGTTGGATAGCTCCGGCAGGAACGCTTACGCCACCTATAGCTGGGATCAATGGCAGAGCTTCGGCAACGATGTCGCGGGGACCTTTCAAGTCGCTTCCGCAGATACCACCGCAGCTGCGATCTCTTCACGCATACCCTAAGACCTTATCGTACGACGCCTTACAATGAAAATATGTAGGAGATCACCTTCAGGGTCAGCATGCCTGATCTTGCCAATCGAAAACACGATATACTTGGCCCTAATCGGTTTTTGCTTTCTGAGTAAGCGCGGGCTTTGAGTTAAGCGACAACCGGTTAGTGGGGTGGACATGAATCTTAGTCGAATTGGCCAATTATCGGTAGCGATAGGGTTTATTCTCTTTTTGCCTCCAGGCCGCAGCGAACAAAGCGTGCACCTTTCCGCGGCGGATCGCGGCAACGTGCCAAGCACGTTGTTTAACTTGAATATTTTGGGAATCAGCGAACACTCAGGATGGCCCGCATTCCCGTTCGCGTCCTGGAGAAATTTTCATTTTAAATGGCAGGACTTGGAGCCCAGGAAAGATCAATGGGACTTTGCACGGTCCGATCACGACGTCCAGGAAGCACGCAAACACGGTGTTGATATCGTCGCTGTGGTTGAGGGAATTCCCAAGTGGGCGGCGAGCGCTGAAGAGGCTTCCAATAACGATATGCAGATTGCGAAGGCCGAGGATCTTGAGGAGTGGGCCAATTATGTGCGCACCATGGCTAATCGTTACAAAGGTCAAATTCATTACTACGAACTCTGGAACGAGCCTGAAACCAACCATACCTTTCTGCGCGAGCCCGCGGGCCTGATTGCGTTGAACCAGGTCGCCTTTCAAACGCTCAAGTCGGTTGATCCGACGATTGTGGTGATTTCGTCGGCGCTATCCAGTGCTGATCCGGTCCCTACGCGGGTCGCGCGTAACCTCGACTTGTTCGCCCGGGCGGGTGTGATGAAGGATTGCGACGCGGTCGGCTATCATCCCTACGGGATTCCGCTTTCCGGTGAGACCTCGCCGCGCGTTCCGGAAGACATGCTGACGCAAATTCGCGCGGTGAAAGCTGCAATGGTGCAGACGGGTTTGCAAAAGCCGATATGGGCCACAGAGGTTGGCTGGTATGTGCTCAATGACGATCAGAATCCGCAGGCGGCACCGAGCTGGATGGGGAGGCCGCTCGAACCCGACTTGGCTGCGTCCTACGTAGCTCGAACCTATATCTTAGGCTGGGCTGCGGGACTCGACAGAATTTTCTGGTACTGCTGGCGCCACGGATATATGGGCCTGACGCAATTTAACGGAGATGCGAAGGCTCCGGCTATCGCATACGCTACGGTCCAGCGCTGGCTGGTGGGAGCAAGACTCGATTCCTGCGATCGAAACAACACCGGGACTTGGCTTTGTCAGCTGAAGGTCGCCGATGGCAGATCGGGGTTTATTGCCTGGGCTGAAGGTAAATCCGCCCAACTCGAAATCGCTCCCAGTTGGCAAATTCGTGAGTACAAAACGCTGGATGGACGCGACCATGACCTCGGCAATCAAACGTCGACCGCGATATCTGACAGCCCGATTTTATTGCTGGGTGGAGAGTGACATCGCGGAAATCCAGAAACAGGATTGCATGACGCGATTGCGGGCTGCGGCGATGCGCAATATCGCTTGAGCGATTGGAGGAAATCACGACGGGCGGTGATGACTCTCGGTGGAACGACGGGGGCGAGTGACGAAGGCGAACAACTGTGTGCTCACTATGGAGAGTGGTGATGTGCGGATTCGTCTCGTGCGAGCTACCGAGGTTGGCTTGAAGAAGGCGATCGAGGGAACCAGCGACTACAATATTTTCATGCTTGGGTTTGGCTTGCTGTAGACGAGCGCTCTGAGAGGGATTGCGACGTTCAGCACTTGGCCTACGACCAATGCGATCATGCCGCCGGTGGCGCCGTATTGGCGTGCAAGAATTATGCATGAGGCGACGCTGACCACGGAAACAACCAGCGCGGAGCGAGCCAGAACGCCGACAGAGCCCATCGTGCGGTGATAATACTGCAGGCCCTTGTAAACTAGCGCCAGGAGCACGTAAATCGCCTGCCAAAAAACCAAGTGCGCAAATCCTGCGAATGCTTTGCCAAAGGCGATTGCCATAATCGGCCTTGCCGCCAGACTGATTAGCAGTACCGGTACGCCTACTACCAAGGATAGGAAAAGGCCGGTGCGGCGGAGATAAGCCAGCAGGCCGGTTCGTCCTGACTTGGCGAATTCACGCGCGGCACGCACGGGAATCACATTGTCCAATAACTGATAGAGCACGTTTACGGGACCGAGCAACGCCATGACGGCGCGGATGCCGCCAGCAGCGCTGACGCCGGAGATGGCGGCAACGATGATCAAGATTCCCTGCGAACCCACCCACTGAAATTGGCTGGCGACGAGCAGGCTGCGGCCGAATGCCCAAGTCTGCTTTACGACGGTTTTGATTTGTCGAACGCTGCCCCAGACGTCTTCGCTGCTGGCGCCCACAAGAAATGCGACAAGCGAAGTTATCGCCACGGCGTAATAAGCGGAAGTGACTGCGGCGGCATGCATCCGCCAGAGAACCAGCAGCACGGCGACCTGGCCGACGTAGCTGATGACATCGTTGACAAAAACAGCCCGGCCCCTTTCGTAAACATACCAAAAGCGACGCAGCCAGTCCTGCGCCTGAAAACAGAAAATGGAAAGAGCAAACGGGAGCAGCACGCCGGGGTCTAGCTTGGCCGGAGCCAAGTGAAATTTTTCTACCAGGGCCAGCAAGAGTGTAAACGCGCAGCAGGCCGAGGAAAACGCGTACTGATAGCCGGCCATTCCTTTGAGGAAGACAGCGCGTTCGGATTCGTCAGTGATTTGTGGAGCAAGCGTCATCATGGGACTAACGATTAACGCCAACTGAATGCTATTGAGATACTGAAGAATGATATAGAAGACGCTGAAGACGCCGAATTCGTGAACACCCAGCATGCGTGCGAGAACCGCCGAGGTGAGGAAGTTCATCGCGCTTACGAGCGCTTGGTCTCCTACGAGCCATTGATTGCGCAAAATGCGGCTGCGAAAACTGGCTTGCGGTTTTTTTTGCGCGGCGTTGAGCGGAAGATCCGCATCCATCGGGGCACTTGGTCCGGGATTTGGTTCAGGTGGCAGTTGTTGCTCTCTAGCTCATCATCAGATGAATCGTGGATCCCGAGATTTGCGCAAAATGGAATCTCTACGGATGAGATTACTGGATTCGCAGCAGGAATTGCAGGTTCGACGCTGCGCGACATGTACGTCGGAACCCAAAAAAGCGAAACGCAACGCAGCTGCGACTGTGATCTCCCTTCCGCAAGGTCCGCGCGGCAGCGGGACTCTTTATAACACAGCCGGGCGAGAATCGGTGAACGCCGGACGAAAGCGACGGATTTCGTATCGTAGAGGTGGGAAATAGATCGAGCAATTAAAAGCATTTCAAAACGTTTTGTAAACGATGTCGGGGGGCGGCGCATTCAACAGCGCAATTGTCGCTATGGAGACAACGAGCAGGAAGGTGGCCCAAACGGTTCGGACATAACGGGACGACAATGCGGGCTGATTTTCAACCTGAAAAGAGAGTAACCATTCACGGCCCGTTTCCCAAAGTGCAAGAGCGAAAGAAGACCCAAGAAAAATTGCGATCCACACCAGGACAATTTGGCGCGCGCCGAGGAAACGGGCCAGGGATGCGAGCTGCGTCCAGCTCGACCAGAACCAAAGCAGTGTGAGCGCGCCCCAGGAGTAGGTGAGGCCACGAGCAGCAGTGTTGTAAAGCAAATATCGGCCCAGCGCGGCATAGCGTTCGGGGCCAATGCATTTCGCCATCAGCACCTGGTACAACTTCGTCACACTCACTCCTAGCCCCAGGAGGACGCCAAAAAAAACAAAGGCGGAAGTCTGGCCATGCCACACACCAACCAACAGGAAGGTAACAAAGAGCGCAAAGACATTGAGGAACGGCTCGAGGGCCGACGATGGCCAACGACGGATCGACTTGACCATCAAGGGGAAGAAGACGTAAGTCTGCAGCCAACTGGAGAGGGTGATATGCCAGCGGCTCCAAAAAATGAGGTAATTTTGTGAAGAAAAAGGGCGGTTGAAGTTTTCAGGCAATTGGAGGCGGAGAAAGCGCGCGATGCCGATCACGATATCAATGTAGCCGGAAAAGTTGCAATAGATGTAGAGCGGATAGATGGCGACGATGGTAACAGCCGTGAACACGCGTCCGTTAACGGTGGGGGCTGCGCTGAGAGAATTCAGGCAGCTGGTCTGAATCATTAACATGAAAAGAGAGAGCACGTTCACTTTGAAGAAACCGACGATGATTCGCTCCAGCGCTGCAGCTGCGACGAAAATGTCCAGCGGCAAAGGCTCTGGAGCGAGCTGCATGGCAGCGAAGTGGTTATAGCGTTGGATGGGGCCGGAGACCAGGGTGGTGAAGTTCAAGGTGTAGTTCAGGTAAGAAACGAAGCTGATCTTGCGGGACAGAGTGGAATGAGGCGTACGCGCATCTATGACCAAGTGCAGCACGCGAAAAAAGATGTAGGACAGTCCCAGGGTTAGGTACGTTGCGTGGAGGAACAGCGAGGAAGGGATGAACGCATATTTCTTCAACCAAATAAACGAGCCGATGGTGACAATTAGAAGAGGAACAAACAAGCGAGTGGCGCCGACCTGCATCAAGCGCAGACTGAGGAATCCAAATAGCAGAAAAGCGGCCAGCGGGATGAATGCGGCCGGGCGCTGGGAAAAGAATGCGAGAAATCCGATACTGGCCGCTAGTAAAACGAACTGCCTCCAGGCCACGGATGGGCTGAGGTTGAAGATGATAGCGATCGCTAAAGAGTAGGCGAGAAATTGCAGCGATGCGGTAGCCAGAGTTATGGTCTCCGTTCCGCGCTTTGCGGCGGAGCACAGTGAGAAAAAGCCGGCACGCTGCCATCTTGCAGTTTCTGCGCGAGAGCCTGAGCAATCACCTTGTGCCCTTCCGGGGTTACGTGACCGTCCACAGGGTAGTAGAGATTTTCCGCGTTGGGGATGCGGCTGATGGGGCCCATCAGATCCACGTAACCGGCCCCGTGTCTGGAAGCGATCGCCTGAATCGCACGGCCAAACGCGAGAGGATCCACGTGCGCGGGCAGCTGGGAGGAGCCGAGCAGCGCCGCCTCAGCGCGCGATGGCACGGCAAGAATGACGAGCGGGACTCCGGCATGATGAAGCCTATCCGCGATATCGCCAATGGTGACGTCAAGATCGGCGAAGCGTCGCTGCCAGGCAGGAGTGAAAGGCTGGCGAAGATAGTCGGCCTTATCGCCATACATGAGGTATGCGCGGATATAAGTTTCTCGGTTCTCAAAAACGAAGTGCTGAGCGACGAGCAGCGTGCGGCTTTGAATTATCTGGTGTTCGAGGCGATTCAGGGTACTTACCGCGGGCTGCATTGGCGCAGAGGATGGGACGAGCGCGGGTGCAGCGGGATCGCCCAATCCCTTGGGCAGCAGCTGTTGGTTCAGGTCGTACGGGACAACCAGATAGAGAACAACATCCGGATTCAGCGCCAAAGCTTCCTGAACATGACGATCGGCATAGGCAGGACTGGAGCCCGGCACACCTAGATTTTGCACGTCAATGCGGCGAGCGCAAGAGCGGCCAAGGCTGACGGCCAAACGAGAAAAAAAAGCGTCGTCATAGGAGACGTGAAGCGCCTGGCTCATCGAAGAACCCAAGATTGCGATGCGAATGCTGCCCGGCGGCTTTGCTTCGCAAGAACCTTCACTGCGATAACCACATTCATTGTAGTGATAGGTAATCCAGGCACCCTCCGCAATTTTGCCGCGGACGCTGCAATTCGGTTTGAAGCGGTAGCCCTCGAGTGGATCGGGGACGATGCAAGCGTGACTGTACTCCGTCGGCCAAAGCAAGCGGGTAACAGCCTCGGACATTCCAAATAAAACGAAAACGGTCAGCAGGCTGAGCAGCGGCAGGAGAAGAAGATCACGTTTCGATAAGCGCGCCGTCTCGGATAAAGACAATTCCACCGTTGGACGGTCTAGTCTTTCGATCACGTGCCCGGAAGCAGATGTTGTGGCCAAGTACGCCCCGTATGCGAAGCGTGCGGGCGCATCGCGATCCTCAAGTATGTGCAGCTAACTAAAACAGTATCGGCGGAAGAACACCTGCATCGCGCGCTTTGATTATTTAATTCCCTGTCCGGACGATCCGCGACGTGCACGCGACAGCACGCGCTTTATTCAACCGCGATCGTTTCGGTGCTCGCGACCGTTGTTGTTGCGCAGCAGCTGGGTTTGCCGCTGCCACGCCTAGCGTGTAACGGAAGCTTCCCGGACGACGCCCGGTTCGCCTTTTTCACGGGCCATGTATTGGTCGTAGATCCAGGCATAGGTTTTCTCCAGGCCAGCGCGCAGCGTGGTGTCAGGTTCCCAGTGCAAATATTTCTGGATGAGAGCATTGTCACTGTTGCGGCCATTGACGCCCTTGGGAGCGCCGAGGTTGTAATTTCTTTTCAGTTTGATACCGGCGATGTCTTCGACGATGTCCACCAATTGATTGATGCTGACGGCTTCACTGGAGCCGAGATTGATGGGTTCCAGAATTTGCGAGTCGGTAATCAAGCGAATACCCTTGATGCAATCATCGGCAAACATGAAACTGCGAGTCTGCACGCCGGTGCCCCAAATTTCAATCTCGTGCGTGCCCTGGACCTTGGCCTCAATGACCTTGCGGCAAATCGCGGCGGGAGCCTTTTCGCGGCCGCCAAACCAGGTGCCCCAGGGGCCGTACACGTTGTGAAAACGGGCCACGCGAGTGTACAGGCCAAAATCCTCGCGAAAATGGCGGCACATTCTTTCGGAGAATAATTTTTCCCAACCGTAGCCGTCTTCGGCTTGCGCGGGATAGGCGTCTTCTTCTTTCAGGGAAGGAGCTTCAAAGGTTTTTTGTTTGTCCGCGTTGTAAACGCAGGCAGAAGAGGAATAAAAGAACTTCTTGCAGCCGTGCTTGAGCGCGGCCTGCAGCATGTGCGTATTGATCAGGACGGACAGCATGCACAGCGCCTTGTTGTGTTCGATGAAACCCATGCCGCCCATGTTCGCGGCGAGATTGTAGATTTCGTCCGCGCCCTTGGCGACAACTTCGCAGTTTTCTCTTAGGTTGAGATCGAGCTGTAGGTTTTCGACATCGTCGCAGCGTTGATACCATTCGTTGAGCGGCTTTACGTCCACCGCCCGAATATGTTTATAGCCTTGACTGCGCAGCGTGGCCACCAGATGCCCGCCGATGAATCCACCTGCGCCTGCTACGACAATCGTGTTGTGATTCTGCAAAGTAGCCTCCCTACAGAATGATTGAGATCCCAAAAAATGCCGTACCCATCGTGACCAGCGAATATCTTGTTGTCCGGATGGAATCCTGCGCGAGGACATGGCTCGCGTCCTGCGCATCCGCGCAACGTTTGCGCCGCGTGCACACTAAATCATGTGGCCTTGCGTGATACGGCCAATAGCGTGCCGCCACGCTCGGGCATCGCCTTGAAATAAGGAACGCCAATCGCAAATTGCAACTTTTGTTTCCACCCGAGCGGCGGTTTGTCGTAGCAGGTGAAAAGCTCGGTCATCGCATAGC